>DYIF01000008.1:0-52215 GCA_020723765.1 Elusimicrobium minutum
TCCCTTATATCTTACTACTATCATATTTTTACACACTTTATTATACATAACCGATTTGATTCGCCATCTTGACAAGTTTTGAAAATTATGCTATAATGAATATATCCTACTTTTAAAGCAGGTTTGTTCTCTAAAGGCGATTTGCCGACTTGAAGAGCCTTAAATCTTCTAAGCGGGGTTCCCATAGTACCAAAACTATGGAGGCGATTTGCTGTCTTGAAGGGCCTTAAACCTTCTAAGCGGGGTAGTCGGTACCATAACCGATGAAAAGATAACCCGCTTTGATGGCGGGTTTTTTTATTTTGTATTAAACTTGCCTCAAAGCGGGTATCGATTATTCAACTTTCCCTTCATAAATAGCACAGCAAATCTTAATTCAATCCGATAAAGGAGGTTGTATGACTAATTATGGCGGAAGTTATATTGTAGTATCTCCAATGGCTTGTGTTTATATAAGAGTATCGGCTTTGGGCGCAACTTTCGAAGACAAAATAAAATATGCGATCAAATTGAGAAAAGAAAAATATGATTATGAACGGGACTTGACCTTGGTATATAATGGTGAAAAAGAGCAATATCGAATTAGCAAGGATGGAAAAATTTCAATACAAGAGTTTAATGAATATTACTTTTGGCTATATAGAGACGATATTTCTGAGGATAAACTCAGAGTGTTTTTAACACCTGATGAACTTTTTAAAATAAGGCAAAAATTAATTGAAATGGATAAAGAAGAACAGATAACCTTCTTGAATGAAATGGTTGAAAAAAACAGAATTATAAAAAATATAAAAATAAGCGATAACTATTATATTTACGAATATCCGCCATTGGGTTATTTTAGAACTTATTTGGTGGATTATGATTTTAAAAAAGCAAAAAGATGTATTATGGATGTTTTCGAAGTTATACTTATTAAAAAAGAATTATGGTTAGTTTTTGACGGAAAAAAATATTTTTTAGGAGAAGATAAAATTTTAAAAGAAGTAGATTCGGTACCGGAAACAAAAAATTAGGAGGGAAAATGATAATAAAAAATAGTTTATTTACATCCGAATCCGTTTCCGAAGGCCATCCCGACAAGCTCTGCGATAGGATATCGGATATTATTTTGGATATGTATCTTTTAAAAGACCCTTATGCGAGGGTAGCCTGCGAGACTATGGCTTCTCATAATAAAATAATGGTCAGCGCCGAAATAAAATCGGATTTTAATTATAAAAAAGAAGAGATAATACAAGTAGTTAAAAAAACCATATCGGATACGGGTTATAACTCAAAATGGAATTACGACCCCGAAAAAATTGAATATGAAATAAACTTAAATATTCAATCTCCATGTATCTCAAAAGGCGTGGATAACGGAGGGGCCGGAGACCAAGGCATTATGTTCGGCTACGCCACGGACGAGACGAAGGAGCATATGCCGTTTCCAATAATTTATGCGCATAAGATTCTAATAAGATATGCCGAATTAATGAAAAACGGAGTTTTGAAAAATGTAGGCCCGGACGCAAAGAGCCAGATAACCGTGTTTTACGACAAAAACGGTTTTCCCAAAAAAATAATTTCGGTAGTTTTGTCGGTTCAGCATAATAAAAAAGTGATGAAAGGGAAAAATATTTCGGATGAGTTTAAGCGAGAGTTGATAGAAAAAGCGATTAAACCGGTCTTAGGGGAATATATGAATAACTTAAAATATGAAAACATATTTATAAATCCCGCCGGTTCTTTTTTAATAGGAGGGCCGGCGGCGGATACCGGAGTTACCGGGAGAAAAATAATAGCGGATACTTACGGGGGGATGTCTCCGCATGGAGGCGGAGCTTTTTCCGGGAAGGACCCGACAAAGGTCGATCGTTCCGCCGCCTATATGGCGAGGTTTGTCGCTAAAAATCTGGTGAGGGAGGGGCTTTGCAAAAAATGTCTTATACAGGTTTCTTACGCCATAGGAGTGGAAAGGCCCGTATCTATCATGGTTAATTCTTTTGGAACTTCAAAGACGGGCGACGAGAAACTTCTAAAAATAATAAACGAAAAATTCGATTTTAGACCCAAAGCCATAATCGATTTTTTGGATCTTAGAAAACCGATATATTATCAAACCGCCGCTTACGGTCATTTTGGAAGAAATGGTTTTAGTTGGGAGAAAGAATTTAATTTTTAATGGAGGGATTATGAATAGGAATTTTATCAATAAATATAGAAGAGCGAAAATGGAAGATTTTATAATACCTGCAAATGGACAAAACGACGACCGCGGCGTCTTTAAATACTCAATGCCGGTAAACGCCCATATTTTTGAGTTTTTAAAAACATATCTTTACGGGATACATAAAAAAGTTTTAAAAAACGAAGAACTGGAAGTTTTGTTTTTTCATGCTTTAAAAAACGATATTGCGCCAGTAATATCCCAATATACCATATCTTACGAGGACGAAAATGGGCTTGCTAAAATAGACGATTGGTTTATCCACTCCAAAATTAAATACAAAAACGAAAATTATTTTATAAGCCTGGTGATTGTCAAAGATATGGACCGGATAATTTACAATTTTAATGTTCTCGGAGAATCTTTATCCGACGTAAATCCCAAAAAATTAGCCGAAGTTTTGATAGAAGAGTCAATAAAAAACTCTATTTATAACGGGAAAATATTAAAGTTGATATCTAAACCGAGAAGTTTTATGCCCGATTTGGACGAAGAATCTCCGGACAGTCTTGAGTTTGAAATAATAAAAAGTTTAAACAATACCGCGATGGAGGATATAATTTTGCCTCAAGAGATAAAAGAAAAATTAAATATTTTCGTAAAAGCGGTATTGAGATATAACGAGATAAGAAAGCCTTTAAGATATATTCTTTCAGGGCTTCCCGGAAGCGGTAAAACTAAGATAGTGAAAGGCATAGCCAACGCCTGCGCGGGAAAGGCTACGATAATTCTTACTAACGCCGGGAACCTCCCTTTAAACATGCTTTTTTCGTTTGCAAATATGTTTGAACCTTGCATAATATGCATAGACGATTTGGACATAGCCATTAGAGAAAGACACGAAACTCATCCTCGCATGCTGTCCTCGTTTTTGGAACATTTGGACGGTTTTATAAAAAACAACGTTTTTTTGCTCGCCACCGTTAATAATAAAAGAATATTGGATTTTGCGGCAAGCAGGCCCGGAAGATTCGATTATATAATAGACCTTGAAACTCTTACCAAAAAAGATTACTTTGAGATAGTAAAATTAAATACGAAAGACGAAAAGATTTTAGAGTTGTTTAAAAACGACGATGTGCTCGATGCCTTGGTCGCCAAAAAAGCCGTCGGGGCGTTTTTGGTTAATTTAATAAAACAAATAGAGCTTATAAAAAAACTTAACTCCGGTGCCGATTTTTCCGCCAAAGATCTTTTAAATCTAATCAAACAAAACTATGAAAGCTTTTATAAAGACAAAGGTAAATCGGATATCGGGTTTTATTCGGAGGATTTATGAGCGGCCAAGATTTAATCTTAGAAAACAAAAATCTAATCGAATCGGATAAACTTGACGGGACAAACTACGAATACAAAGGTTTTGCCCGATCGCTTGGAATTTTCGGCTACGAAAATATAGAGACGCTTTTAATTATAGGCTTAATAACTCAAGACCCTTTGATTTTAATAGGGGATATGGGAAGCGGTAAAACCCATATTTTAAATAACATTTCAAAACTTTTGGGATTAAATCATAAACATTATAACGCTTCTATGATATCCTTTGACGACATAGTAGGTTTCCCATACCCTTTTAAAAATGGAGGCGAAAATAAAATGAAAATAGAATACATAATGACCCCGGCAACGGTATGGGACGCCGAGTCGGTTTTAATAGACGAGATAAACAGATGCAAGCCCGAAGTCCAAAACAAACTTTTTTCGTTGATATATGAAAAAAAACTTCAAGGAATAGAAATAAGGAAACTCGTATACAGATGGTCGGCTATGAACCCTTACAGAAAAGACGAAGATGAAAATGTTTATTTGGGGGTCGAGCCGTTGGATAAAGCTCTTGCGGATAGATTTTCTCTTTTTATACAAGTTCCCAAGTGGAGCGGAATAAACGAAAACACTAAACGTGAGATATTAAAAAATATGATCGAACCGGATATAAAAGCTTCCAATAATTTTATAGATTTTATAAATAAAAAAAGAGAGGAATTTCAAAACATTCTCCAAAAACCGCCTTTGAGTTTAATTAATTATATAGCGGAATTTTCAAAATTGGCAAATGATGCTAAGATTATGGAGATATCTGTAAGACGAGCGAAGATAATAATGAAAAACATATCCGCATTATTGGCTTTAACTCCAAACCCATGGGATGAGGATGTGTATAATGTTTTCAAAAGTTCCATACCGGATATCTGCTGGAACGACGACATAAAATGGGATAAGCTTAATTTGATTCATAAAAGCGTTTATCAATTCAATAGAATCGAGTTATTCAAGGATAACGATATGGAAAACTTTATGGAGGCAAAGGGTTATATAGAAAAGGCGAATATGCTTATAAATCTAAAATCTAAAGAGAAAAGGTCTTTAATAGTAAAATGGGCGGTTATAAAAGCTAAAGAAGGCGATTACGATTATTTCATATTTATTTATCTTATATTTTCGCTTGTTATGAAAGGAGTAATTTCTCTAAATGCCGATGCCTGCGAAGAGTTTTTCGGATATATGAAAAATATCTCTTCTTCGGTTAATATGCAAAAGAAGGTGGAGTTAAAATGCGATTCCGAGATAATAGAAATAATATCCGAAAATAAGTTTTTAAAAGATTTCTTTATATCTTTTTTAAATTGCGATAAAAACCAAGACGAATCGATTGAAATACTTAAAAAAATGAAAGAGTTTATAGATTATTTTAAAAAGGAGGGGTTATGAAAATGTATTATAACAATACCGGCGGACCGATGAGTAGAAATGTTACTATGAGAAACTATACTACAAAACCGAAAGAAGAGAAAGACACGGAAAATTTGAATAAGATAATAGAAAGGTATGAAGAACAACATAAATCTTTTATAAAACTAAACTCAAACGCTAACGAATCGGAACAACCCGCCGTTAATGAGGTCGATAAAAAAACCGTTAACATAAACTTTGAAAATTTTGGTTTCAAAGCGGTTTACGAAACTAACTTTTGTTTCGCAGATAATGAAAATGTAGTGGATTATATTTATAATATTATGAAATCTTGCAAAGTAAACGATGAAGAAAAATTGAAAAAAAAATTTTTGGTATTTAAAAAAAAGTTGATATGCGTTACTATGCCTATAATCGAGAACAAAGATAAGGTTTTTATCGATAAAGATGAGATATTAAAAGACGCGGTTATTCTCGGTTTATGCGGGGAACATATTTACGACCCCGAAAGGCCTTTAATACTAACCGAAGCAAACCTAAAAAGAAAAGTCATATTATATGAACCGAGAGGTTTTTATGACTATATCTGAAAATCAGTTTAGAAACATATTTAAGAAAGTCGTATTTGAAAATAGGTTGAATTTTGAATCTTATCTAAAAATATACGATATAGTTTTCGACAAAAGCGTTGAAAATATAGGTATAAGCATTGGAGACAAACCGATATTAAAAGTAAATTTGGATTATGTCAATGAGTTTTTTAAAACGGAAAAAGACGTTGAATGGCTTATATCTCACGAGCTTCTTCATATTCTTTTTAGAGATTATCTTAAAAAACCTAAAGACGAAAACGAGAGGTTTATTAATAATATATCCATGGACGCCTTAATAAACTCATATTTATATTGGTTATTAGGCAAAGATTATTGCAACGGCGTTAATAAATTATATGAAAACGAAGAGGAGATATTTCAAATTTTAAGGCCTTATGACAAAAAAAACAATAAAGTATCCAATAATGCTTTGAAAAAAATTTGGTCGAGTTTGTATAAAGGAAAAATCGGCTTTTCCGATATAAAAAGTTATTTATTATCGATTTATAAAGAAAACCAAAATAATAGCAACGACAAATTTATAGGCACTCACTCTTCGGACAACGCCTCTTTAGAATCCAAGACCCAAGCGAACGAATCGTTAGCCAGCGATTTTTCAAATTCTCAAAGAAATTCCGATAATTGCGATAATCAAAATTCTCGGGATAAACAAAATCAAAACAAAGAATCAAAAGATTGCCAAAATATAACCCGAAATAAAATATCCGATTTAAAAGATTATCGGAATATTATAAATGAATTAGAAAAAAAGATAAAAGAAACCATAAGCCAAAGTAAAAATTCCAAAATCTCAAATGCCAATTCAAAAAATAGCTTAAAATCGCAGGCGCTTAAAAGCGATAAAACAGAGGATGATGAGATGGATATTGTTTTTAAAGATATTGAGAAGGATTATATAAAGATATGGCGTAAAGCGATATATACCGTTCTTAAAATGTTCTCAAAATCCGAAAAATCAAAAAGAAAAAGCAACCCCGGCGAGTTTGAATTTTTTATGCCTATTCTTTCCAAAAGAGACGGAAGGTCTTTTGTTAAATATTTATGGTCCCCTTTTTTTCCGTTTTCAAAATGGATCGGGGAGAAAAACAATTTCGACATAAAAACCGCTTTATACTTTGACGTTTCCCCTTCAATGAGCGGAGAGTTGGATTTTTTGGCAAAGGCTTTACAAAGTTTTAAAGATGTTTTTAAAACCGATTTGTGGGCTTTTAGCACTCAAGTCCATAAGGCGGAAATGAAAAAAGGAAAGTTTAAATTTAAAAAAACATACGGAACCCGCATAGAGGCGGTTTTTAAACATATAATCGATAAAAACTACCGCAAAGCGGTTGTTGTAACCGACGGATTTATAGAAGAGAATTTGCACGAACTCGTATTGAAATTAAAAAAGAAAGCATCGGTCGGTTTTATAATATCCAAAGATGGAGACGAACGTGCGGTAAAAGATTACGGCTTTTATTATAAAAAATTAAAATGGTAAGGGAGGAGTTATGATAAGAGTATCGGAGAGCGTTTTGCCCGGGCATCCCGACAAATTTTGCGACCAAATAGCGGATGAGATAGTAAATAGAGTTTGCGCTTTCGAAGAAGAAGCCTATGCTCAGATAGAAGTCGGCGTATGGTCCGATGAGATGTATATAAATGGGACGATTTTGACGTCTCAAAAAATAGAGATAGATTTTAAGGATGTGGTCCGATATGTGGGAGATAGAATAGGTTATGTAGAAAACAATCATATAGACGCCTCGAAATATAAAATAAGAGATTATGTTTGCAGGCTAAATATGAAAGATCCGACATTTTGGAGCAGATATGTTAACGACCAAAGCGTAGTAATAGGCTGGGCCGGTTATGACGAAAAAACTTCTTATCTTCCGCCGGAGCATTTTTTATCGCTTTACTTAAAAGACGAGGTTTTTAAAAGCTGTCTTTTCGGATATATGAAAGGTTTGGGCCCGGACGGAAAAATAATTGTCATAGTGGAAGAAAAAGACAAAAAGTTTTTATTAAAAGAGGTTCTTTTGACGATAATGCATCCGTCCAAAGTAAATATATCAGAAGTGGTATCCGTTTCAATTAAAACGCTTAATCAAGCTTATATTAAACTTAAGGAATACGACTCAAGATGGGCATCCGAAATAAATCAAATAACATTTAAAGTTAATCCGAACGGAGAATTTACAAACGGAGGAAGCAACGGAGATAACGGCCAGACCGGGAGAAAACTTGTAATGGATTATTACGGGCCGAGAATCCCGATAGGAGGAGGGGCGTTGTCCGGAAAAATAATCGGCCATATAGACAGAGTCGCGGCTTATGCCGCAAGGCATGCCGCGGTAAAAGCCGTTAAATCGGGGGCCGGGGAGTGCCTTGTAAGGTTGGCTTATGCCCCGAATGTTAATTTGCCTTTAAATGTTTTATATGAAATGAAAAACGAGGTTAAAACCGAGGGTATTGATTTTTTCGATTATAGAAATATGGTAAAAATATACTCGCCCAAACACATAACTTCCGAACGAGCTCAAGGGAAATATTTTTTCGACCTCTCTCTCCCCTGGAATGGATGATAAAAGATTATAAATCTTAAGGGGGGTTGACAAATTGAAATAATCTGCTATAAATATATTAAGGCCTCTCGCCCATATTGAAGGGTTTCGGAGAGGCCTTAATTATTTCCAAAAAAATTTTATAAAATTAAAAAATATACGGAGGTTTTATGGTTTTTAAGTTTCTTATTTTTTTATTTGCTTTTAATTCTTTAATTTTCGCTTCCGTAGACGATAGCATGTACGAGCTTAAAAAAGATTTGAAATCTAAAATGTTTAATAAAACCGATAAGAAAATTTTAAAAATAGCCGTTCTTAATTTTAAAGATATAGGAGAAGATGCCGCAAAATCTAAAGCCGGCGAAATAGTATCTTCCGCTCTTTCAAAACATTTTATAAACGATAAAGATTTTGTTTTTGTCGAAAGAAACAGGCTTGATAAAATACTCGAAGAACTTAGATTAAATATGCTTGGAATAATAGACGAAAAAGATATAAAAAGAGTAGGCCTTATTTTGGGAGTCGATTGGCTTGTAATAGGAGAGGTTTCTTCGGTAGGAAACGAGTTTTCGGTAAACGCGAGAGTCGCAAACTCGGAAACTGCGGAGGTTATAGCGGCTTCCAATATAAACATAGACAAAGAGGTTCTTTTGAAAGAATCTTCGGAACTTTATAATCTTTCTAAAAATTATTTTAATATAACCGGCGGAGCGATAAATTTCTCAGATTTAAATTTGAAAGCTTCAAGTTTCGGTTTGGAGTGGAGGCATAATTATAGCAGAAAAAATTATATTAAGTTTTCATTTAAAAAATCTTCAAATAATTCTGATTTGTTGGATAAAAAATTTATAAGCAAGTGGAATATATTCGATTCGGTCAACCCGGCGGACGATTTATATGTTGAAGAGACCATAAAATCGGCTTCTTCTTTTGAGTTTGTTTACGGATTTGTTAGAAAATTTATTTTTAATACGAGATTTAAAGGAGAAATAGGCGCTAATTTTAATATGTTATCGTCCAAACAAAATATTTACTACGTAAGCGGCGGATCTTCAATGGGTACTTTTAATATACCGGTATCTAACGACGCCAATTATTATTTGCCCGGGTTAAATTTTGGAATAGGAATAGAAAAAAATATATTTAAATCTCATCTATTGTCTTTTGATTTTAAATATTATAAATTGAAAAAACTTAAAAGGGATGTTAGCGCGGGTAATAACTCGTCGGTGTTACAAAATTATATAGATAAAAATATAAACTCAAAAGAGATATCTTCGGACTATTTATATTTGGGGCTTTCTTTGGGTTTCCCGTTTTAGTGTATAATTTAATTATGGAATCTAAAAAATATTTCTATCTTTCGGATAACAAAAAAATCGCCGGAGTATGCGCCGGCATATCAGAATATTTCAATATTGACGTTACTTTAGTCAGAATTATATTTATAGCTTTTTTATTTTCCGGAGTTTTGAGCGGTTTTATTTTGATTGTGTATTTCGCTCTCTGGGTTTCGGCCCCGAAAAAGCCGGTTTAGTTTTTTAGTTTCGTATGAGGGAAGTCGGGTTAAATTCCCGCGCTGCCCCGCAACGGTAAAGCCTTTTGTATAAAAGGACAAGCCCGGTCTATCATACGAAATTTATCCTTCGAGGGAAGGTTTATAAAAGCATGTCCATTTTGCTGTCTTTCCTCGAAGCATTTATTAAAAAACCTCGAGGGAGGACGGATGAAAAAAATCCTCATACTGGCCGCTTTTGTTTTTGCGGCAAATCAATTAAAATCCGAAGATAGAACATCCGAAATATTTCTATCTTTGACTAAAAAAATAAACTCAAGCGATTATTTTTACTCCAATAACGCTCAAACAGCAATCCTAACCGGAGACGAGTTAAAAATATCAAATTCGCTTAACGACTCGCCTTCTTTTGTTTTAAGGGAGAACACCTCTAATTTAGGGCTTTCTTTGGGTTCCGTTAGAGGGTTTGGTTCAAATCAAACCGTTGTGGTTTATGACGGAATAAAACTTCCAAAAGACATTACCTCTACCTACGACCTTTCGATACTCCCAATAACGGGGATAGAAAAGGTTTATTTGTTAAACGGCGGTTGGTCCGGGGTTTTCGGTTCAAACGCCGAGGGCGGAGTTATAGGATTAAAAACCGAAAGCGTAAAAAAAGATTCTCAATTAGTAGAGCTAAAATCGGATTACGGTTCTTATAGCTCTAAAAGGCATATCTTAAAAACCGCAATATCCAAAGATAATATTTCGGTTTTGACCGCTCTTGAAAATTATAACTCCGAAGGGTTTCAAGAAAATTCAAAAGCGACAAGAAATTCTTTTGTTTCAAAAATGGAGTACGATTTTAGCAATTTTGGTAAAACTACTCTCAATATGTTTGCCGTTGATTTAAAAAGAGGGATTCCTTCGGGTACTCCTGTGGATATAAAAAGCTTTAACGGAGAGAGAGAAAGAAAAGCGAATAGCCTAACAGACTGGCAGAATGATAAAAATCTATTCTTAAGCTTAAACCATAAGTTTGACTTGGGAGAGTTTAGTAATCGAATTTCTTATTCGAGAAACAATCTTATCAGGGAGGCTTATCAGTGGGGAAGTTTGACCGAGATAAAAACATATTCAAATAATGCTTTATTAGAGTCAAGCTTTAAAAAATTGAATTTCGGGCTTGAGATGGAGGAAACCTATCTTAGGTCAAACGATTATGGAAATCATAACATAAAAAACTACGGTTATTTTGCAAACTACGATGCAAGGTTTAGCGAAAAATTTAGTTCTAAAATGTATCTGAGATACGACGATAATAAAAATTATAATAATATGTTTAGTCCTAAACTTGTTACAAGCTATGCGATAACCGATAAATATTCTTTATCGTATTCTTTAGGCCGTTCCTGGAGAGCGCCCAATTTCGCCGATATATACGGCTCTTCGGCATACTGGTACGACCCAAACCCCGACATAAAACCGGAAAAAAGCGTTTCTAACGAGATAGGGTTAAGTTATTCGGGAGCCGTAAATTATAATATAACCGCATATTATTACGATATAGACGATAAAATAAGCGTTTATTTCGATCCAAATACCTGGAGATCCAAATCGGTAAATATGGCGAAAGGATACAACAGAGGAGCCGAGTTTAATTTAGGCTATGGGTATGACTGGTTAAAATTAAACGTTGGAGCCAATTTGATAGATGTGAAAGGTAAAAACAAAGGGGAATCAAGTTATAAAGTTCTGGCTTATAGCCCTAAATATAAACTTAATTTTTCATTAGGTTATGAGAAAAATAATTTTACTTCGGTTTTTAAAGCGATAAAAGTCGGAACTCAGTACAGCGGGGCGGATAAAACCGGCAAAAAAATACCGACTTACGAAGTATGTTCGCTGGATATATATAAAAAATTTGAAAACTTAGTTTTTAAGTTTTCAATAGATAACATATTCAACGAAAGATACGCAACGACGGCGGATGTTTTTAACGGTTATTACCCATCAAATCCGAGAAATTATACCGCTTCTTTGAGCCTTAAATTCTAAAATTGTATAATATATTTTTGCGCCGACGTAGCTCAGCGGTAGAGCAATCGCCTTGTAAGCGATAGGTCATCGGTTCGAATCCGATCGTCGGCTATTTTTATTGAGAAATCAATAAGATTAGCAGTCCTTAACGCCCAATTTCTTTAAAATCCAGATTGCCGGGCACCATTTTGTAAAAGCGGATTGGAGCTGATTTAAACCCACAAATATAGTGAAATATAAAAACTTCGGATTAACATATACGGCAAGAATTACGCTTATTATCGTGAAAAAACCCGCCATTAACCTTAGATAATCGTTTAGTTTCATAAAATGCTCCCAAATTCTTATTAGTGCATTCCGCAACCCGGGCAGCATCCGCCTGAACCGCAGGAGGGGGTAGTATCCGAAGAGCCGCCGCTTTTGTTAAGACCTACTATTTCGTCCGAAACTTTTACGACTTTTTTTAGTTTTTTATCGTAAACATATTTTCCGCTTTTGTTTTCTTTTTTGTTTTCGTTTTTATCCATAAACCCTCCGTATAATTTAATTTTATCAAAAATTACTCTTCATAATAATCCTGTTTTTCGGTTTCTTTTACGTCTTTTCTTGCGTGTTTATCTTTCTGTTTAAACGAAAGATAATAAAGAACCGGCACCGCCACTCTTGAAAGCAATGTGGATGCCACCTGTCCCGATATCAAAGATATGGCAAGCCCCTGGAATATCGGATCTAAAAGTATTACTCCCGCTCCTATTATTACAGCCAATGCGGTTAATAACATAGGCCTGAATCTTATCACTCCGGCGTCTATTACCGCTTTTTTAAACGGAACTCCTTCTTTTAGCTTTAACTCTATGAAGTCTACAAGTATTATCGAGTTTCTAACCACTATACCGCTTGAGGCTATAAAACCTATCATGGAAGTGGCGGTAAAAAAGGCTCCGCTTGCCCAGTGGGCGGGGATGATTCCGATAAGCGCCAAAGGAATTGCGCTCATTATTATTAACGGGGTTATGTAGTTTTCAAACCAGGCTACTATCAGTATATATATAAGTATCAATACCACTCCAAACGCTATCCCAAGGTCTCTAAAGACCTCGTATGTTATCTGCCACTCGCCGTCCCATTTTATCGCGGTTTCGCTTGAGAGTTTGGGTTGTCGGGTGAAATACTGTTCTATTTTTAAACCCGATTTTTTCTCGTAATCCTTTATGTATTTTTGTAAATTTATTATCGCGTATATCGGGCTTTCCTCGCTTCCGCTTACATCTCCGGTTACATACAAAACTTTTTTAAGGTTTTTATGATGTATAGTCATGTCTTCTAAGGTTTGTTTTCTATCCACGAGTTTTTCCATAGAAACCGGCATTCCCGATGGGGAAAATAATTTCATATCGTTTAAGAACTGAAGATTTTTTCGTTTGGACTCTTCTATTCTTAATTTTATATCAACCGGCTCATAATCGAAATCCGTATGGACCGTATCCAACTCATAACCGTAGACCGCCATTGATATCGTTCTTGCTATTTCTTCAGACGATATTCCGTTTAAAGTGGCAATCTGCCTTTTAACCGGGAGAGAAAGTTTAGGCTGAGGTTCGGTTATGTAAGAATCCACATCAACTATGAAGTCCGCTTTTTTGAGTATATCTTTTATATCGTTTGCTATCTTAAGTTGATTTTCCGGGTTTGGATCGTAAACCTCTATTACCATAGTGGCAAGAACCGGAGGTCCCGGGGGGACTTCCGCTATCTGAACTCTGGCTCCGTATTTGTCCGCTATGGCCTTAACATCTTTTCTTATCGAAGAGGCTATCTCATGGCTTTGTCTTTTTCTTTCGTGCTTATTTACAAGATTTACCTGTATATCCGCCTGATAGGGCATAGACCTTAAATAATAATGTCTTACAAGACCGTTAAAATTAAACGGTGCGCTTGTGCCGGCATATATCTGAATATCTCTTACTTCTTTCACTTTTGTCAAATAATCGCCTATCTCTTTTGCGGCGGTTATGGTTTTATTTATAGACGAGTTTTCAGGCATATTGATTACGACCTGAAACTCGCTTTTGTTGTCGAAAGGAAGAGTTTTAAATATTACTCCTTTAAATAAAATTATGGATACGGCTCCTATTAAAAGCAGAGCGTTTAGGGTTAAAAAAACGTATGAGTTAATCTTATTTTTAAGCAAGAACTCCATAAGTTTTCTAAACATTCTGTCGGTAAAAGATTCTCCTTTCATTTCGCAATGATGTATTGAAAATTTCTTTACTATTCTGGCAAAAAGCCATGGAGTTACTATAAAAGCCACTCCCAACGAAAAAAGCATAGCGACCGATGCCCCTACGGGAATAGGTCTCATATAAGGGCCCATAAGCCCTCTTACGAATGCCATCGGAAGTATGGCGGCTATTACGGTGAATGTGGCGAGTATTGTCGGGTTTCCGACCTCATCGACCGCATTTACCACGTTTTCATCCAGATGTTTATCTTTTTTCAACAAGCAATGCCTGTTTATGTTTTCTATTACCACTATCGCGTCGTCAACCAATATGCCTATGGAGAATATAAGAGCGAACAACGTTATTCTGTTAAGGGTGTATCCGTATAAATAATAAACCAAAAGCGTTAAAGCAAGCGTTACTGGAATTGCGACAAATACCACTATAGCCTCTCTCCAGCCCAATGTTATCCATATAAGAAAAGTAACGGATATAGTCGCAAGTATCAAATGGAATATAAGCTCGTCCGATTTTTCTTTCGCAGTTTCTCCGTAGTTTCTTGTTACGGTTATGTTTACGCCGTCGGGTATTATATTGCCTTTAAGTTTGTTTATTTTTTCTATTATCTGGTTTGCTATGTAAGTGGCGTTTGCTCCTCTTTTTTTGGATATCGATAATGTTACCGCCTGATTATAAGATTTTTGGTTCGGCTCTCTCGTAAGAACCAGCCTTTCATCGTCGTCCGGACCGTCTATAACTTTCGCTATATCGGAAAGTTTTACTATGTTTCCGTTCGAAACTCCGACTATTATGTTTTTAAGATCGTCGGCGGTTTTAATGAACGAATCGGTTTCCACTATCGTTTTGGAACCGTTATTATTAAAATGTCCGGCGGGAAGCTTTGAGTTTGACATTTTTATTATTCCGGAAAGCATATAAGGCGTTATTCTTTTTTCAGCCATTTTTTGAGGGTCGAAATAAACTATAAATTGCCTTTTATGCCCGCCGATGATTTGTGTTTCGGAAACATTGTCTATAGAGTTTATCTCGTTTTGCATTTTTGAAGCTATTCTTCTTAAATCGTAATCGTTAAATTTTTCTCCCCATAAAGTTAATGCCATTATCGGCACGTCGTCTATCGTTTTTAATTTTATCAAAGGCTCTCCCGCTCCTTTTGGAAACAAATCTTTATTGGAATAAATTTTTGAATAAGTTCTGGTTATGGCTATGTCCGGGTCGGTTCCGACTTTAAACCTTAGTATAAACATCCCCATATTCGGGTTTGCCATAGAATAAATATATTCCACTCCGTCTATCTCCCATAGTTTTCTCTCGCCCGGGTTTATTATCTTTTTCTCCACTTCCTCGGGGTTTCCTCCGTAATAAGGAACGAAAATATCTACCATAGGAACGTTTATCTGAGGCTCTTCTTCCCTCGGAAGATTTATGGTGGCTATCACTCCGGCTATCAAAAAAGAAATTATCATTATCGGAGTAAGCCTTGAATTTATAAAGGCTTTGGCTATTTTCCCCGCATAACCGTATTTATTTTCTTCCATATCTTTCTCCTTTTAAAATTATTTTATTCCGAAATCTTATCGGTAAGATCTTTTATAAACCGCTCGTCGAGTGTTTGGGTAAGATATCTCAACTTGGCATAAAAAAGATTGTATTTGAATATCGCTTCGTAATAAGAGGCTTTAGCCTGAAGAAGGTTTGACTCCGCCCTTAATACTTCCATTATGCTTTGTTTTCCCTGCCTGTATAAAGGCTTGAAAAGTTCAAGAGAGTTTTCCGCGTTTAAAACCGCGTTCTTTGCTATTTTCATAGACTCGTAAGCGGATAACATATCTGAATATGTTTTTTCTATTTCGTCCGAAATTTTTCTAACCTCGTCGTTTTTTAATTCTTTTGTTTGGTTTAATATCGCTTCGGATTTGTCTATCTTTGCGAAATATGTCGGGTCTCCTATAGGCATATTCATTTTTATGCCGTAAATGGACGAGGTTCTCATATCCGAAAGCGAGCCCGAGTTTCCCGATAAAGAAGCGAAAGCTACTACCTCGGGGAGAATAGAGTTTTTGTTTATCTCTTTTTGTATCTCTCTTATGTTTATGTAGTCGTCGTAAGCTTTTAACGAATTCCTATTTTTTAAAGCGTAGTTTATGTAGAAATCTTTTGATTCGGTTTTCCATTCGTATTCCTTTAAAATCGATTTAATATCGTTTTGAGAAATGTTTTTGCCGGTTAAAACCGATAAAGACCTTATCTCTCTTTCAAACGAGTTTTTCCATTCGGTATCGTATTTTTTAATAAACTCGTATATAGATAGAGCGGCGTAGTAATCCGAGCCGAAGATCATCCCTTTTTCGTTAAGCTTTTTTGCGGATGAAAGCTCTATTTCGGATGAAGATATCGTGGATGAGGATAGACTTAATAAGCTTTTGTACATAACCGCCGTTAAATATGAGTATATGGCTTGAAATTTTATTCCGTTTTTAACCTCTTCGGTTATTTTTTTATTGGCTTCAATGTTTATGCCGGACATTTTTTTGTAATTTTCCAATTTAAAACCCGTAAATAAAGGTACTCCGGCTTCTATTGCAAGTTCCAAATTATCTATCGAATCGGGGTTGTTTATCTTCATCATATCGGCCATCGAAAACTCACCCTGCCTCATTTTGGACGCAAAAGCGTATACCGGCTCATCTCCTTTGGTATATAAAGCCTTTAAATTTAAAATTCCGTATTTCGAATAATCCGCTTCTTTTAAGTTATGTTCGGCTTCCTTAACCTTATAATCGTAGCTTTTGATAAGGTTGCTTGAATTAACCGCATCCGAGACGGCTTTTTCAACCGTGTATTGAGCGTTTAGCCGAGAGAACGAAAAAAATACTACAGCCATTATCAGTTTCATTTTTATGATCCTCCTTTGGTTTGTTTCATATTCCTTAATACCTTTAGATGCTTTAAAAGGTTTAAAAGTTTCATAAAATATAGATAGGATGGAGATATGAGCAATATAAAATTAAATAGGATTAGAATAGATTTAAGTTTGGGAATATTAATTTTTGTTCTGGCCAAGTATAGTTTTTTTAAGGATTATTCTTATCTTAAATCGGTCCTTTTGATTATTCCTCTTACTTTAATTATATATACGGTTGTGGCTATCCCTTTTTATCTTTTATCAAAACCGGATATTAATTTTTTTAGTTATGTTTTTAAATCTCATTCGAATTTAAAAAAAGAAAACAGATTTTCTTTGATATTGAAAGGCATTTTGTGGGGAGCGTTAAGCGGTTTGTTTGCAAAATTGTTTTCAAATTTTATATTAGGGTTTTTATTTACGGCAATAATAATCGGTTTTTTGAGTTATTTATTAACTAAAGATTTAGTAGATGAAAAATAATCCCGTTTTTTTATATCCCGATTTTAGAAATCTTTTTATAGCCAGAGTTATATCCGCCATAGGTGACAAGTTTTTCACTCTTTCTCTTGCCTGGTGGGTAATAGATAGCGGAAATAAATTCGGGCTTTCTCTCGTTATGGCGGCTACCTTTTTGCCGGTAGTTTTATTTTCTCCGTTTATGGGTGCTTTGTCCGATAGGCACAATAAAAAATATCTTATGCTGATAGCGGATTTTTTTAGGGCGCTCATACTTTTTATACTGGTTTTATTGCTGATTAAAAACATGCTTTCTTTATGGTTTTTGCTTTTGCTTGTTTTTTTTATTTATTCCTTTGCGCCTTTGTTTGAAACGGCGACCGCTTCTTCCATACTTCCATTAACCTCCGAAAAGCATCTGGCTCAGGCCACCGCGGTGGATTCTTCTTCGATAGGAATATCCAACGTCGTGGGGGCGATGCTTGGAAGCGTATTTATAGCGTGGTTAGGTTTTAAGGGAAGCGTCATAATAAACATATTTACTTATTTAATTTCGTTTGTTTTTGTTTTTATGATAACTAAGAACCTTAAAACCGTATCCGAAAATAATTCGGATTACTTAAAAGACTTAAAAACCGGTTTTTTATATATAAAAAACGATAAAAGAGAAATACTTCGCCTTCTTTTATTTTTTGCGGTTTTAAATTTTTTCGTCTCTCCAATACTTATTCTAATCCCGGTTATAATAAAATTTATACTTGTAAAAGACGTAAAATGGCTTGCCGTATCCGAGAGCTTTTTCGCTTTCGGAGTATTGTCGGCTTCTTTTTTGATGAGTTTTAAAAAGGATATCGAAGGAAATATAAGGCTTTTGATATATACCATATTTTCTTTTTCGTTGTTTTTCGCTTTTACCGCGTTATCTAAAAATCCTTATCTTACCTCTTTTTTTCTTTTATTATGCGGTTTTTCGATATCCGTGGGGAATGTCGCGATAGTCAGTTATTTTCAGTATAACATAGAAAACGAATACAAAGGCCGTTTTTTTTCGCTCGTTAATACGGTGGTTTACGCCATTATGCCCGTTTCTTTTGTCGCAAACGGTTTTATGATAGATAAAATAAACCCCTCATATGTAATAATTTTGAATTCCGCCGTTTCTTTCATAATAGGGATTTTCGGTTTGATAAAATTTAAGTAACATTTTGTTTTATAATATATAATTATGAGATTTAAAGAAGACATAAATAATGTTTTTAAAAAAGACCCGGCGGCTAAAAGCGTGGTAGAAGTTTTGTTTTGCTATCCGGGACTTCACGCCGTATGGCTGCACAGGATATCGCATTACTTGTGGTCCAAAAAATTTTATTTTATAGCGAGATTTTTGTCTCATATATCGAGATTTTTAACCGGAATAGAGATACATCCCGGAGCTAAAATAGGAAGAAGATTTTTTATAGATCACGGTATGGGAGTGGTAATAGGGGAAACTTGCGAAATAGGAGACGACGTATTGATATATCAGGGAGTGGTTTTGGGAGGAGTTTCTTTAAATAAAGGCAAAAGACATCCCACAATAGGGAATAATGTGGTAATAGGAGCAGGAGCCATAATTTTAGGCAATATTAAAATAGGAGACAATGCGAGAATCGGAGCGGGATCGGTCGTCTTAAAAGACGTTCCTAACGACACTACGGTTTTCGGAGTCGAGGCTAAACCGAAAGGAATGGGAGTTGAGAAAGAAAAAATATTAGAGCATAACAAAGTCGAAAGTTTCTACGAAGAAGAATTGGAAAAGATTATTAAAGAAATAGAAGAAATCAAAAGAAAAATAAAATGAAATATTTTTCGGACCTTACCGAGCTTATAGGAAGAACTCCGGTATTAAAAATAAATCGTTTAAATCCCGAGAGAACAAACAATTTGTTTGCAAAACTTGAATTTTTCAATCCTCTTCATAGCGTTAAAGACAGAGCCGCTTTTGGAATGATAAAAAAAGCTTTAGAAGACGGCAAAATAAAAGAAGGCTCTACGGTGGTGGAACCGACGAGCGGAAACACCGGTATATCTCTGGCATGGCTATCTCGAATTTTCAAATTTAATCTGATAATAGTTATGCCGGAGAATATGAGTTTAGAGAGAAGAAAGATATTGGAGTTTTTTGAAGCGAAACTAATACTTACTCCCAAAGAGTTAGGTATGGCCGGAGCGGTGGAGAAAGCGAAAGAAATTTTAAAAGAGAATCCGGATTTTTTTATGCCTATGCAATTTGAAAATTTCGCAAATTCGGATTATCATTATAAAACCACCGGTCCCGAAATATGGAACGATTTGGAAGGGAGAATAGACATCTTCATATCCGGAGTCGGAACGGGGGGAACGATTACCGGAGCGGGAAGATATTTAAAAGAAAAAAATAAAAACATAAAAATAATAGCCGTCGAGCCTTTGTCTTCTCCGTTTCTTTCCGAAGGTATTAAAGGAACTCATAAAATACAGGGAATAGGCGCCGGCTTTAAGCCGGGAATATTGGATATCTCTTTAATAGACGAGATAATAAAAGTTAGCGACGATGACGCCAAAGAATTTTCAAAAAAATTGGCGGTTTGCGAGGGGATATTTGCGGGATTAAGCTCGGGGGCGGCGGCTTATGCGGCATATAAGATATCCGAGAGAAACAAAAATAAAAACATAGTTTTTGTTTTGCCTGATACCGCCGAAAGATATATGTCGACTTATTTGTTTGAGTAAATAGGACTTTTTTCCCTTGAAAAATTGTTTTTTAAGGCTAAAATAAAGATATAATTTATTTTAGGAGGTATAATGAAAAAGATAGTTTTATTTTTTTCAGGTTTGATTGCCATATTGAGCGTGTTTTTGTTAAACAAAAAAAACTCGGATTTTAGTTCGGTACTTTCTTCTTATTCGGATATAAATATAATCCCGTCTAAATTGGACGCGGTTTGCGAATGCCCTCCAGATTGTGTCCCTAAACGTTCTAAGGAATAATATTAAAATATAAATGAGATTTTTGTCAATTTTTTTAATTATACTGTTCTTTTTTATAGTATTTAATCAAAGAGGATTTATGAAAAATAATGATTTAACTTTAAAAATAATGGCCTTTAAAAATATAAGAAAACCTTCCGATTTTGATCCCGCAAAGATTCATTTTGCTCCTGAATATTTATATCTTGAAAATATATATAGTCCGCTTGTGGAGTATAATGTTAATGGCGAGCTGGTCTCTGGAGTTGCCAAGAATTTTAGATGGGAGGGAAACCAAGCCATATTCGAAATAAGGGAGGATTTATATACCGCGGACGGTTATAAGATAACCGCATACGATGCAGAGAAAAGTTTTAAAAGGTTATTTATTCTAAACACAAATACACACGGAAATTTAAAAGATATGTTATGTCCTAATACCGAATTAAAAAGTATAGGCGAGAGTTGTGCAAATATTGAGGTTAGAGATAACGGGAAAACACTTGTAATGAAGTTTAAAAAGAAACATCCTTTTCTTTTTCCAATGCTTACCGCGATAGATTTTGCCGTAATACCGTCTATATCAATAGATGAAAAAACATTAGCTATAAAAGACCATAGGAACACATCTGGCCCTTATTATGCGATAAGCGAGGAGAATCTTGACCTTGAAGCTAATAAGAAACATTATCATTATAATAAAAAAATGCCTCAAAAAGTTTTATATATATATGAAAATGATATTAATAACTTTGATCTGATAAAGGCTTTTTCCGAAAAAAAACATGATCACATAACTACAGTATCAAGTACTCCCGATAAACTGATACCTTTTGCGCGAGCCAATAAAGAAGTTGTATTGCATAAAACCTATCCTTTTTGGTTAAGGCTGGTTTCTTTTACAGCCAAAGGAAGAAGAGAGATTAGTAAAAAAGAGCGATTTGAAATAGGAGAAACTTTAAGAAAGATATTATTGGATTGTTATCTTAAAAGTGAGGGTTATGAAATAGCTGAACAAATATTTCCTTCAATAGCAGAGGGGAATCTGTCTAGTGAACAGTTAAATGATATTAATAAATTAAGAAACTCTTTTAGTATTCCTAAAATAAATAAAAGAAAAATGATAGCATGGTACTTTCCTCAAGAGTTTTTATCAGAAATAAAAAAATATTTTCCAAATACACAGTTTATTTATGGCAAAGGAATCCCTGGAATTATAGATTATAAAAAAGAAGGCTTTGAAGAACCTCATTTTTATTTTTCCGGTACCGATATGAGTTTTCAAGAAGATATAAGCCTAATATCTTATCATTTATCTAAGGATATGTTTAAAACTAGTGGGAAAGAAGCCAAAGAATGGCTTAAAGATTATATGGAAACTGACGATAAAGTGGAAAGAATAAAAAAACTTAATAAGCTTCATTATGAAACCTTATCTGAAGGTTATGTTTTTCCAATAGTATTTGCGCCTTATGCCGCAATCTTAAGAAAGCCGTGGAAGTTCGGTTTGTCTAGATATTACGCAAATAATCCTATATGGCGAATTTATCGAGAATAAATGATTTAATAATTTCCTATGGATAAAACTCAAAAAGAAATAGAAAAATCAATAAAAAAACTAACTTCTAAGATTATAATTTTTGATTTAATAATACTTATAATTTTATTGTTAATAGGCTTAATATTTAATTCATATTATAAGCAAAGAATAGCGGATCAATTCTCAAAAGCTCTTAGAAATCCTTTGATATCGGGAGATAATAGATATGTGGTAACCGAACTTTCCCATTCCGTTTTGCAAGATTTTCAAGTTTTTTCGTGGGTTAAAAACGATACCGTCGTTTTCTCGGTCCCGGAAACAAGTTTCCCCAAAAATCCTTTTATTTATTCAAAAGCCGAGGTTCCCATTTATTTCGACGAAGATAAAAAAAACGAGGTCGGAAAGTTGGCTTTTTATTATCATAGATTAAGTTTTGTGCCTTATATTTTTACGATTTGGCTTTTTTTGTTTTTCGTATCCTTGTTTTTTTTAAACCGCGAGAAAAAAAGAATAATAAAAGACTACTCGGTTTTAATGGAGCTTGAATTAAATAAGTATAAATCCGAGCTGGCGGAAAAGTTAGCTCACGATATAAAAAGTCCGTTGTCTGTAATAGAAAGCGTTTGTAAAGATTTAAAAGAAGATAAAGATAAGGCGGAGTTGTTAAGAAAAGTATCTGAAAGAATAATTTCGATATCTCAAGACCTTCTTGAAAAATATAGGACCGAAGATAAAAAAGATGTGGTTAGGCAAGAATCCATAGATTTTAACAAGCTTAACGAGGTGTTGTCCGAGGTCGTATCCGAAAAGAAGATTTTAAATCCCAGAATAAATATTCAGTTAGAAGTTTCAAAATTCGATTGCGAATTCATTTTTAATAAAGAAGAATTAAAAAGAATAATTTCAAACCTTTTAAATAATTCAATGGAAGCAAAGGCGGAGTCGATTAAAATAAAAGTTTTCGACGATAAAGACAATATCGTAATATCGGTTGAAGATAACGGCAGAGGAATGGAGAGCGAAATAGTTAAAAAAGTTGGTGAAAAAGGCTTTACGTATGGAAAAACCGAAGGAAACGGGCTTGGAATTTGGAGCGCAAAAAAAACGATAGAAAAATATGGGGGTTTTTTGGAAATTAAATCGGAGTTGAGAAAAGGAAGTATAGTATCTATAAAAATACCTTTTAAAAAAAGTAAAGTTTATGTCCTTATAGACGACGACCCTTTGGTTAGAAAAAACTGGGGGATAACTGCAAAAAACAAGAAAATAAAACTGGACTCATACTCTTCTTTCGATGAATTTTTAAACAAAATCGATTTCTACGGTAAAGAAACCGAAATATACATAGATAGCGATCTGGCAGACGGAGTAAAGGGGGAAGAGGTTTCGAAAAAAATATACTATTTAGGCTTTAAAAACATATATTTGGAAACTGGTTACGAAAAAAACAAATTTAAAAACTTAAACCACATAAAAGACATAGTTTCCAAAACCCCTCCGTTTTAATGTTTAATTATTTAACTAATTTTGTAAAATCTTATTAGCGGATTTTTTCGCTTATTTTAAAAAGGGGACTTGATATAAAAGGTTCCTTTCAAAAGGAGATGTTATGAATAATAACGAATTTCTTAAACTTATGGGTAAGGTTAAGATGTACGATTTGACACAGCCTTTAAGCGTTCACACTCCTCCTTGGCCGAGCTATATGCCTTTACAATTACAATATTTTAAAAGAATTGCGGGTGCTCATATGGGGCAGGGAGCAAACGGCCAGATTATGACGACTTCAAACCACGTGGGAACTCATATGGACGGAGAAATCCATTTCTACGGCGCGGGAAGAGCCATAGGCGAAGTTCCTATGAACGAATGGATAGGGGAAGCGGTTGTCGTGGATATTTCTAAAGACGTTGGAGATTACGATTTATACGACCCCGAACTTTTAATGAAAAGAGCCGAGATAAAAAAAGGAGATATTTTGATTATAAACACCGGTTATCATAAATACGCCTGGTATGAAAAAACCGCGGACGAAGTGCGATACTTTTGCAAACACCCAGGTCCCGGTCCCGAGTTTCATAAATGGGCTTTGGATATGAAATTTAAATGGATAGGGGTAGACTGCGGAAGCGCTGATCACCCGATGAATACCATCATAAGAAACTGGCATCCTAAATTATTTGTAGAGGCAGAAAAAAAACTTATGGAAAAATACGGTAAGAAATGGGATGAGATGTTCCCGCAGGAAGAGTATTATCAAGTTATGCATTTAAAACTTTTTCCAAAAAGACTGGTTCATGCTGAAAATATAGGCGGAGAAATAGATAAGCTTTCGAATAAAAGATGTTGGTTGGGTTTTTTCCCGCTTAAAGGAATGGAGATGGAATCATCTATGGGAAGAGTCGTTGCCTGGAGTATATAAAGAGAATAGAGGATAGGGGGTAGAGAATAGGGAGGATATTGTAAAAAAGAGGTTGTGATGGTTATTTTTAGTGAAGAAGATAAAATTAAAAGTTATGAAAAACTAAAAATTTGGCAAGATTCGATAATATTCGTTAAAAATATATATAAATTTACAGAAAAATTTCCCAAAGAAGAAATGTTTGGGATAGTATCTCAAATAAGAAGGGCTTCCATTTCGGTTCCTTCGAATATAGCCGAGGGTTGGGCAAGAAGGCATACAAAAGAATATATGAATCTTTTGAGTATTTCATTGGGTTCTTTGTCGGAAGTTCATACTCTTTTAGTTATTTCAAAAGAAATCGGTTATATATCGGATAAGGATATTTCTGAGATTTTCGATGAGATAAATAAATTAAAAAAAATGATATATGCTTCTATAAACTCTTTATCGAAAAAAATAAAATGATTCTAAATTTGTTTTTATTTCCCAATTTCTGTTCTCTATTCTCTAGTCTCTTAAATCTGGAGGTGTTATGCCTATAATAGCGGAATACGAGTATTTAAAAGTTAAAAGCATGGAAGAAGCGTTAAAAATAAAATCCGAATACGGTAATAAAGCCAAAGTAATCGCGGGAGGAACCGATTTGATACCTCTTCTAAAAGAAAATTATATAAGACCTGAGATTTTAATAGATTTAAAAGGATTGAAAGAAATATACGAAATAAAAATCAAAAATAATTTTATAAGAATTGGCGCGGGCGTAACTTTTGCCGATATCATAAAATCCAAAACGATAAAAAAATACTTTCCGATTTTATGGGAAGCTTCCATGACTGTCGCTTCAGTTGGTGTTAGAAACAGGGCAACGGTAGCTGGGAATATTTGCTCGGCAGTGCCCTGTGCTGATTCCGCAGGCCCTCTTCTGGTTTATAACGCCGATTTGATTGTGGTTAGCGAAAAAGGGGAAAGAAAAATAAAAATAGAGGATTGGTTTACCGGCCCAAAAAAGACCTCTTTAAACGAAGACGAGATACTTCTTTTCATAGATATCCCGATTTTAAAAAATAAGAATGCGGGTTGTTATTTAAAGCTTTCAAGATACGAAGGCGAGGACTTAGCTCAAGGCTCTTTGACTATATTAAAGACTGGGGAGGAATACAAAATAGCATTCGGTTCTTTGGGTCCCACTCCGAAAAGAGCTTATAAAACGGAAGAGTATCTTAAAGGAAAAAAAATAAACGACAACGTCGTTTCTCATGTTCAAAAAATAATAGTCGATGAAATTTCTCCGATAACCGATATAAGAGCCACAAAAGAATACAGAGAACATATGGCTAAGGTTATGATTAAAAGAGGAATAGAAAAAACAATAAGCAGATATTATAACGGAAAACCAAAATACGGCGAAGGGATGATAGAGTAGGAGGTTTTTATGAAAACTCATAAAATAAAATTTAAACTAAACGGCGAAACCGTTTTAGCTGAAGTAAAACCTAACGAGGTTTTAATAGATTTTTTAAGATACAAGTTGGGAGTTAAAAGCCCCAAAATCGGTTGCGATAGAGGTGATTGTGGAACCTGTACGGTTATTATGAATGGCAAGACGGTTAGGTCTTGCCTCGTATTGGCGGTTGAAGCGGACGGGTCTGAGATTATTACCGTAGAAGGCGCAAATAAAAACAAGATAACTCAAAAACTTCAGAAAAAACTGCACGAGAAAAACGCCTTCCAATGCGGTTTTTGCGCTCCCGGGATGATACTTTCCGCTACCGAGCTTTTAACCGAAAATCCAAAGCCCACGAAAGAAGAGATAAAAGAAGCGATAAGCGGAAATTTGTGCAGATGCACCGGTTATGAGCCGATAGTCCAAGCGATAGAAGAAACGGCGAAGAGAGAGAATGGAGAGTAGGGTTTAGAGAATAAAGGATGAAGAATAGAATTTAGTTTTAAAGGAGTTATTTATGAAAACTAAAATAAAAGAGAAGAAACAAATAAAAGAAATAAAAAAAACTTACTCGGAACTGGATGCCGTAGGTAAAAATTTAAATAGAATAGACGGTTGGGAAAAGATAACCGCTGCGGCCAAATACACGGACGATTTGGAGTTTGGCCCCGCTCTTTTATACGCCGCCATAGTCGAAAGCCCATACGCTTTTGCCAAAATTAAAAAGATAGATACATCCGAAGCGGTTAAATTAGACGGAGTAGTTAGAGTTGTAACAGGGAAAGATTTTCCTTATAAATTTGGGCTTTATATGAAAGATAGATATGTTTTCGCCAGGGATGTGGTAAGATTTGTTGGAGAGCAGGTTGCGGCAGTGGTAGCTAAAACCCCGGAGATAGCGCTTAAAGCGGCTTCGCTTGTCAAAGTGGATTACGAGGAGATGACTCCCGTTTTAGACCCTGTTAAGGCGCTTGAAAAAAACTCCCCTCTTGTTCATAAAGACCTTAAAAATTATCCTCATGTCCCATGGTTTTTTCCAAAACCAGATACAAACATAGCTCATTGGAGGAAGACTAGAAAAGGGGATTGGGAAAAAGGATTTAAGGAAGCGGATGTGGTTTTTGAGGATACTTATTATGTGCCTCGTTACGCTCATTGTGCCATAGAGCCTCATTCGGTTATAGGTCTTTACGACGATTCCGGCAGGCTTACGATGTGGACAAGTTCTCAGTCGCCTTTTACTCAAAGAAATGTTTTTGTTGGGGCTTTAGAGCCTTTTGGAATTAAGCACAAAGACATAAGAGTAATAAGCACTTATATTGGAGGCGGTTTTGGTGGTAAAGCTGGCGTAAGTATGGAAATAATCGGAGCGGCGCTTGCGGTTTCGTGCAAAGGAAGGCCGATAAAAGTTTTGTGGAACAGAGCCCAGGAGTTTTATAACACTTATCAAAGGCAGGGAGTAGTTACTAAAATAAAAATGGGAGTAAAAAAAGATGGAAAGATTACTGCTTTGGAATATACACTTTATTGGGATGCAGGAGCTTATGTGGAGTATGGAGCAAATGTCGTAAATGCCGCCGGTCTTTCATCTTCCGGTCCTTACAGAATAGACAATCTTAAAATAGATTCTATGTGTATATATACCAATCTGCCCCCCGGAGGGCCTTATAGGGGTTTCGGATACTCCGAGTTTTTGTTTGGCCTTGAATCTCATATTGATAGAATCGCCGAAAAGATAAATATGGACCCGGTTAAATTTAGAAAAATAAACGCTATAAAAGAAGGAGATACCCTTCCCTACGGCGCTCATATGAACCCGACCGGTATACAGGAAGCGATAGACAAGGTTTCTAAGGAAATTAGATGGGGAGTTAAAGAAAAATCAAAAGATAAAAATAAAGAAATAGGCAAATCTGTCGTTTGTTTTTGGAAATCTCCAGCAATGCCTCCCAACGCTTCATCGAGCGCTTTTATAAAGTTTAATGAAGACGGAAGTTTGAATATATTGGTTTCCGGTATGGAAATAGGTCAGGGACTTTTGACTGTTATGGCGCAGATAGCCTCGGAGATTTTGAAAGTGCCTATTTCAAAAATAAGAGTTGAAACTCCAGATACCGATAGAAACCCGTACGAATGGCAGACGGTCGGCTCTCATGTCACATGGGGTTGCGGCAATGCCGTTAAAAGAGCCGCTATAGATGCAAGAGAAAAAATATTCGATCTGGTCCAGAGAGTGTATTGCTTGGACCGTTCGGATTTATATCTGGAAGACGAGTCCGTAAGATGTAAGACAAACCCTAACTTTAAATTAAAATTTTCCGATTTTGTAATAAACGGAATACAGGCTGAGGACCATACTTTCAAAGGCGGACCGATAATGGGGGTCGGAATGTTTATGCCGGAGTTCGCTTCGGCGATAGGAGACCCAGAAACCGGACAAGGGGGACATCCCAATGTTCATTATACTACAGGTGCGGCGGGTGTTATTTTAGAAATTGATAAAGAAACCGGTAAAATGAAAATAAAAAAAGCGGTTTTAGCCGTCGATTGCGGTAAAGCCATAAATCCGGATTTGGTTAAAGGCCAGATTGTCGGAGGGATGCTTCAAGGTTTTGCCACGGTGCTTTATGAAGATATGAGATTTGACCAAAATGGAAGATTGTTAAATCCGAATTTTTCCGATTATAAAATCCCTACGGCAAAAGATATGCCCGAAGAGGTTGTTCCAATAATAGTAGAAACTCCTCAACCGGACGGGCCTTTTGGGGCAAGAGGTGTCGGCGAACATACTATGATACCATGCGCTCCGCTTATAGCAAACGCGGTTTATAACGCTTTGGGAGTTAGGATAAAATCTATGCCTGTGACCAAAGAAAAAGTCGCGCTTTCGTTACTAAAAGAAAAAAAATCCTGATTTATAATTGAGATATTTTGCTGAAATTTTATATAATTTTAATCGAGGAGGGGTTATGTTTAGGAAAATTTTTTTTGGGTTAAATATTTTTTTGTTTTTTGGCTTAATTAATTTATTGTTTGCGTTTCAAAATAAATATCATTTATCCGAAATAATGTCAAATTGCGATAAGGATGTGAAAGTTAAATTTTATAAGAGTATGTTGTTTGTTAACGGTTATCTGGCGTCGGCTGATATGAAAGATGTAAATAATTGCATAGATTTAAATAAAAAATCATTTTTGAGTTTTAAAAAATCTGATATCGGAGAATATGAGGGTTATGCTTGCGAGTGTGGCGAATCTAAGCAGCTGGGATGCCATAAAAAAGAAGATTGGATATGTAATACCGTTACATGCTGGGGCGGTTGCGAAAAAGATAAAAAATATTCTTACGAAGATAAATATATTTACGGAGAAGAAATATTTAAAAAAATTCCGGAAAGTTTATCTATAGAGTTTTTAGATAATATCGTTATAGATAACGGCAAGGTCTATTCGGTCGGATTAAATAAAGAGGTATTAAAATATTTAGATAGCATGGAATTAGACAAGATTATTTCTACTTTAACTGGTTACGATATTTTATTGGCGGGGAAAATAAAAAATATTAAAAATTCCATTTCGGATTATTACGCTAATAAAGAAAATAACGATAAAAAAAAGATTATTTTAAAAGAATACGATATGCTTTTTGACGGCGGAAAGCCGGATTTTAAAAAATACGATACATATATTCTGGAAAATTTATGGGAGATATCCGAAACGCTTTGCGATATAAAAGGCAAAGATAAATGTTTATCCGATATGGAATATCTTTATAAGGTTTTATCTATGAGAGAAGATACTTTAAAGACGAAGGATTATTATAAGGATATTTTTTATAAAATTAAAAAGTAATTATATACCGAAAGAAACCAATCCCAAATAAATTTTAAATAACTAATTTTCCTTATACGACAAAATGCGCCGATCGGCCGGAATCGTCGCATTTCTGTTTCCATTTTTAAGAATTTTCATTTAGAAACAATAAATGCGACAAAAAAAGCCGAACGGCTTAAAATGTCGCCTCTTCTAATCTTCCACCCGCTATTTTTTCTTTTAAATATTTTCTTTAAACTTATAACTTTCAACATTAAACATTAAGCTTTGAACTTTGAACATTAAACTTATAACTTTTTGTGTGTCTATTTTAAATGTTTTAATAAATATCTATAATAGATTTAAGGCAAGCGTAGATGTATAGATGTGTAGATGTATGGATGTTTAGAAGATTGGATGATTAGAAGAATAGAGGATTGGATGACTGGAAGATTGGGCGAAATTAAATGTATAGAGGCGTAGATGTGTGGATGTATAGAGGAAACTGTAGACATTAAACTTTACAGGAGGTTTTATGAAAGTAGGTTTATTGCAATACGATATAAAATGGGAAGATAAAAATGCGAATAAAGAAAAGATTTTAAATATTATTGAAAGTTCTTCATATAAAAATAACATAGACTGGTTGATTTTTTCGGAAATGACTCTTTCTGGTTTTACTATGAATAAATCCGTTTCCGAATTGGACGATTCGGATAGGGATTTTTTTAAAAATATCGCGGTTAAATATAATACCAATCTTTCTTACGGCGGAGTGGAAGTGGGGTATAACAAACTTATTACTTTAAATAGGAAAGGAGAAAGAATAAACGAATATTCAAAAATACATCTTTACGCTTTTGGCGAAGAAGACAAATATTACAATGTAGGAAGCAAGCAGACTTTTTTTGAGATAGAAGGTTTGAAGATAATGCCGGCCGTATGTTTCGATTTAAGGTTTCCTTATCTTTTCTGGAATATGGCGGAAAAAGTGGACGCTTATGTGGTTATAGCGGCCTGGCCGATGAGAAGAGCCGAGCATTGGATGACGCTTCTAAGGGCAAGAGCTTTGGAAAATCAAGCGTATTGTTTCGGCGTAAATAGATTGGGTTTTGAAGGAAAGATCGAGTACTCGGGCAACTCTATGGGGTTTGACCCTCTTGGAAAAGTAATTATCGATTGTAAAAGTAACGAGGGGATATCGGTAAACGAAGTAGACGTCGCGCCTTCGGAAGTAAAAAAAACCAGAGAAAGATTTCCTTTTATAAAAGAAAGAAAAGACTGGTTTGTAGGGATTAAATAGGTTTATGAAAAAATATTTTGCTCACTCTTTTTTTAGAGCCCCCGGCCAGGAAAATTATTTTAAAATTTCAAGATATTCAATATATGCTGGCATATGCTTTTCTGTTTTCATCATAGCCTTTGGATTATCAGTTTTGTTTTTTTGGGCTCGTGAATCATTGGGTTTGCGTTTATCTGTTTTTATTTTAATTTTAGATATTATTCTTTTTATGGTGGTTGCCAAAAATCATGAAAAATTTATTCAAGGGCTTCAAGGCGAAAAAATGGTTTTTTATGAACTTATGGGGTTAATCAAGAAAGGCTATGATTTATACGCTTCTTTTCCTGGAGAAAAGTTTGACATAGATTTTATTTTAGTTTCTTCTAAAGGAGTTTTTGTTATAGAAGTAAAAAATCCGCTTAAAAGATTTCCTGAAGATAAAATAATTTATTCGGAAAATAAAATTAAAATTTTACATAAAGATGGAGAGATTTCAATATTTAATAGGAAAAATCCTGTTGAACAAGCGATATCTAACTCCGCTTGGCTTGAGATATATTTGAAAAATTTAATTGGGAAAAAAATAAGTTTTATAAAGCCTGTTGTGCTTTTCCCTGGATTTTTAGTTGAAGAATATATGTCTGAAAAAATTGTAATTTTAAACCCTAAAAGATTTGAGTCATATATTGAAAGTCTTCCTGATATTTTATCAGAATCTGAGATAAATCAAATAAACGTGGCTATTAAAGCAAAATTAAAACATATTCATGACGAAATCTGGAAAGAGTAATTTTCGCATAATTTCGTTCGGGGATAATATAAAGCCTGGCGTTTATAAATTGCACTCGGCTTTTCAAAAGGTTAGAAATTATAATAACGGAATAAGTTTGGTTTCGCTTGTTTTAGAAGATATGGGGGAAGGCCCAAATAATATAGTCTTCCCTTTTCTGCCGGATTTTGCAAAAATAGAAATAAAGAAAAATAAGTTTTATTCGGATAATATAACCGCCGAAATAAAGAGAAAATATTTTTCAAAAATAAGCGAAGAGTTTAAAATCGAAAAAAACATTTTGGACTTTTGCGTTTTCGCTTTATTGAAATATTCTCCGCCTCTTTCTATGGCTTTCGTGTTTGACGAAAAAAGAGGATTTAATTTTAAAACCGGATTTCAAAAACAAATGTATAAAAAAATGCAAAGCGGAGTAAAATTTTTAATTAAAAATGATTATGTTAACGGAACCAGGGCTCTAAGAGGTTTAGGTTTCGGACTGACTCCTTCCGGCGACGATTTTTTAAGCGGGTTAGTGTTATCTATGAGATTAAAAAAAGATTATAAAGAAGCGAAATTGATTTTGGATAATTTTAAAACTAAAAACATATTGTCTTATAACGCTTTGAGAAATTGCTTTGAAAAAAAAGTCGATGGAAAAATTAAAAATTTTATAAATTCCGTTAAGATGAAAAACAAAAGAAATATTTTAAAAGCGTTAAAAGATTCCGTAAATAAAGGCCATACTTCGGGCTCGGATTTTTTATCCGGTTTTTTGTTTTATTTTTACTTAAAACTTTAAACTTTCCACATTGAACTTGCCGTTTTCCCATTCGCCCAATTTTAACATCCAACTTTGAACATTATACTTTGAACATTGAGCATTGAACTTGCAACTTTTTATGTGTCTATTTTAAATGTTTTAATAAATATCTATAATAGATTTAAGGCAAAACATAGATGCATAGATGTGTAGATGTATGGAAGATTGGAGAATTAGAAGAATAGATGATTGGATGATCGGAGATTGGATGATTGGCAAACTTAATAAATTTAAAACTTGCAACTTTTGGTTCCTGTCGTTCAACTTTGAACTTTAAACTTTAAACTTGTATAGGCGGGAGGTTTTATGATAATTAAAACGGTAATAAAAAAAGGGGCTTATTTCGATTCGGTAAGTCTTATGCAAATTTCAAAAAAAATCAATTCTATCAAAGGAATAAAAGATAGCGCGGTGGTTATGGCTACAAAAGAAAACAAAAACATAATAAAATCCTCCGGGCTTTTGACTCAAGAGATAGAAAAAGCTTCGGATAACGATTTGGCCATAGCCGTAAAAGGGGAATCCGAGAAAATATTGGAAATAGCTTTGAAAGAGATAGATAAGATGCTTTCCGGAGAGAATAAAACCGGCGAGAATAAAAAAGACGAAACCGTATCGAGCATAGATTCGGCGGTTTCTTTGAATAAAGATATAAATATGGCTCTAATATCGGTAAACGGAAGATATGCGGGCGGTTTGGCCGATGAGGCTTTGGATAAAGGGCTTAATGTGATGATTTTTTCGGATAATGTCCCTTTAGAGACGGAAATAAAACTTAAAAAGAAGGGTTTGAAAAAAAATCTTTTGGTTATGGGGCCGGATTGCGGTACCGCCATTATAAACGGCGCTCCTTTGGGTTTTGCAAATAAAGTGAATCGGGGAAATATCGGAGTCATTGGTCCTTCCGGAACCGGCATACAGGAAGTAACTTCTATTATATCTAATCTGGGCGGGGGAATATCTCAGGCGATAGGGACCGGAACCAGAGATGTGAAGGACGATGTTGGGGGAATTACCACGGTTTTCGGACTTAATATGCTAAACGAGGATTCAAAGACCGGCTCTATAATAATAGTTTCAAAACCGCCTCAAAAGAAAGCGATGGCTAACATTTTAAATGCGGCTAAAAAAATAAAAAAACCCATAATATGCCTGTTTTTGGGAAGCGATTTCGAATCTAAAGAAAAAAATATTTTTGTCGCAAAAAATCTTTACGAAGCGGCTTTAAAGGCTTTATATATTTCAAGAGGCGAAAGCGAGCATAAAGCGAAGGAAGTTATTTTCGACGAAAAAAGAAAAGCGCAGTATTTGGCGGTAGAAGAGAAAAAGAAGAAAAATAAAAATCAAAAATATTTAAGAGGCCTTTTTTCCGGCGGGACATTCGCGTCGCAATCGCTTTTTGTTTTTAAAAATTACGGTATGGAAGTTTATTCCAATATTCCCATTAAGTCCGAACTTAAGCTTAAAAATTCCATGAAATTGGAAAAAAACTCGATAATTGACTTAGGCGAGGACGAGTTTACTTTCGGAAGACCTCATCCGATGATAGATTACGGTTTAAGAAACAAGTTTATAGAAGAACAATCGAAAGATAAGGAAGTTTCGGTGTTGTTGCTCGATATCGTTTTGGGCTACGGCTCAAACTTGAACCCGTCGGCCGATATAATGCCGTACATAAAAAAAGCTTTTAAAAATAATCCGTATTTGACTATAGTCGCCGGCGTTACGGGTACCGATATGGATCCTCAAAACAAAAAAGAACTAATGTCCGATTTAAAAAAAGAAGGGGTTTTTGTTTTTGAAAATAATTATTTAGCCTCGGTTTTTGCTGCCGAGATAATAAAATAACGGAGGTTTTATGAAAAATAATCTTTTTAAATCGAATATAAAGGTTCTAAATATCGGAGTTAAATCTTTTGCCGATGGATTAAAGGAATCGGGAGTAGATGTAGTAAATATGGATTTTAAACCGCCTCTTTACGGAGATTTCACGGTCTGGGGAAAGGTTGAGAAAAAGATTAAGAACATAGAAAAGGCAAATCTTAAGGCGCTGGATATTATAAAATCCGCCGAACCTTTTTTGGTAGGTATGGATATAGCGATAAACGTAATACCTGGTATGAAAAAAGATTTGATACTTCATGCCGGCCCTCCGATTAAATGGGAAAATATGTGCGGTCCTATGAAAGGAGGGATAATTGCGGCTTTAATTTACGAGGGAATGGCTAAAGACGCAAAAGATGCCGAAAGATTGGCGTCGTCGGGAAAGATTAAGTACGAGCCGTGTCACGACCACAATTGCGTGGGTCCTATGGCCGGAATAATATCTCCTTCAATGCCCGTTTTTATAGTAAAAAATAAAAAATACGGTAATTTTTCTTATGCCACAATGAACGAGGGGTTAGGCAAAGTTTTGAGATACGGTGCATATTCTCAAGACGTTATAGATAGGCTTAAGTGGATGGAAAAAGTTTTATATCCCGCGATTAAAAGAGCGCTAAGCTCCGCAGTCGAAATAGATTTGAAATCTATGGTGGCTCAGGCGCTTCATATGGGCGATGAGGTTCATAATAGGAACAGAGGAGGGACTTCTTTGTTTTATAGAGCCATAGCGCCTCATATCATAAAAACATCAGATAAAGAAACCGCATACTCGGTTTTAGAGTTTATAAATAAAAACGATCATTTCTTTTTAAATCTTTCGATGGCTATGTCCAAAGCTTCTCTGGATCCGGTTTGCGGAATTAAAAACTCGACGCTTGTTTATGTTATGGCGAGAAACGGAACGGAATTCGGGATAAAAGTCGCCGGCATGGGAAAAAAGTGGTTTACCGGTCCGGCTCCCGTTCCGGACGCCTTATTTTTCCCGGGCTATACCAAAGAAGACGCCAACCCCGATATAGGCGATTCAGCCATTACGGAAACAAACGGACTCGGCGGTTTTGCCATAGCCGCGGCTCCGGCCATAGTTCAGTTTGTCGGAGGAAAGGCCGGAGAGAGCATAAATTATACTTTGAAAATGTATGAGATAACGGTAGGCGAAAATAATATTTATAAAATACCTTCCCTGGATTTTAGAGGAACTCCCACCGGCATAGATCTGGTTAAAGTGGTAAAAAAAGGAATTATGCCTTTTATAGATACCGGGGTGGCTCATAAAAAACCGGGTGTCGGGCAGGTTGGAGCGGGAGTTGTAAAAGCTCCAAAAGAGCCTTTTATAAACGCTTTTAAAGAGTTTTTTAATTAAGGTTTATTTTGAATTGTTTTCTTCGTCTTTATATATCGGAAGTTTAAAATAAAACTTGCTTCCTTTTCCTTCTTCAGATTCTATGTTTAGGCTTGAACCGTGTAATTCAAGAAATTCTTTTACCATTCTAAGCCCTATACCGAACCCCTTGGCTTGTTTTTTCCCTTCTTCGGTCCTATAAAATCCGCCTGTTATCTTTTCAATGTCTTCTTTTTTAATCCCTATGCCGTTATCTTCGACAGATATCTCCGCATCCCCGTTTTTTCTTTCTATTGAAATTCTTATCGTTCCGCCGTTATTTGAGTATTTTATGGCGTTGCTTATGAGGTTTGATATTACTAGTTCTATGATGTCCGGGTCGCATTTTACCGGTATTATGTTTGACGGGAAATCGGAAACTATTTTTAGATTTTTTTCAAGTATCAGCGGCTCCAGAGAAGATACCACTTCTTTTGCGAGCTTTCTTATTTCCACTCTTATCAGGTTTAGTTTGAGTTTTCCGGATTCCAATCTGGATTTGTTCAAAAGCATTTTTATGTATTCTCTCATCATAGTGTAATTTTGGTCTATTATCGAGTAGAATTTGGTTCTCTCCGCGGTTTTGTCTTTTTCTCCTTCTTTTAAAAGAATATTGGATATGTGTATGGCGGTAAGCAGGTTATTAAACTCGTGGCTTATTACCGATATAAGGTCTAAATTCAATTTGGTTATTTCTTTTTCCTTTTCCAAAAGCGTTTTTACTTTATTTAGAAGGTAAGTTATTAGAAGATAAAAAGACAGTTCCACCACTCCGCCCCAGTAATTTATAGACCAGTGAGAATACCTATGGCCGGTTAAATAATCTATAGAAAACCACATTACGGCCGATATAAAAGAAAATAATATTCCGGTTTTTATTCCTAAGTTCCATGTAATTATTATTATGGGAATGGTATAGAATATTGAAAAAGAAACCTCATATCCCGTTATAAAATCGAGGTATGATATTATTAGAATAATAATCGAAGAAATCGCAATATATTTGTATTTCTTTCCCATTCTAATATTATATTATTTTTATGATTGCGAAACTTCATTAATGAATAATAAGGCAAAAGAATTTAAAAAGGTTTTTAGCTCGAATAAATTATATCGGGTTTTGCGTATCTAAGAATTCGGTTTTTAGTTTAAATTTTTTTCTGATTAGGTTTTGCAGATTTTTTATTCCGAAAACTTCGGTTCCGTAATGTCCGGCCGCTATAAAATTCGTTTCCGATTCTCTGGCCAGTTCAAATACGTGTTCGGCAGGCTCGCCGGTTATATAAAGGTCTATTTTCTCGCAAATCGCTTGTTCAAAAAAAGAAGAAGCGCCTCCGCTTACTACGGCGAGAGAATTAATCTTTTTCTTTCCAAAATTTAAAACCAGAGGGTTTTTTGAAATATTTTTTTTAACCGTTTCCATTATTTCGTTTAATTCTACGGGTTTTTTGAATACTGCTTTAAAACCTATTTTCTTGCCTTTATAATCTCCGAAAGGAGTTATGTTTTTAGCCGTAAAAAGTTTTATTAGAGATATGTTGTTCCCGATTCTGGGATCGGCGTCGAGAGGTATGTGATAACCCAACAGGTTTATTTCGTTTTTTAAAAGAGGTTCTATTCTTTTTTTAAATATTCCGGTTATGGGTTGTTCTTTTCCCCACAATATGCCGTGGTGGACTATTATCGTGTCGAAATCGTTTTTTGCCGCGTAATCGCCTATCGTTTTAGAATAGCTGACCGCAAATAATATTTTTTTAACTTCGCTTTTTCCTTCGACTTGAAGACCGTTAAACGAAGAATCGGCAAAATCGCGTATTTTAAGGTATTCGTTTATAAATCTTGTTATTTTATCTCTCATTGTTCCCTCACGAAATGAGGCATGTTTGGTGGAAGTTCAATGGATAATTCAACATAACCGGCGAATTCTTTTCCGTCGTACCATGGAAATTGATATATAAGTTTTTTTACTCCCTTTTTTTCTATTGTGTAAGCGTTTATGTATTTTTTTTCAAACATGTCTTTTATTTTTTCTTTCGATTTTTCGTTATGGCAATCTTTTAAGTTTTTGCCGATGAAATCCCCAAATCTCTTAAAAACTTCCGCGGCTTTGGAGTTCGCTTCGATTATTTTGCCTTCTTTATCCGTGACGGTTATGGCTATCGGAGCTTTTTTTGTCCAGTTCATATTTTTTTAACCTTGGGACCTTTGGGCGTGTCTTTTACTTCGTAGCCTTTTTGTTTTATAATTTCTCTTATCTCGTCCGCTTTTTGATAGTTTTTTTGTTTTTTATATTCGGTTCTTTGGTTTACCAAATCGATTATTTCCGAGGGTATTTCTTCTTCGGCATTTTCGGTCAGTTTAAACCCGAATACTTTGTCGAATTCGTTTATAAGCCATAGTTTTTCTTTTTCGGTTATGTTTTTGTCTCTTATCGTCTCCCATAAAACGCTAACCGCTTTCGGTATGTTTAAATCTTCCGATACGGCTTTTACGAATTCCTGATAGTGTTTTAAATTTTTGTTCGGCTCCATTTCGTTAGTTTTGGATATTATTTCTTCCGCGGAATTTTTAAGATGATTATATCCGTTTTTTGCGCTTTCCATGGCTTCAAACGAAAACTCCAACTGTTTTGAATAATGGGCCTGTGAGCAAAAATATCTGTAATCCATGGGAGAAAAACCGCTATCTTTCAAAGAAGATAGCGTTAAAAAATTGCCGGAAGATTTTGACATTTTCTCGGACGATTTTAAAACCAAAAACTCTCCGTGAATCCAGTAATTTGCGAACGGTTTTTCGTTTGCCGCTTCCGCCTGAGCTATTTCGTTGGTATGATGTATCGGTATATGGTCAACTCCTCCCGCGTGTATATCGAAAGGTTGTCCGAGGTATTTTATGCTCATAGCCGAGCATTCTATGTGCCATCCCGGAAATCCGACTCCCCAGGGCGAGTTCCATTCCATCTGTCTCTTTTTGTCTTTTGGCGAAAATTTCCATAACGAAAAATCCGTTATGTTTTTTTTCTCTTTGCTAAACTCCACTCTCGCTCCTTCTTTGAGTCCTTCGATGTGAGATTTGCCCATAAGTTTGTAATAATCTTTAAACTTTGACGTATCGAAGTATATCCCGTCGGAAGTTTTATAAGTATACCCTTTTTGTTCAAGTTTTTTTATCATTTCTATCATCTCGGGTATATGTTCCGTGGCTTTTGGGGTAAACTGAGGCATTTGGCAGTTTAACTCTTTAAAATCTCTAAAAAAGGCTTCGGTATAAAATTTGGCTATATCCCAGGCTGTTTTGCCTTCTCTCTGGGCCCCAAGTTCCATTTTGTCGTCCCCCTCGTCGGAGTCGCTTGTTAGATGCCCAACATCGGTTATGTTCATGACTCTTTTTACTTCGTAGCCTAAAAACTCTAAAGTTCTTATTAAAAAATCCTCAAACACGTAAGTCCTTAAATTGCCTATATGAGCGTAGTTATAAACGGTAGGTCCGCAGGTGTAAATCGAAACTTTGTTTTTTTCTATGGGGATAAAATCTTCCGCTTTTTTGGATAGCGTATTGTATATTTTCATTTTAATTCTCCTTTCATTTTTTCATATTCTGAGTCTAAATTGGCGAAAAAATCTTCGCATATGTCTCTGGCTTTAGACAAAGAGATTTTGTTGTCGGTTATGCAAATGATATCTACCTCGGAAAAGGGATATACGGCTCCCTGAGTTTTTATTGAATATGTGAAGTTGGATTTGTGTTTATCCGCGGTTTTCGAGTATGAATTTTCCACGGCGTTTTTAAACCTTTCTTCAAAATCGTAATCCTGATATTTTTTAAGTTTATAGCTTCTGTAGTTGGATGAAACGGTCGCGGTAACGGTGTTTTGTTGAGTTTGTCCGATTACATAGGTCTGTCTTTCCGGCGCGGTTTTGCATGAAGAAAATAATGTAAACGCCGTAAAAAGAAACGCTAATTCTTTCTTTATTTTAATATCTTTACCGTGCTTATTGCGTAGCATATTATCCCCTCTCCTTTCCCTATGTCTCCAAGCCCTTCCATAGTTTTGGCTTTTACGTTGACATTTTCTTTTTCTATTTTAAATATTTTAGATAACGAATTTTTCATCTGTTCGTAATAGGGTTTGAGTTTCGGCTCTTCTCCTACTATGGTTACGTCTATGTTTACTATTAAAGCGTTTTTCTTTTTTATTATCTCCATAACCTTTTCGGCTATCGCTATGCTGGATATTCCCATTATCGTTAAGTCTGTGGGGGGAAAGTATATCCCTATTTCTCCTTCGCCTACGGCTCCGAGCAAACTGTCGCATATGGAGTGTATTACAACGTCCCCGTCGGAATGGCCTAACATTCCTTTTTTATGTTTTATTTCAAGCCCGGCTATTATCAGCTTCCTTCCCTCGACCAATCTGTGAACGTCAAATCCGAAACCGAATCTCGTTTCGTAAGTCCTTTTAATTTTTTTCTTCATATAAAACCTCCGCTATTTTAAAGTCGATGGGGGTGGTTATTTTGAGATTGGTTTCCTCTCCTTCAACCACATAAACCGGCAAATTTAATTTTTCGATTATTTGAGAGTCATCCGTTAAGTTAAAATCCGTAATATTACCGATAAGTTTTTCAAATAATTCCATAGAATAACATTGAGGCGTCTGGACGGAAACGAGATTTTCTCTGTTTAAAGTTTTAACCACGCTCAAGTTTGCATCTATTTCTTTTACGGTATCTTTTAATTTTATCCCCGGTATGGCGCAGCCTTTTTCGTAAGCGTAATAAATCAATTTTTTTATTAGATTTTCCGATACAAACGGCCTCGCTCCGTCGTGTACCATTACTACCTGGACGTCTTTGTCTATGAGTTTTGAGCCGTTTATTAAAGAAAGCATTCTGGTGTCTCCGCCTTCGGTTATTTTTATTTTGGGATTTTTAAAAAGATAAGAATATTTTTCTTTGTTTTCTTTGGATAGAACGAGAATTATTTTGTCTATTTCAGGGATATTAATAAACTTTGAAACCGTTATCTCCAATATGTGTTTGTCTTTAATCTTGAAAAAAAGCTTGTCGGTTTTAGCCCTTATAGATTTGCCGCCGGCTACTATTATAACCTGTGTTTTAGGTTTATCTGTCATTAAATTTGATTTTTGTGAAAATTATTCTGCCTGAAGAAGTTTGCAAGATGGATTGCACTATAACGTCCATCTTTCTGCCTATGTAGTTATGGCCTTCTTCTATAACTACCATAGTCCCGTCGTCCAAATATCCCACGCCCTGATTTTTTTCTTTTCCTTCCTTCATTATAAATATCCCCATCTCTTCGCCGGGCAGTATGATGGGCTTTAAGGATAACGCCAGATCGTTTACGTTTAAAACTGAAACGTTTTCTATCGCTCCGTTTTTGTTGACCATAAAATCGGTAGTTATTATGGAAGCTTTAAGCTCTTTCGCAAGCATAATGATTTTTTTCGATATTTCCTGGTTTTCATAGTCGATGGATGTTATTTTAAAAGGGAGTTTGTCGTTTTCTCCGAGTCTCGCTATAACGTCGAGTCCCCTTCTGCCCTTCGCTTTTTCTATTGGATCCGAGGAATTCGACATTTTCTGAAGTTTTTCCACTATGAACTTCGGAACCATTATCAGGCCGCTTAAAAATCTCGAGTTTACTATGTCCAGTATCCTTCCGTCTATTATCGCCGTTTCGTCTATTATTTTTATGTCTTTTTTATTGGCTTTAAATATGTCTATGTCGTAACCCAATTTTTTAAGTATTTGAAGCGATAAAAATAATAATATTATCGCCGATGTCGAAATGATTCCGGCGATTGCGGTATAATGAACGTATATATAGACTTCGCAGATTATCAATAATGCGGATGTGAAAATAAAAAGTAAATTCATAAAAACCTCTTATTAAATATTTTACAAAATAATGAGTTTTAAAAGGTATGAGAGTTTATTGGCGGTTTTTATTTAAAAGCGAATATAGTTCGGCTATTCTTTCTATTTTGACTATTTCGGTTTTCGTTTTCAATGATTCGGAGGTTTTTGAGGATATTACTATTTTTCTAAATCCTATTCTCTCAAGTTCGGCTATTCTTTTGGACATCGCTATCGCGGGATAAACATAACCAAGCATCCCGACTTCTCCTATGAAAGCGGTTTTTGTGTCTATGGGTATTTCTTTAATAGAGCTTACGGCCGAGGCGCATACCGCAAGGTCCAAGGCTCTGTCTTTCGTTTTGAAACCCGATTTTACGTTTATATATACGTCGTAAGAATCGAATTTCACGGGAGTATTTTTTTCTATGGAAGCCAAAAGTATCTGAGCGTAGTTTGAGTCTATGGATGAGAAAACCCTTTTCGGATAAGGATAAAAGCTTCTGTTTACAAGCGCCTCTACCTTTATTATAACCGGCCTTGTGCCTTCGTATGTAGCGGAAAACGATGCCCCGGGGGAGGGTGTGTCGTTTAAAAACGAGGATTCGTAATCGCTTTTAGACACAAGCCCTTTTTCTGTCATTTCAAAAATTCCTATCTCGTCCACCGTCCCGAATCTGTTTTTAAAAGTTCTTAAAACCCTATATAATTCGTCTTTGTCGTTTTCAAAATAAAGAACCGTATCCACCATATGCTCTAAAAGTTTCGGCCCGGCGAAATCTCCTTCTTTGGTAACCTGTCCCAAAATAAAAACTATTATGTTTTTCGTTTTGGCGATTTTGACAAGTTCGTTTGCGCATTCTCTTATCTGAACCGGGCTTGCAGCGGATGAGGGGTATTCCGGATGATATAGAGTTTGTATAGAATCTACTATCAAAACGTTAGGATTTGTTTCGTTTATAGTTTTTATTATTTCGCTAATGTCGGTTATTGAAGCCACCGTTATTTTTTCGTTTGTTATATCGAGCCTTTTCGCTCTTTGAGCTAATTGCTGAGGGGATTCCTCTCCGCTTATGTATAAAACTTCCAGATTTTTTGAAGCCAACTTGTCGGCTATTTCCATTATTAAAGTGCTTTTTCCTATACCCGGCACCCCGCCTATTAAAACGGTTTGACCCAGGACCACACCGCCCGTTAAAACCCTGTCGAATTCTTTTATATCGGTTGAGATTTTATTCAAGTTTTGAGCGGATATTTCTTTTAACTTAAATCTGCTTGTAGATAGCTCCACTATCGCTCTTTTTTTGGATGTTTTTGTCGATTCTTCAACTACATCCTCGACCAGAGAGTTCCATGCTCCGCATTCCGAGCACTGCCCCTGCCATTTTAAATGTTTTGAACCGCATTTTGAACAGATATAAATTTTTTTTAACTTCATCTTACTTAATCATAGCCCCGGCGCCGGCTCCGCCGACAAGCCCTAAAAGATTTGCTATGTCTTTATCTTCAAATAATACTCTTGTGGATATGTTAAGCCTTTTCACTTCTAAAACGTCGGTTATTTTTATGGTGCCGCTTAAATTTTTATTGGCTTGATATGTTAAGCCGAAATCGTATCTTGCGTCGTTAAATCTTCTCCCTTTAATTCTTCTGTTTCTTGAAAATTCGTTGGCTTCGGCGTTTAACGAAAACTTACCTAAAAATTCGTCGTTATAAAAAGGCGTGTATCTTAGTCCGAATCCCCCGGAGCTTCTTATCGCTCCTATATAGAATTCCCATACCGGGTAAGTCCAGCCGATATACGCGTCTATTCTATTTGGAAGTTCGTAGGAAGTGCCTCTCGGTTTGTTTTTTATGTTCAAAACATTGGAGGCGCCGGCGTAATAGTATTTATTGTCGTTTACGTTTATTCTCAATCCAACATCGTTATACGACTCCTTGGCGTTGGGTTCATATTTGAAATCCCATTTCCAGTATGTTTTTATCTTTGAAGTTTTGCCTACGAAATCTTTCAAAGATTTTGTGGCGTCTTTTATGTTGGATATGGATTCTTTAACGTCGTCTTTAGTTTTATTGTCGGTCAAAAGCGTTCCTATGGTTCCTTCGCCTTTCTCGATTTTTGACACTATTGAATCCAATTTCGCGGTTAGTTCTTTTACGTTTGTCATCGTATCGTCCAATTTGGAAGATATGCTATCCACTTTGGGCGAGTTTGAAGATATTATCTCATTTAAATTCGCGGTTATCTCTCTTAAATTTCTTACGGTATCGTTTATGTTTCTGGCAAACTCTCCGTTTGAAGACAAATCTTTTAAAAGTTTATTTACGTTTTCCGCCACGTCCGTTATCATCTCTTCAAGCGGTTTTCTGGTTACGGCGTAAACCGATTCCCCGGGTTTGATTACCCCGGAAGAAGGATTTCCCTGTTCTATCTGGATGAACTTGGAGCCTATTATGCTTGTGGAACCTATGTAGAATTTGGAGTTTTTATAAATCTTAACGCTTTCTTTTATCAATACCTCGGCTATTACCTTGGAATCCGTAATCCATATATCCTTTATTTTGCCGACCTCCACCCCGTTTAGCTTAACGTTCGATTTGTTGGCAAGTCCGCCGACATCGTCGAATACGACTCTTATGGGGTATCTTTTTTCAAACGAAAAATCTCCAAGCATAAAAAGCGAAAACCCCAGTATTATAATCCCCGCAAGAACGAAGAATCCCACCTTTAACTCGTTTTTCATAATAAATATTTTACCATTTAAAAATCATTTTGATTCTATGAAAGACGTTTCTATAAAATCTTTTACTTCTTTAATCGAGCTTTCCTTTATCTTTTCCGGAGTATTTACTTCTATGAATTTCCCGTTAAAAAGCATTCCGATTCTTGTGGATATCGTTAAAGCCAATTTGACGTCGTGAGTTACGACTATAGAGGTTATTTTTAATTTTTCGGCCATTTCTTTTATGAGGTTTATTATTATGTCCGAGCTTATCGGATCAAGGCCGGTTGTGGGTTCGTCGTAAAGTATGTATTTCGGGTTATGAGCTATGGCTCTTGCAAGCGCTACTCTTTTTTTCATTCCGCCGGATAATTCGTTTATTTTTTTATATTCTATGTTTTCAAGGCCCACAAGTTTTAATTTGTCTTTGGCTATCCGGATATATTTTTCTTTAGGTATGTCCGTTAAATATTTCAATCCGAAGGTTACGTTTTCCCAGACGTTTAACGAATCGAATAACGCTCCTTCCTGGAAAAGATAACCGAAGTTTTTTCTTACGTTTTGTATCTCAAACTCCGATTTCGCTTTTAGTATGTCCTTTCCGTCTACTATTATGCTTCCGGACTCCGGCTCTATCAGCCTTATGACCGATTTTATAAAAGTGGATTTTCCCGTGCCCGAAGGCCCCATTATAGTAAATATTTCTCCGTTTTCAATATCGACCGATATGTCGTTTAGAACCTTTTTCGAGTCGTATATCTTTGTTAAGTTTTTAACTTCTATCATTATGTTATACCTATTAAGACCAAAAACGAACTTACAAAATAATCTATAGCGAGTATCAAAATCATCGATAAAACCACCGAGTTTGTAGTCGCCCTTCCTACCCCTTCCGCCCCGCCCTCGGTATAAAGCCCTTTGTAGCATGAAACCGTAGCTATTGTAAAAGCGAAGAAAAATGTTTTAATAAAACCGTGCATAAAATTTTTAACTTCCATAAACTGAAGTATATCGTCGAAATAAACCGAGGAAGGAATTGAAAGCTTTATTGAGCTTACCAAAAAACCGCCGAATATTCCGACTATGTTAGCAAAAACCGTCAATATCGGCAGGGCTATTATAAAAGCGAAATACCTCGGTATTAAAAGGTATGTGGAAGGGTTTGTTCCCAAAGTATATAAAGCGTCTATCTGTTCGGTTACGGCCATTGTTCCTATCTCCGCGGTTACGCTGGACCCCGCCCTTCCCGAAACTACTATTGCGGTTAATACGGGAGCCAGCTCTTTAACCAGCGAAAATCCCACCACAGTCCCTACATAAAGCGGTTCGTTGAAAAGATTTTTGGAAGTATAACCGCTTTGAAGCGCAAGGACCATACCGGTAAATAAACTCGTAAGCGTGGTGACTCCCAACGAATCTACGCCTATCCTTACCGTTTGTTTAAATATCTCGTTTTTTTCAAGTTTGGAATGAAAAAGCCAGAATAAAACGTTTTTAACCATGAAAAAGGTTCGGCCTAAATGCAGGGCTATTTTAATGGATATTTCTCCCAATCTGGATATCGGATTCATTTGTTTTTACCTTTATATAAATAAACTCTCGGGACCCTTTGAGTTATCAAAGTGGTAATTTCATACGCAATGGTTTCTGCTTTATTCGCAAGGTCTAAAGCCGATATTCTTTCATTTTCGCTTTTACCCAACACGGTTACCTCGTCTCCGACTTTGGAGTTTATATCTGTGACATCTACCATACACATATCCATGGTAACATTACCTATAATTTTAGCTTTTTTACCGTTTATTATAACATCGGCTTTATTCGACAAAGCCCTTAAATAACCGTCTCCATAGCCCAAAGGTATCGTCGCAACCTTCGTTTTTCTGTTTGTTTTAAAAGTTTTGGAATAACTTATATAACTTCCCTTTTTCAAATATTTTATAAAAACTATTCTGGTTTTCCAGCTCAATACCTCCTCAAACCCCGGCATACCGCCGTAAGCGGATAGCCCGCATCTTACCATATCCATATGAGAGGAGGGGAAATTGACCGTCGCAAACGAGTTTGCTATATGTCTTATAAAATTTATCCCTTTTATTTTGGATACAGCTTCGTTGTAAAGCTTTATCTGATTTAAAGTGTAATCCTTATCCGTGTCTGCGGATGAAAGATGAGAATAAATTCCTTCGAGTTTTACAAGCTTGTTATTTTGAATTCTATCTACCATTTTTAGCATTGAATTTTCCCCGGCGCCTATCCTGTTCATTCCGGTTTCCAGTTTCAAATGGACGTTTATAGGAAGATTTATTTTTTTCGAGTATTTTATAAGCTCGTCCATTGCGACAAGGCTTGATATCGTCGGAGTAAGATTGTAATGATAAAGATATTTAAAATTGGAAAAAGGATAAATCCCGCCTAAAACGAGTATCGGAATTTTTATTCCGTTTTCTCTTAAAATTATCCCTTCTTCTATTGAGGATACCCCGAGATAATCGCAAAGCTTTTTCTTTTGAGCGAATTTTGAAACTTCTATTATTCCGTGGCCGTAAGCGTTTGCTTTTACGACGAATGTTATTTTTTTGTTTTTGATTATTTTTCTTATTTTTATCAGATTTTTTTCAAGCGAATTTAAATTTATCTCAACCCAGTTGGGCCTCAATATTTTATCCATAAAATAATTTTACCAAATAAAGGTAAGAGTTATTAACCGAACGATTTTTTTGATTTGTCGTTTAATTTTAAAAAATATTTTAATCGTCTTTTTTCGACAATTTTAGCCGATCGTCGTTTTTTGTCGCAATTTAATTTCGTAAATGAAAAACATTAAAAACCCTACTAGTTAATACGACAATTTTGACCGATCGGCTCATTTTGTCGAATAGAAGGATGAAGGTGGGTTTGTTGGACAAATTATTTTATACAATATTATTTGAGATTTAAGGAGGAAGATATGGGGAGCGAAACCGAGAAATTTTATAATAATATAAAGGAGAAAATAGGAAGTAAAGATTATAGATTGGGGCTTGATTTGGGAGTAGGTTCGATAGGTTTTTGTATCCTATCTTTAAAAAATGATGAAACTCCGGATGAAATCGTTTTGGCCGGTTCGAGGATTTTTAAACCTTCGGAAGGTGGAGAGGAAAGACGACTTAAGAGATTACAGAGAAATTCTCATAGACATAAAAGAGAGAGATTGTTTAAACTATGGAAGTTACTTTCCGAAAAGGGACTTTCTTTAAAAGCTCCGGATAAATTGGAAAAAGAAGACCCGCTTAACGGAGATACTTCGCAAAAAAGGTTCCCCAAAGAGGTTTTGTTTCAAAACGTTTATATTTTAAGGTATAAAGCGTTAAACGAGAAACTGAGTTTAATGGAGTTAGGTTATGTAATTTATCACCTGGCAAATCATAGGGGAACCGCTTCTCTCAGGACATTTGAGGATTTCGACGAAAACAAGAAAAAAGAAAATAAAGAGATGCAGGCTAAAGCGGATAATTCTTTTAAAATAATAAAAGATAAAAAATACAGAACTTACGGAGAGTTGATATACAAAGAAAAAATAGAAGGCAAAAAATTAGGCAATTTGGGGAAAATAAGAAACAGGTCTAACGCGGTAGAGTTTATACCGACAAGAGATTTGATTTTAACCGAGCTGGATGAAATTTTAAAAAAACAAAAAAGTTTTTATCCTCAAATATTAACCGACGATTATATTGAAAAAATAAAAGAAATATTAAATTTTGAATACGACAAAATTATCCCTGAGCCTGGGCATTGCCCATATTTCCCTAACGAAAAAAAGCTTCCAAAAGCCCATCCTTTGTCCGAGGAAAGAAGATTATGGGAAGCCATAAATAACTCGAGAGTTTTCGAGCCGGTTATAGAAATAGACGAGATAAAAAGTTACAAAGAAAGAGAATTTAACAAAGAAGAAAAAGAAAAAATATTTAACGAACTTAAAAAAGAAAAAAGCATAACTCCCAATAAAATAATCAAATTGCTTAAACTTCCCCAAAAAACCGAGATTATATTGCAGGGAAGAGATAAAAAGAATCAAGAGATAAAAGGATATAAAAATATAACCTTGGAAAATACGGATTTCTGGAAGAGATTTAACGAGGAACAAAAAGATTCTTTTTTTTACGACTGGATATCCGCTCCGGACGACCATTCTTTAAAAAAAATATTAAAAGAAAAGTATGAAATGAGCGAAGAAGAAATTTCAAAATCGGTGAGAGAAATAGAAATGCCTTCGGGCTATTCTCCTATAGGCAAAACGGCCACCAAAGTACTGACGGAATACATAAAACAGGGGTTGTCTTTTACCGAAGCGATAGATAAAGCCGTAGAGGACGGCAAAATTAAAATTAAAGATGCCAAAACATACGAAAAACTTCCTTATTACGGGGAAGTTTTGGACGATTTAACTCAGCCGGTAATATGTAAAGCTTTGCATGAAAAGTTTAAAGATAAAAATTATAAGAAACCGAATATAGCGAAAGACGAAGAAAAATTTGGAAGAATAGCAAATCCGGTCGTTCATCAAACCTTGAATGAATTGAGAAAGCTTGTTAACGAAATAATAGAGGCGACGGGGAAGAAACCTAAAGAAATAAGTTTGGAAGTGGCGAGGGAGCTTAAAAAAAGCGCGGAGGAGAGAGATAAAATATCGAGAGAACAAAACAACAACGAGAAAACGAGAAAAGACATATATGAAAAGTATCTAAAGGGACACGAACAGATAAATAACGGTTTTTTAAAATTTCAGTTATTTGAAGAACAAGAAAAAAAATGTCCTTACTGCGGACAAATTATTACCGCGGACGATATATATAATTCGAGAGTGGATATAGACCATATATTCCCCATATCCCAAAGTCTGGATAATTCCAGAAATAATCTGGTTCTTTCTCATAATGCCTGCAATGAGACAAAGGGTCAAAATCCGCCTTACAACATATTCTCAAAAGATAGCGAAAGGTGGAGCAATATACTGGGTTATCTGGATATCACAAAAGGAATGAAAGCCAAAAAATGGAGATTTATGGAAGGAACTTTTGAGGAGTTTATAAAAAACATACCAATTAAAAAAAGGTTTGAAACCGATACGAGTTACATATCCAAATCCGCTCAGAGATATCTATCCTGTCTTTTTGATAAAAAGACAAGCGTTATCCCGTACAAGGGCGGTTTAACGGCTCAGCTTCGTTTGGCGTGGGATTTGAATCGGGTTTTAATTCCCTACATAAAAGAAGGCCTTTATGAAGAGGAAAAAGAAGAATTTGAAAAAATATCTTCTTTAAATATGAAATTTAGAATGGACCAAAGGCATCACGCGGTGGATGCCGTGGCTTTGGCTTACGCGACAAGAGGATACTCCAATCTTTTAAATAAATTATCGGCAAAGGGATACGATATAGATTTCAACGCGAAAAACTGGCTTTCAAAAATTTTAAAGCCGCCTCATAATATGACGGCCGAGGGTTTTTCTAAGATGGTTAAAGAAGAAGCGAGGAATTTTGTGGTTTCAATTAAACACGACCACGATAAAAATGGCCGGCTTATAAAAGACACTTTTTACAAAATATATCTTGTAAACGACAAGTATTTTTTGGTTTCCAAGAAAAAAGTTTCAAGCATTAACGAAGATAGCATAGATAAAATAGAAAAAAAGCTAATGAGGGGCAAAAAAGAAATAGAAAATTCCATAAATATTGAGTTAAAAAAGATGCTTGAAAGTAATGTTTCGGTATTTAAAAGAATTAAATCTAATATCGATAAAGCCGAAAAAATATTAAAAGAAGAAGATGAAAAGGCAAAACAAGAAGGCAAGAAAACATATGATATTACAAATAAAAGAATAATGATTAAAGCTCTTGAAATTACGGGCGGAATATATTACGATTTCTCGCCTAATAAAGAAAAAGACAAATTCTATATCATAAAAGAGCCGACAAAAGAAAAATCCGGATGCGGTTACGATACGGGAGATAATTTGTGTATAGATTTATACCACGACGAAAAAGGAAAACTATGCGGAGAGATAATAAGAAAAATAAACGCTATGAACCCGAATTATAAGCCGGAGTATGCGAGAAAAGGTTTTAAATTGTTTGAAAGAATATATAGAGGTGATGTGTTGGAATTGGATGTATCGGAGGATAAAACCGCTTTAAAAAATAAAACCTCAAACGCCGTAGGTAACAGAGTTTTTGTAAAGATTACAACTTTCACGGAAACTTCAAATTATTATAAAGGGAAATATAATCAGATAAGAATATGGTTTATAAATATAAATAGGGGCGAAACACAACCAGATGATGATTTCTTTGTTTCTAATATGGAATATTATAAACCTAGAAAAATAATATTAACCTCGTTGGGAGCAATAAGATACAGGTCTAAAATATTGGGGGATATAAATGTGGAGAATAATAGATATATCGGGAGAGGATTATAAGATAATATGTAGCCAGGAAAACTTCGTAGCTTTAAAAGATAGCGAAGAAAAACTGAGAGTTCATTTTTCGGACATAAACTCGATAATAATACACTCTTATTCTATTAACATAAGCGGGGTTTTGGTCCAAAAGCTTATAGAATATAACATACCGCTTATAATATGCGATAGAGCCCATAACCCTTGCGGTATGTTAATTCAATGTTTTAAACACACCGAATACGGCAACAGAATACAAATTCAAATAAACGTTTCAAAACCTATGTTGAAAAAAGCATGGAAACAGATAATAGAAGCCAAAATAACAAACCAGTATAAGGTTCTTTTCAGTTTAAATAAAAAAAACGAGGCGGAGATATTAAAGAAATACTCTAACGAGGTCAAATCCGGGGATTCCACAAACAGAGAGGCATCGGCATCGAGGGTTTATTTCCAAAGTTTATTCGATAATTTTAAAAGAGATAGCGAATCTAACGACATAATAAACTCTTCTCTTAACTACGCTTATGCGGTACTTAGAAGCAATGTGGCAAGAGCGGTAGTCGGCGCGGGGTTAAATCCCGCTTTGGGAATTTTTCATAGCCATAAACATAACTATTTTTGCCTTGTAGACGATTTAATGGAGCCGTTAAGGCCTTTTGTGGATTTTTATATAAAGGAAAACTACGATAAGATAAAAGAGCATAATAGTTTAAATTCCGAAACGAAAAAAATACTGGTGGGCATAATAGATAAAGAATTCGATTATAACGGAGAGATGTTAAACATATTAAACATATCTCAAAGATATGTTATGAGTTATATAAATTACTTAAATAAAAACATTAAAAAAATACTTATACCTTATTTATGAATTCGCCTTATAAATCTATGTGGATAATGGTAGCTTTCGATCTTCCGACCCTAACAAAACAGCAGAGAAAAATAGCGAATAATTTTAGAAAAAATCTTATAAGTTCCGGTTTTACAAAACTACAGCTTTCAATTTACACATACTACTGCCAAAGCAAAGAAAAAGCGATATCGATATCCGAAAATTTAAAGTTTAAAGTCCCGGATAACGGACATATAACCATATTTTTTATAACCGACAAGCAGTTCGGTATGATAAAAAACTACTACGGCAAATCCAAAGTGGAGTTAGAACAACCGACTTTATTCGATTGCCTTGAATAAGTACCGGAAAACCGGCATTTTGCGAAATACTCTTATTAGAGTCGCCCTATAAATTTTTTTAAAAAATCACAATTTTAGATAGATTTTTTTGAAATCCGGCTTAATTTTTTTAAATTTTTTAATCCGATTTCATAATGTATATTTTTTTATATATTAAATGAAACCAGATTTCATAGGGCAACCCTAACAGCGGGGAAAGTTTTCTCTCTGGCTTCGGCATTAAATGAAACCAGATTTCATAGGGCAACCCTAACGGGCTATACAAGCTAACGCTTTCGGTTGGTATTAAATGAAACCAGATTTCATAGGGCAACCCTAACCGGAGTGACCTATATCTCCGCACAAAGCCTATTAAATGAAACCAGATTTCATAGGGCAACCCTAACTCCTGACTGACAGCCCATACATTTGGATTTATTAAATGAAACCAGATTTCATAGGG
>DYIF01000008.1:52315-77319 GCA_020723765.1 Elusimicrobium minutum
TATTAAATGAAACCAGATTTCATAGGGTAACCCTAACGATTTCATAGGTTGCGCTAAAAATCTATAATTTAAGAGAACCTAATAAAATTTTATTTATTTTTATTTTTTTTGTCAAATTACAGCGGGATTTCTTCTTCGTCGATGATGTTTTCGGTCTTTGGAAGCGGGTCTGCGAATTTGGTCCATTCGGGATAGAACAACAGTTGTACGTCGCCTACGGCCCCGTTTCTGTTTTTGGCGACTATTATGTCCGCGTCGTTTCGTTTGGTTTCGTCTTTTGTGTAGTAATAATCTCTGTGTATCATCATTACCACATCCGCGTCTTGCTCCAGAGAGCCGGATTCTCTTAAATCAGATAGTTGAGGACGGTTTCCTTCTCTGGTTCTGTCCTCGGTTCTTCGGTTTAACTGGGAAAGCGCTATGACGGGGACCTGCAAGCTTCTCGCCATATCCTTTAATAATCTCGATATTTCGCTTACTTCCTGTTGTCTGGACTCGGGTCTTCCGACGCCTCTTATGAGCTGCAGGTAGTCTATTACTATTAAGAATTTATCTATTTCCGGGTTTTTGGATTGAATGTCTAAAATCAGTTTTCTGGCTCTTGCTCTTATGTCCATTATGTTTAAGCCGGGGGTGTCGTCTATCCAGAGGCTTGCTTCGTATATCTTTTGGGCTTCGGTGGTTATGTCCGGCCATTTGTCGTTTGGAAAAGCGCCTCTTCTAATCGCGGATGAGTCGTATTTTATGGCGGATGCTATGAGCCTGTTTACAAGGCTGTATTTGTCCATTTCAAGAGAGAAGAATATCACGGGTATCTTTTTTGAAACCGCCACGTTGTAGGCTATGTTTAAAGCGAATGCGGTTTTCCCTTGAGAAGGCCTTGCGGCTATTATTATAAATTCGGAGTTTTGAAATCCCCCGGTTTTGAAATCTAATTTGGAAAATCCCGAGGGGATTCCGGTTATCGGCTTTTTTATCTTATAGGCTTCCTGTATTATTTTTAAGTAGTTCTGGACAAGCTCCTGAGGGGGGAGAAAAGAGTGCCTTACGTTTTTTTGGGATACCTCGAATATCCCTTTTTGAGCCTGGTCCAGTATTCTGTCCAACTCCTGAGAAGAGTCGTATGCGTTTTCAATTATTTTTGTGGATGTGGTTATAAGTTCCCTTAAAATGTATTTTTCTTTTACTATCTCCGCGTATTCTTTTGCGTGAGCCGGGGAGGAGACCTTTTCTATCAAGTCTGTAAGGTATCTCATTCCGCCTATGTCGTCCAATTTGTTAAGTTTCTTTAACTCTTCGGAGATTATTACCACGTCTATGTTTTTTTTGGAGTCTTTTAGTTTGGCTATGACTTCGAATATCGTTTTGTGGGAGTCTAAATAAAAATGTTCGGGTTTTAGTATTTCGAGTATGGTTTCTATGGAGTCCTTGTTTACAAGCATCGTTCCCAAAACCGCCATCTCGGCTTCTATGGAGTTGGGATAAGTCTTGTTTATCATATATGCCCCGAAGAAAAAGGATTTCCCGGTTTTTAGCGTTAAGTTTTATTATGTATAAGTTTTAAGAATTAAGAAGCGGTTATGTTTACTTTAAATTTAGCTTTTATGTCTATAGAAAGATTTACTTCTATCTCAAAACTTCCAAATTCTTTTAGCGGAGTTTTTAAAACTATCTGCTCTTTGTCTAATTCTATGTTTACCGCTTTCAAAGCTTTTATTATGTCGCTTTTTGCGACCGAGCCGAACATCTGCCCTTCTTCGTTTTTGGTTCTGGTAAAAGAAAGAGTAACTTGAGAAATTTTGGATGCCATTTCCTGTAAAGCCTTGTTTTTCTGTTCCTGTTTCTTTTTCCTTCGCTCTTCGCTTGTTTTAAGGGCTTTTATGGCGCCTTCGGTGGCTAAAGCGGCTATGCCGTTCGGTATTAAAAAGTTTCTGGCATATCCGTCTTTTACTTCTTTTATCTCGCCTTCCCTTCCCAAATGTATGTAGTCTTTCTTTAAGATTACCTTCATAAATTCCTCCGGTTATTTTCTCATCATTGTGGTATAAGGCATAAGCCCCAAGTTTCTGTTTATTTTAATGGCTCTTGCCAGCTGCCTCTGGTGTTTTGCGCATACGCCGGTTATTTTTCTCGGGATAATTCTTCCCGTATCGGTTGTGAACATTTTTAAAAGCTGGGGTTGTCTCCAGTCTATTTCTTTTATCTTCTCTATGCAAAATCTGCACTGTTTCTTTTTGGGAAGAGGTTTTCTCCCGTAACCCTGCCTTCTTGCGGGCTGGTTTGTGTTTTCTTTGGGTGTATTTGTCTGTTCCATAAACTTCTCCTTTTAAAACGGTATCTCTTCGTCGGATTCCGAGGCCTTGTCCGTATTTTCGCTTTCTATGGCGTCGGATTCTGATTTGGAATCTTCTTTTGTAGTTTCGAGTATTTGAATTTTATTGACTACAATCTTAAGCCTTCTTACTTTGTTGCCTTCTTTGTTGGTGTATTCCGACGCGGCAAGTCTCCCCTCTATATAGACGGGGGTTCCTTTTTTTATTTTATCCTTGCATCTGTCGGCTATCTGTCCCCAGGCGTTTACGGGTACGAACGTGGTGTCGTCTTTCCATTCGCCGGTGGCCTGGTCTTTGTAGCGCCTGTTGGAGGCTATGTCGAAAAAACAAACGGTAGTCCCTTTCTGAGTGGACCTGAACTCCGGGTCTCTAACCAACCGCCCGGTTATTATTACTTGATTCTGGTAAGGAAATTTTGAAGCCATCTTATTTTACCACTTCTACGAGAGATTTTATAAGGTTTATTCTCAATATTCCTTCCATTACTTTTATGTTGTATTTTATTTCGTTTATCTTATCGCCGTTTAGTTTGGCTTTCATGAAATAATAAAACCCGTCTCTGTTTCTTTTTATCGGATGGGAAATCTTTCTTATTCCCCAGTTGTCCTCGGTAAGTATTTCTCCGCCGGCCGAGGAGATAACCTTTTTGGATTTGGTTATAAGATCCTTAACGTTGTTTTCCGTTAATTTAGGATCAAGAATAATTACAATATCATAACAATTTACTGTCATAGTATAATAATTTTAGCAAACTTTTAAGTATAAAAGCAAATATAACCTGGCGGGGGTGGAAGAGTTAGAGTAATCGGATGATTTGAAAGATGCGGATAAATCGAGATGATTGATGGGTGAATGAGGAAAAAGGTTATAAATATTTCCGGGTGGTATAGTGAGGGAATCTATTTTAGTAAAAGATAAGTTTTTTATATAATTAAACTATGGGGTTAATTTTACGGCTTTTTTCGTGTATGTTTCTATTCTCGGCATATCCTTCTTATAATTGCCAAAATTTAGACATAAGTTCGATTAAAGACAAAAATTACGTAGTCTATGATTCTGCTTTCAAAGTGGAGAAAGGGATTTCCGATTTTGGGGGAGTGTCGGAGTATCCGATGACAAAAAGAATTTATAATAATCCGGAAGAGGGTTTTATTTATTTTGAGGGGTGTCAGGGTACGATAGGCGTAAAATCCGAATATGAGACGACAAAAATAAGAGTCAAATCTAATTCCGATAAAGAATTTAAGGAAATAAGAATCGATTTGTTGTACGGGTGGGATGTAAATAAGATATGGGCTTATTCAAAATTTGTCGTCTTTTCTCTTCAAAGAAAAGAAAAAGAGATTCTAAGAGATGCCATAGTAATATGGGATATGAAGGGAGGATTGTGGTTTTTCCTCGCCGATTTTAATAACCCCGCTTTGGCATATTTTTTAGATATGAAAAATATAACAGTAAAAATAGGGGATAAGGAAATCTATCTTTCTGATTATGATAATTATATGGTTATTTGGCCTTATAAAAAAACTTTTTCCATATTTAGCAAATATAATAACAAAAACGCTTACTACGACAGCGATAAAAATAAGATTAAATTGAGCGGAGATTTGAGAAAAGGCTACGAAGAATATCTTAATAGTTATTATAATACCCGGGTTGAAAGTGTAAAATGTTTGGCGGGTTATAATGTTTCCAATTCCGCGGTATATTTATGTTTTACCAGATTTAAAAACAAAAAAGGCGTTTGCGATGTCGTTTACAGTCCCGGACCGAATAGTTATAAAATAATCGCAAGCGTCGAGAAAGAAAATTTTAATCCGGATTCGGCGGATATCATTTTTGACGACGGCTGGAATGTAAAAGCCGTATTTTATAATTCTTACGATAAAAAAAATTTTGCAATCCTGTCTTTTTTGACTTTAAGCCTGTCGCTTGATCGTCAAACGGCGGAGAGCCTTTCAAAGATGACCGGAAGTTATTATGTCGGCTACATCATGGGGTTAGGGCTCGGAAAATCTTTATTTAAAGAAAATTTTACCGAAGAACAAAGAGATTTGATAGGAAGGTATTTCGCCGAAAATTTGCGGAGATTAAAAATGAGCAATCTGGAAGATTTTATGGAATTTTTCGATTATTCCAAAAAATATATTAAAGATAATTTCCCGAACTTTGACAAGGCGGACAAGAGCTCAGTAGTGGATAAGCTTCTTTTCAAAGAAAACGATAACCGCGTAAAAGATCTTTTATACGATATTATGGATTATCTTAAAGACGATTACGCTTTAAGAAAAAAAATTATAGATAGGCTTTTTACAGCTTCTTATAGAAAAGACCTTCTTTTTAGAAAGTTAACGGACGATTTGGAGTACGGCGATAGAAGGGGAGAAATTTTTAAATATATGATGTTATTGGATGTCGATTTTAATTATCTTATCGACGAGTATAAAAAAACCGAAAATCCGGAAAAGAAAAAAGGCATACTTATGTTTTTGAATGTTTTCGGCGGGAGCGTGCCGAAAGAATACTTCGATTTTTTTTCGTCGGTTTTCTTTTCTTCCGGAGAACTTTCAAACATATCTCTCGATATTATGTTGAGAGATAAAGAAGTCGCTTATTCTTTGCTTCCGGATCTGATAGCGAAAAGCTCGGATACGCGCAAGACATGTGAAAGCATAAAAAGATTTGTAAAAAAAGAATACGGGTATGGTTATTATTCCGAATTGTATAAATATATGAAAGACAAAAAATTATGCGACGATGAAAAGAGATACGGAGAATACGGAGTCGTCGTTTCGGAAATTAACAATTCCGATTCTCTTCAAATTTTTTTAAACGCCTTATCCGCGGAGAGCAGGATTAGGGGAATAAATTATTTGGAAAATTTCGAGTTTAAAAAAATGAAAGAAAAGAAATCTCTATTTTATGTTTTTATGGCGGAGAGGGATATAGATAGAAAATTTTATTTTGAAGACGGCGAAGATAAAAAACAAAAGATAGCCGGTGTTTATTTCCCCGAGTCGAAAAAAATCGTTTTTGTTTCTCATGGAACGGATGAAGATTTTAGAATAAAAACTTTTAATTTAAAAGACGGAGAGTCGTTTATTTTAATTGAAAACTCGGGAGAGGATAGTTTTTATAAATCAGCCGGTTTGTATAAAATAGACGTGGATGGGAAAGACGTAATCCTACTGGGAAGTTTTCCTTCTTATAGTCATATCAGCGCCGACGGATGCGATAGTTCAAGCAATTATATAGAGAAAAGCGTAATAACCGAAGGAGATTTGAGAGATAACGGGTATAGAGAAGTGGTGGTAAACATAAATATAGAAGATATATCGAGTCACCCGCCTATCGAAGAAAAAAACAGAGAAGAGATATACTCGTATGACGGGTCGCGGTTTGTATTGGAACAGATAATAAAAGACGGAAAGACCGTTTTGGATAGAGAGGATTCGAAAAAGCTTTTGAGGCTAAAAGATATTTGCGTCAAACCCGAAAAAAAATATTTTGAGGAAGTCGCGAGATTTAATTCTCATCAAAACGAATATTTGCGTGAGGAGGCGAGGAGATGCGTTTATAATATTATAAATTCCGATAGAAAGTATTACGCGGATTTTTTTATTAATAAATCGATTTTCGAAAACGATGATTCTTATAACGGGCTTCTCGAAGATATCATAGATAGCGCAAATATATCGGTAGGATCTGAAGTTTATAAAAAAATAAAAGAAAAGTGGATAAAAGATAAAAAAAATCGTTTATGGTTTGGAGTATTGTTAAAAAATAAAGACCCTATAATAGAGGATTTTATATGGGATGAGTTTAGGAGATTAAAAGATCCTTGCGAAATAGATTTTCATTTGGTTTATGCGGTAAAACCTTATTATAAAAATAGAGAAAATTCCATAAGCGATAAAGACATAGAATTCTTAAGGGCTCTTTCGGAAAAGAGTCTTGTTTGTTACGAACCGGGGGAACCCGACATATCGGAGGAGATATCCGAATATCTTAAATCCTTCGGTCGTTAATCCGGTCTATCGCTAATTTGATTTATCGGCGCAAATAATTTAAAATAAGATAATCGGAGGTTATTATGACGCCCAAATTTAACTATACCAAAGAAGAACTTTCAAAAATAGCGGATTTAAGCATTAAAAATTTTGAGTTGAAGATTTCCGATATATTAAAAATACCGGAAAAAGACAGGAATTTCGACAATACCGTAAAAGCTTTCGAGTCCGCACTGGCGGATTTTAATTCGGATGTTAATATTCCCATATTTCTGGCTTATGTTTCTTCGGATTCCGAGGTCAGGAAATTAGCAAGCGAAGCCGAGCTTAAAATCAGCCAGTACTCGGTGGATATTTTTACGAGAGAAGACATATTCGAAGCGATATCGGCGTATTCTAAGAAAAAAGAAAATTTAAACGAGACGGATAAAAGATTGCTGGATAAAATACTTTTCGCTTTTAAACAAAACGGTCTTTACGGGGACGAGAAAACGAGAAAAAAGGTAAAAAAGCTTCTTAAAAAGCTTGTGGGGATAGAGCTTGAGTTCGCTAAAAATTTAAGGGAAACAAAGGATTTTATAGAAGCGGGAGAAGAGGAGTTAAAGGGTCTTGATGAGAATTTCATTAAGAGATTAAAGAAAAACGAAAACGGAAAGTATATAATAACTACCGATTATCCGGATTATATGCCGTTTATGGATAACGCCGAAAACGACGAGGCGAGAAAAAGGTTGGAGATAAAATTTAACAACAGGTGCTATCCTAAAAACGTAGAGCTTATGGAAGAAGCCATAAAAATAAGAAAGAAAATAGCAAAACTTTTGGGGTATGAAACTTTTGCGGATTATGTGCTTGAAGACAGGATGGCTAAAAATTCCAAAAACGTAATGGAGTTTTTAACTAAGCTTTATAAAGAGGTTAAGAAAAAGGGTAAGAAAGAGCTTAAGATACTTACGGAGATGAGGAATAAAAAGATGGGGATTGAGGACAAAACTCTTTATAATTGGCAGTGGAGATTTTATTCCAATCTTTTAAAGAAAGAAAAATATACTCTGGACCATGAAAAAATCAGAGAGTATTTTCCTCTCGAAACCGTTACCTCCGGCATGTTTGAGATATTTGAAAAAGTGTTTTCGGTTAAGTTCGTTTCGGCTCCTCTTGAAAAGTGGCACGAGGATGTGAGAACCTACGAAGTTAAAGATTTAAGCGGCAATACCGTGGCTTATTTTTATTTCGACCTTTTCCCCAGAGAAGGCAAGTATAAACATGCGGCTTGTTTTGGGCTTGTAAAAGGAAGAGAGATTAAAGACGGAACTTACCGGCTTCCGGCGGCGGCGATAGTTTCAAATTTCACTCCTCCGTCGGCCAATATGCCTTCGCTTTTAAAATTCGACGAGGTTGTAACCCTGTTTCACGAATTCGGACATGTGACTCACAACATATTCACCAAATCTAAATACGCCATGTTTTCGGGCACTTCGGTTGCTCGAGATTTTGTGGAGGTTCCTTCTGAGATGCTTGAAAATTGGGCTTATTATTCGGAGGTTTTAAAAAAGATATCTTCTCATTACCTTACAAAAGAACCTTTGCCGGATTCGATAATAGAAAAGATTAAAGAAGCTAAAAACGTCACGAGCGGTTTGTTTTATCTAAGGCAGTTGTTTTTCGCCGTTCTGGATATGACTTATCATACCAAAAAAGGCAAAGTGGATACCACAAAGATATACGAAAAACTTATGAAGAAAATTTTCTTGATACCCATGACCGATGGAACTCACCCTCAGGCGAGTTTTGGCCATCTTATGGGTGGGTATGAGGCCGGGTATTACAGCTATCTTTGGTCGGAAGTGATATGTTCGGATTTCTTTGAAGAGTTTAAGAAAAACGGCATATTTAACCCTGAGATGGGTAAAAGATATATAGATATTGTGCTGTCTAAAGGCGGTTCGGTGGATGAGGAGAAACAGGTCAGGGAGTTTTTGGGAAGAGATTTGTCTTTCGAGCCGTTTTTAAATCATATAGGATTAAAATCCAAAAAAACGCAGGTTAAAAAATAACGGAGTTTTTTGGTGAGATATATAGAGGATTTAAAAAATCTTTTCAAAGAGACTTTCGGCGAAGAGATAGAATCTACGGATAACATAAGAGCCGACGGTTCTTCAAGAGCCATAATAAGGATAAAATCCGCCAAAAGAAGCGTGGTCGGGGTTTTCGGGCCGGACAAAAAGGAAAACAGAGCTTTTGTGGAGTTTTCAAAACATTTTTTTTCCAAAAAACTTCCGGTTCCGGAAATTTACGCTTACGACGAGAAAAAGCAGATTTATCTTGAAAGCGATTTGGGCGATAAAACGCTTTTCGATTTTATAAAAGAAAACAGGAAAAACGATGTTTTTCCCAGGGAGCTTGTCGATAAATATAAAGCGGCGTTAAAATGGCTTTCGATATTCCAGACCGAAGGGATAAAAGAGTTTAATCCGGAGTGGTGTTATCCGAGAAAAGAGTTCGACGAGCAGTCGATGATGTGGGATTTGAATTATTTTAAGTATTATTTCCTTAAATTAGGCAATATCCCTTTCGACGAGCAGAAGTTAGAAGACGATTATAGAAAATTTATTGAATTTGCGAAAACCGCTCCGAGGGATTTTTTCTTATATAGAGATTTCCAATCAAGAAACATAATGGTTAAAAACGACGGGCTTTTTTTTATAGATTATCAGGGCGGAAGAAAGGGGTTTTTGGCTTACGACGTGGCCTCTTTGTTATACGACGCGAAAGCCGATATTCCGCCGGAGGTCAGAAAAGAGCTTTTGGATTATTATATCGGGCTTGAGCCGATAAAAAGAGCGATTTCAAAAGAAGATTTTCTTAAATATTATTATTTCTTCGTTTTCGTAAGGCTTATGCAGGCGATGGGTGCGTATGGGCTTAGAGGGTTTTACGAAAGAAAACCTCATTTTTTGACAAGTGTTCCTTATGTAATAAAAAATTTAGAGTGGCTTTTGTCCAATGTGGAGCTTGAGATAAAATTGCCGGAGCTTACGAAAGTTTTTAAGAGGATAACGACATCGAGCTATTTAAGGCAGTTTGCGGATAAAAAATTGGGGCTTAATTTAAGAATATACAGTTTTTCTTACAAAGACGGTTTCCCGAAAGATACTCAAGGGCATAACGGAGGTTTCGTTTTCGATTTGAGATGTCTTCCAAATCCGGGCAGAAACCCGGCTTATGCCGAGCTTACCGGAAGGGACAAAGCGGTTTTCGATTTTCTGGATAAAAGCGAAGAGGTTTCCAGGTTCTATAAAAACTGTAAAGAACTGGTTAAGCAGGCCGCGGATAATTATGTTTCAAGAAATTTCACCGAATTGTATGTGGCCTTCGGATGTACCGGCGGGAGGCATCGTTCGGTTTATATGGCCGAGAGGTTGTATAGAGATTTTTCGGATTTAAAGGACGTCAAAGCGACAGTCAAGCATACCGCATTAGAAAAATTAAACATATGAAGGGATTTATACTTTGCGCGGGGTTGGGAACAAGGCTGAGGCCTTTGACCGATACCGTTCCAAAACCGCTTATAGACATAGACGGAGAGAATGTTTTAGAGAAGATAATAATAAAATTAAAAAATAACGGAATAACCGAAATAGCCGTAAATCTTCACCATCTTTCGGATAAAATAATCGGGTTTTTAAAATCAAAAAATTTCGGAGTGAAGTTTCATTTTTCGTATGAGAAAGAGATTCTGGATACGGGCGGCGGAATAAAAAAAATAAAAGATTTCGTTTCAAACGAAAATCTCATAGTTCATAACGGGGATATTTTAACCGATTTCGATTTAAACTCGGCGATAAATTTCCATGAGAAATATCGAAACGACGTTACGCTTTGCGTTATGGAAAGAGAGGGCTCGAGAAAACTGGCCTTCGATGGCGAGATGAATCTGAGCGGATGGGTCAACATCGAAAAAAACATACACGACGGAGAAGTGAAGGATAAGATTATGTATTCTTTTATGGGAGTTCATATAATTTCGCCGAGTGTTTTTGGTTTCATGCCGAAAGAAGATAAGTTTCCGATTTTCGATTTTTATATTAGAAACTTAAAAAATATAAAAATAAAAGGATATCCTGTTAAACCGGATTATTGGTTTGATATAGGAACTTATGAGAAATTAGAGAAAGCAAAGAATTTTTTTAGAGAATTTAATAAAGGAAGGAAATTATGACCGATATAGAGATAGCGAAGAAAATAAAACTAAAACATATAAAAGAGATAGCCGGATTTTTAGGGATAAAAGAGGACGATCTTTTTTATTACGGGAAATATAAAGCCAAACTTCCGATAAGCCTCATAAACTATGAGAAAATAAAAAAAACAAAACTTATTCTTGTCTCGGCCATAACCCCGACTCCGGCCGGAGAAGGCAAAACCACGGTTTCGATAGGGCTTTCCATGGGACTTAACAGAATAGGCAAGAAAACTACCGTCGCATTGAGAGAGCCTTCGCTTGGACCTGTTTTTGGGATAAAAGGGGGAGCTACGGGAGGAGGATGGTCTCAGGTTCTTCCGATGGAAGATATAAACCTTCATTTTAACGGAGATTTTTCCGCGGTAGAAAAAGCTCATAATCTTCTGGCGGCTTTGATAGATAACAACATTCAAAACAAAAAAAACAACATAGGAATAGACCCGAGGACCGTAACCTGGAGAAGGGTTATGGATATGAACGACAGGTCCTTAAGGAATATCATAGTTGGGCTTGGGGGAACTATGAACGGGGTTCCGAGAGAGACGGGTTTCGATATAACCGCGGCAAGCGAAATTATGGCTATTTTGTGCTTGAGCGAAGATTTAAAACATCTAAAAGAAAAACTTGCGAATATTTTCATAGGATACACTTACGATAAAAAACCGATTTTTTCAAAAGACATAAAAGCAAACGGCGCCATGGCGGCTTTGCTTAAAGACGCCGTTATGCCAAACCTCGTTCAGACCGCGGAGGGAACCCCGGCGATAATACACGGAGGGCCGTTTGCAAATATAGCTCACGGTTGCAATTCCATAATAGCTACAAAAATGGCCATGAGCTTTTCGGATTATGTGGTAACCGAGGCCGGGTTTGCTTTTGAGTTAGGGGCTGAAAAGTTTATAGACATCAAGTCCAGATACGCCGGCATATTCCCGGATGCCGCCGTTTTGGTGGCGACGGTAAGGGCTTTGAAGTATCACGGCGGTATGAATATAAAAGAGATTACCAAGCCCTCGGTCGAAAGCGTTATTAAAGGGCTTGAGAATTTAGAAAAACATATAGAAAATATAAGGCAATTCGGGATCACCCCGGTGGTAGCTATAAATAAGTTTACTTCTGATACTGAGGAAGAAATTAAAGCGGTAAAAGATAAATGTAGAGAGTTAAAAGTCGATGCGGTGGTAAGCGACGTTTGGGGTAAGGGCGGAGAAGGGGCTTTGGAACTTGCGGAAAAAGTCGCGGAGGTTGCCGAGAGTAAAGAAAAGAAACCGAGGTTTTTATACGAGTTGGATTGGAGCGTAGAGAAAAAAATAGAAACGATAGCAAAAAAAATGTATGGTGCTCAGTACATAGATTATACAGCAAGAGCTAAAAAAGATTTGGAAAAGATATACAAATTGGGTTTTGATAAATTGGCGGTTTGCATAGCCAAAACTCAAAAATCGCTTTCGGATAACCCCGATCTTATCGGAAGACCGAAGGATTTCGTGGTTACGGTAAGGCAAATAGAAATAGCTTCCGGCGCGGGATTTATTATACCCATTACGGGGGAGATAATGAGAATGCCCGGGCTTCCCGAGATACCGGCGGCGGAAAACATAGACATAGACGAGAAAGGCGAGATATCCGGTTTGTTTTAATTATGATAAAAAACATATGGAAATCGGAAAAATACGCGAAACGATATAATAATATTTATTCCGACTCTAAAAACGAGTTCTATGAGGCTTTAAAAATATTAAAATTAAACAAAAAGGATAAATTAGCCGATTTCGGCTGCGGTAACGGGGATTTTTTAAAATTGGTTTTTAGAAAGGTTGATTGTGCCGTAGGGGTGGATATTTCGCACGCTCAATTAAACGAAGCCTCTAAAAAATTTAAAGGAGTAAAAAATATAAAGTTGTTTAAATCGGATTTTTTGTCTTTTAAATCCGGGGAAGTATTCAATAAGGGTTTTGCGAGGAAATCTTTGCATCATCTAAACGATGTCAAAAAGGCTAAATTTTTTAAGAAGATATCGAAGTTTTTTACGAAAGGTTCGTTGTTTTTGATATACGACGGGATATTTTTCGATTTTGAAAGGAAAGAACTTAAAAAAAATTGGGAAAAACTTATTTCCGATTGCGAGAACTATTACGGAAAAGACTGGGAAAAGAAAAAAGAGGACGTTATTTTTTGTTTTAAAAAAGAATATCCGACCGGAATTAAGGACTGGGAAAAAGCCGTAAAAAACGGCGGGTTTAAAATAATAAAATCTGGAAAGAAGAGCTCTTTTTACGGCTGGATTCTTTTAAAGAAGGAGTTATGAACGAAGAAAAATTCGAACTTTTTAAAAAAGGGTGTTTGGGGACCTGCTGGTACGGAAAGTATCATTATATGGAACCCTGGGTAGGGTGTTCCCATAATTGCCCTTATTGTTACGCGAGGTTTAGAAAAAGCGTAAAAGACAAACTTAAAGAAAACGGCAACGAATTTGAAAATCCGAAACTTTTTATGTCTCAAAAAGATCTTCTGGACGAGATTAAGAAAAAGACTTACGCCGGGGAAATAAAGATATTAAAACTTTCAAGGTTTACCGATTTTTTTGTCCCCGAGTTTGTAAAAAACGGATTGGCGGAGGAGATTTTAAATATACTTGTAAAATCCCGGGTTGAGAGAATTATAATAACCACCAAAGGTATAGGAAACGATAAAATTGCCGAAATTATGGGTAAAAACAAGGATAAGTTTTCGTATAATGCGGCGATAAGGCCTTTGAACGAATTGGATTTTAAAGAAAACGTTTTTTCGGCGAAGGAAAGAATAGAATACGCTTCCAAGATAAATTCGTTGGGCGTTTTAACCACTTTGCATTTAGACCCTTTTGTGGCGGATTTCGACGACGGAGAGGGGTTTAGGGAAATGATGGTTTTCGCCAAAAAATCGGGGGTCAAAAGAGCGATGTTTTCTTATCTTTTGGTTTCCGACGAGATACTTGAATTTTTGAAAGATATTTTAAAACCGGATGTTTTCGAGAGATTTAGCGGAATATACGATTTAAGCTCCAAAAGACAATATCTTCCCAACCAAACCGATACCGTTTATTACTCCATTAAAGAGGAGATAAAAAAGAAATCAATAGAAAGAGCGGGTAAGATTTTAAATTCGTTGGAGTTTGAGTTTGTTTTGTGTTCGCTTAAAAGCGTAAAAGGGCTTAATCCCGACATAATAAAAGAGATAAACATATGCGACGGTAAGTTTTATGCCTAAAATCTGGATATTTAACATAGACGAGGTCGTTCCTATTAAAGATTCGAGTTACGAAACCGTTTTCGTTCCTAAAATAAAAGAAATATTTCCGAGATTTTTTTTGTCTTTGTCACCTGGTGATAAAATAATAACTCCGATTTCTCCGGATAAAAGTTTTGTGGATTACGCATCAAAAATATTACGTATAAAAGATGAAGATTGGATTATTAAACTGAATAAAGAATCAAAACCTTATTCTTTGATAGATTCTATTTTAAAAGATTATTATGCTTTAAAGAAACTAAATAGTTTAAATAAAAAAGATTTTGAACTTGAGTTTTTTATAGAAACTCCGAAAACCGTAAAATTTTCGGAAAGGATAGGTATAAAATCCAATAAAAGCGATAAAAAATCGATATCCGACGGTTTTGTATTGAAAATGAACGATAAGGTTTATTTTAAAAAAATGGCGAAAGATTTAGGGATAAAAACCGTGGACGGAGCTTACGCTTCAAGATTGGAAGATTTAATAGCCAAAATAACCGATATAGCAAAAAAACATAGAAGCAAAGTTATGATTAAGAAATCTTTATACGGAGGAGGCTTTGGAAACATTTACGGCAAAGCGGAAGATATTATCTCCAGGGTTAACGAATTTGTCAAAGGCTCGAGAGTCGTAATAGAGCCTTATCTTAACATTAAAAAGGTTTACGGCTCGCTTGCGGTGATATCGGACGAAATAGAATTTGTGGGCGTTGACGAGCAAGTTTTTTGCGACGGGAAATGGGTAGGATTTGATTATCCGACAAATGATATTGATAACGCAAAATCAATTAAGAAAGATACATTGAAATTGTGCAGATTTTTAAAAAAGAAAGGCGTTAAAGGATACGTTAACATAGATTGGGTCGCTACCATGGAAAAACCTTTCGAGCCTATGGCTATGGAGTTAAATTTAAGAAACAACGGTTTTAATTACGCTCTGGATTTCGTTAAAAGATACTCATCTATGAAAGCCGACAATATTTTTTTAAGATACAGAGAAAATTATAAATGCGGGAAAGTTTCTTTTAAAAAATTGACCGAACTTTTTAAATCTTCATCTTTGTCTAAGTATTTTATAGATTCGCCGGGTTTTAAAAGCGGTTTTGCGGTTATGAACCCGCCGTTAAACGGAAAAGCGGCCATAGGAATATTTTCGGATAAAAAAAACACGGTTTTAAAGATTTCCAATCTTTTGGGAGTAAAATGAAAGAAAAAATAGCGCTTGTGTTTTCGTTTATTCTTATTTTTTCTTTTTCCGCGATGGATAATTCCATATCCCCGATGGCTAAAGAAATTTCATCCCATTACTATTCCGATATGAATTTCGTTTTGAAATTGATATCCGTTTCCACTTTTTTTACGGTTATCGGAGTTTTTATGGGGCCGTGGTTATTGTCTAAAATAAAGCCTTATATCGTTTTGCTTTCCGCTTCTTTTTTGATACTTTTATCTCAGATTCTATTCGTTTCTTCTCATAATATTTTTTTCGCTTTTTTTTCAAGAATCCTTTCGGGTTTTTCCACCGGAGCCATAGCGAGCGTTATGTGGTGGATGAGTTATCATTGGATAAGCAAAAATTATTACCATTATATGATAGCCGTTCTGGTTTCGGCAAGACCTTTAGCCACGGCTATCGGTGTTCCGGCTAGCGGGCTTATGGCTTTTAACTATTCTTGGACGGTTCCGTTTCTTGTTCTTTCCGTTGCGGTTTTTATTTTCGGTTTTTTTGTTTCTTCGGCTTTAAAAAACGGCGAAAAAATAGAAGGAAAAGGTTTATTTGGCGGATATTTGGATGTTTTTAAAATTCCGTATGTAAAGCCTTTTTATCTGGGTTTCATGATAAACAAAATGTGTTATTTCGGTTTTTACGCCGTATGCGGCATATGGTTTATAGAACATTACGCTTTGAATTTGAAAGAGATAAGTTTGAGTTTGTTAATAATAGGGATATTTGAGGTTATGGTTAATTTTACCGCTGGGAGACTTATTAAAAAATTCGGATTTAGGAACGTTTTCGATATAAGCGTTTTTTTGTCTTTTGTTTTACTAATAATTTTCATATGGGGGAAGATAAATATAGATATTACGGTTTTTTTGATAGCGATTTTTATGCTTTTAGATAGGATATATTCTATGGCCGCGGTGATAAAAATTCCGGAGATGTTTAAATATGAAGGGAACAAAACCGTCTTCGGAAGTTTAAATACTCTTTCAATGTGGCTGGGTTTGTCTATAATATCAGCGGTTTCGTCAAAAATAATTTCGAGAATCGGTATCGTTTGGGTAGAGGGAGTTTTATTATCATGTTTTATTATCGGTTCGGCTCTTATGTTATATGTCAATTTAAAAACAATTTACAAAAAGATTTAAATTTTTTCAATTAATTTTGTACAATACTAAAGAGGGTAAAGTTAAATAGGAGGTTAAATGAAAAAAATAATAGCTTCGGTTATATTAATCGGCTTAAGCGGTTATGTGTTTGCGGCCGATTACGGTAGCGCCGGGTGCGGATTAGGCAGCATGCTTTTCAAAAATAATAACGAGGCCGGACCGCAGATACTCGCTTCTACCACAAACGGAACATCCGGAAGCCAGACCTTCGGCATAACGTTCGGAACTTCAAACTGCAATAACAAAGGTCTTATACAGGCTTCTATGCAAAGAGAATCGTATATAGAAGCTAACTATAAAGACATAGCCAAAGACGCGGCCAGAGGAAACGGGGAATATCTTACTAACCTTGCCAAACTCTACGGCTATGAAAACAACGTTCCCGCCTTTGCGAGTTTGCTTAAAAATAACTATTCTAAAATATTTTCGGCAAACAGCGCGAAAGTGGCGGTCGAAGAAATAAATAAAATAGCGCTCTAATATGAGATTCGGGGTTAATGCTTTTAAAACATTAGCCCCGATTTTTTTGTTTTCTCCTTTTCTTTTTTCCCTCTCTTCCATTCAACAATCTTATCAAGTCGAACTTTTAGAAAAAGCCGAAAACCTAAAACTATGGGAAGACGGTTACTGGCTTAAGCTTTTATATTACGAAAAGTCTTTTTTTTCTTCCGGATATAAAAGCCAGAACATAAATCCGAATTTTTTCCTTTCCAAATACGGGAAATACTCTCCGCGGTCGGAGATGATAAATCATATAATAGGCTTTTTTTACGAAGGAGATGACGATAAATCTCCCGAGTGTTCTTTTCCTTTAAGGTATAGGTGGCTGAGGGAAAATCTTTCGGTAAAAGAAGATATAGTTCCTTTAAGAAAATGTTTGGAGTATGAGGGATGGAAAGCAGTTTTAAATCCCCAAAAAATATCGATGGTTTTCGCAAACGGGTATCTTTCAAATCCTTCAACTCTCTACGGCCATACTTTTTTAATACTTAGAAATCCCAATAACTCAAACTCCCTTCTTCTGGATTATACGGTAAATTACGCCGCCACCACCGGAGACGATAAGGGTTTGGGCTACGCCCTAAAAGGGGTTTTCGGCAAATACCCGGGTAATTTTACAACCATGCCTTATTATTTAAAGATACAGGAATATCAGAATATGGAAAATCGGGATATATGGGAGTATCCTTTGAATTTGAAAGAGGATGAGATAGATAGATTTTTAATGCATAGCTGGGAGCTTGGGAAAGCTTCTTTTCCTTATTATTTTTTCTCAAAGAACTGTTCCTGGCAATTGCTTCCTTTGTTTGAGATATTAAGGCCGAGTTCGGATTTGAAAAGCAGATTTTTATTCTGGAATATACCTTCGGATACGCTTAAAGCTATAGTTGAAGAGTTTGGAGAGCGAAATAATTTTATATATAGGCCTTCCGCTTATTCTAAATTAAAATCAAAGATTTACGAGCTTAATTCGGAAGAACAAGATTATTCTCTTGGTATAGCAAAAAACTCCGAAAAACTGAAGCTTCTGGACCCTTTAGATAACGATAAAAAAATAAGAATAATGGACACGGCCGTAGATTATATAAGTTTTACTCATTATAGCGGAGAAATAACCCAGGACGAAATGGACAAATCGATGGACCCGATACTTTTAAAACTAAACGATGTGGACGCTAAAGGATATGTTTTTAATCCGGAAATAAAAACGCCCACTCCGCCGACCGGGTCGAGGAACTCGTTTTTAATCGGGGCGGGAGCCGGAAGAAAAAACGGAGAAAGTTTTTACGAGCTTAGACTAAGGCCTTCTTTATGCGATATGAACGATTTTAACGAAGGTTATTTAGATAACTCGGAACTTGTTATGGGGGATATAAGATTAAGATATTTTAAAGATTTTAATAAAGTTTATTTAAGAGAATTTACCGCCGTAAATGTTTTAAGCTTAAATCCCGTGGATAAGTGGTTTAAAAAAAGCTCATGGGGGATAAGATTCGGTTATTACGAGTATGAAAGGAACAGAGGAAACGAAAACGACGGTTTTTTAGGAGTACAAACATCGCGTGGAGTTTCTTTTGAAACGAACATAAAAAACTCAAAGGCGCTTTTTTTCGCTATGGCCGAGTTAAATCTGGATTACGGTTCGGTATTGAATGAAAATTTTAGATACGGTATAGGCCCGGTATTAGGAGCTTCGATGGATTTTAAAGATATTAAGTTTTTTTCAAAAATTTCATATATCGGTTTTAAAAACGATAAAGGGATATTGAGAAAAAATTTAAATGCTTCTTTGTGTTCGTCCCAAAATAGCTCTTTAGTTTTTTCTTATTCGAAAAAAGGCGGGGAAGAGGACTGGTCGGTTAATTTTAACTTATTCGTTTTTCCATAATTTTGTATAATTTTATTATTTAAAGGGTGAGGTGCGTATGATTAAAGGGTTAAAAGTATTGGTCATAGACGACGATGAAGATTTTCTTAAAGTTTTGTGTAAAAATTTGGAGGTAAACGATATCAAACCTATACCTTCCAAATCGGCTTCCGAAGGAATAGTAATAGCGAAGGAATATAAACCCGATGTCGCCGTGGTGGACGCCAATTTAAAAGATATACACGGCTCGACGTTTTGCAAAATAATAAAAGAAGATAAGGAGATATCCAAAATGCCGGTAATAATAATATCCGGCCAAGAAATAGAGGAAAAGGATATAATATCCGGTTATGAAAAAGGTGCGGACGATTACGTTATAAAACCTTTTTCTCCCAAGGTTCTTATAGCTAAAATTAACGCCGTATTAAAGAGATATAATCCGGGAGAAGATTTTAACCTGAATATCAAAAAGCTCGGCTTGTCCGTAGATCCTGATGCGAGAACGGTGGAGTCGAACGGAAAAAAGATAAATTTGACGAGAAAAGAATTCGACCTTTTAAACGTATTTTTAAATAAACCCAACAAGGTTCTTTCCGATAACTACCTTATAGAAAGCGTTTGGGGAATGGACCCGGCCTTTTATAACGATCCTCATACTATAGAAGTTCACATATCCTCTTTAAGAAAAAAATTGGGGAAAGAAATAGGTAATAAAATAAAAACGGTTCACGGCGTCGGTTATAAATTTGAGATTTGAGCATTTCTTGAGATATCCTTGAGTATTTCATTACTTCCTTATATTAAATAATAATTGTAATCGTCGACTCGATATCGGCGAGGAGGAAGTTATGAAGATTTCAAAAATAATTTTAATCACCACCATAGCGATAATCGGGGCATTTCCGTCTTATTGCATGGAGGATAAGCTCGGCGAGGTCGTAAAAGAACTGGCGGATATGTCCCTTAAGTTTAATATAAAAACGCTAACCGTCGGAGATTTCATAGCCAAAAACGACGTTTCGGACTCAGAAATAGATTATATAAAAGAAAAAACAATCCAGTTATTGTCTAAAAAGCGCAATTTGTCCGTTTTCGACTCTTCCAAAAACGAAAAATCCGACGCTGTGGTTTGCGCAAACGTTTACAAAAAGGAAGACGGATTTGAGGTTATGTTTAAGCTGATTAAAACGGAGGATTTAAAGGTTATAGCGATATTATCTCAAAATATAGATAAGATAGGGGTATTGCCTTATAAAAAAAGCGAGTTTAACGATTCCGATATGGATTTCAAATCCTTAAAAAAACTTGCCAAAGAAGTTTCTTTTGAAAAAGAATTTAGAGATTCCATAAAGGACTTCGAGTTTTCCGATTGTTCCAAGGGGAAAATATGGGTGGAAAATATACAGAGGGAAACTGTCGATATGAGGGCGAGATACTGGGCTTATAAAATGAAACAACCTGATTTTTCTTTTAAATCTCTCACATCAAACCCCGGAAGCGAAATAAGAGATACCGATTTAAAAAACAGATTTTACGAGCTTTTGAAAAATTATTATTATTCGGATAAAAAAATAAATTTAGAATCGGCGGATAGGAAATATATCGAAGAAATATTTAAAAAAGAAAAAGAAATAACCGGTAAATGTTCCACACTGGCATGGAGCGGATTATGAATAAGATAATGATAATAGACGATAGCGAAGAGACGAGAGGCTTGATAAAAAAAAGTTTCTTGAAAAACGGAAACATGGTTTTAGAACAGCCTAATGGTACAAACGCTTTTAAAAACATATTAAAAGAACAGCCCGAGCTTATTATTTTGGATTTAAATATGCCCGGCAAAAGCGGTATCGACGTTTTAAAAGAAATAAGAAACGACCAGAGAACGGTTTATATCCCGGTTATAATTTTGACCGGAGGGGAAGATTTTAATAAAATACAATGCCTTGAAATAGGCGCGGACGATTATCTTAATAAGCCGGTTAATATAAACGAGTTGGTTTTGAAAGTAAAAAATTTGATAGTTAGGCAAAACATCGTAAAGGGTCTTCATCCGCTAACTCAGATGCCGGCCGCTCCTTTGATAGAGAAGCTGGTTAGGGATAAGATAGAAAAAAACGAGGTATTTGTTTATATGTACATAGATATGGATAACTTTAAAAAGTATAACGACGTTTTCGGATATGTCAGCGGCGATAAGATAATAAAGCTTTTAAGCCAAATACTTAAAGATATATACGAAACTCACCCGTACGATTATTTCGCGGGCCATATCGGCGGGGACGATTTCGTGGTTGTAAGCGGTTATGAAAACTGGACGGAGATCGCAGCGGAGATTACGAACAGATTCGACATAGAATCTAAAAAAATAAGAGAAGAACTTTTGAACGAATTTAATTTAAAAGAGGCGGGGAATCTCCCTTTCGTGGTTCTTTCGGTAGCCGCCGTAACAAACGTTACGAGAAACATAACGAATTACGGAAAAGTGGTGGAGATTGCGTTTGAGGTAAAAAAATACCTTAAATCGTTTAAAGATAAAAAGAAAAGCATGATACTTATGGATAGAAGAAAAGACCCCATTGTAAAAGAGTAAGTTTTTAAAACCGCTATTTTCCCAAGCTTTTTTTTATTTTTCTTTCGAAATTATATCTTTCGAAAAAACCGATTCCGTTTTTTTGAAAAATATAATCGTATCTTTTTTCAAGCGTTTTAAAGTTATCTATTTCGGCGTCGAAACCGAAAAACATATCTCTGGGAATAATATCTAATTCTTCGATTTTTTTAAGCGCTTGGAAACATTTCTCTTCGGAAAGTATTTTTATTATTTCGTTTCTTATTCTTTCTTTCGACAAATCGGATACGCGATTTTTGTGTTTTTTTATAAGTTTTAACGTTTCTTTATCTATCTTCCACCCGAACCTATTTGAAAATCTTACGGCTCTGAATATCCTGGTCGGGTCGTCCGCGAAGCTATTTTCATGCAAAACTCTTATAACACCTTTATTTATGTCTTCTACTCCGTTAAATGGGTCGGTTATTTGATATAAGTCTTCGTTTATGCTCAAGGCTACGGCGTTTATGGTGAAATCTCTTCTCTTAAGGTCTTCTTCTATCGAGACGGCTTTTTCGACTTCCGGTAGAGAAGCCGGCCTTAAGTATTTTTCTTTTCTAAATGTGGCGAAATCTATTCTTCTTTCTTTCGATAAGAGCCTTATGGTTAAAAATTTTTTAAATTCCTCCAATTTTAGATCGAACTTTTGAGCCACTTTTCGAGCTATATCTAAGGGATAGTCGGAAAAGGTAATGTCTATGTCGAAGCATTTTTTGCCAAGATACCAGTCTCTTACGCAACCGCCTACAAGATAAGCTTCGGTTTTTTTAATTTCTCTTACAAAATCTATGAGATTTAGATCGTTTAAAGGTTTAATCTTCATCTAAAAAATCTATTTCGTCTTCTATGGATTCTATTTCTTCCATTAAATTTTTTATTCTTTTAAGTCTTTTGTTGCCGGAATAAATTTCGTTTAAAAGTTCCAATAAGTCGCCTTTTTTAAGACTTTCGGAGTAAGGAAGAATAAAAGGAAGGTCTTTTTCTCGAGCTTTTATCTTATTTATTTTTTTTGTTTTTAATTTTTTTTCGAAACATATGAATTCTATTACATCCGTTTCTTCCTGTATGTCCGTATCGTTTTTTAAAAGTTTTACGAGCTGTTCGACTCCGAAAAGATAGTAGGGCTCAAAGTTTAGTTTCTTTTCCGCGCTAAGATGGCCTTTTATCGATAGATAATCTTCTTTTAGTTTTTCCACGAGGTCTTCTCTCATTTCGTAATAATCCGGCATGACGAAAGCGAGTATTTCAGCCGAGGGATCGAGATAAATAAAATTTTCCTCATATTTAAAAATCTTTTCGCAATGAGGACACATCAACAGATTAAACTCGCCGTTTAATATTAACTCTTTAAGGTCTATGTCTATATCCCCTCTCACCACGCTCCAGAATTTGGCTTCGAATTCGTTGGAACAATGGGGACATCTTACTATGCGATAATTTTCCGTAGCCATTATTTTAATCCGACTAAAGAGTTGAACTCCTCTATGTCCTTATCCCATTTGTTTATTTGAGAATAAGTCTCCTGCCAGAACTCCGGCTCCCACAATCTTCTTAGTTCGTCGCTGTTTTTGCCCTGCTGTTCAACCCATGTAAAATATTTAAGGTTATGTATCGCTTTTTTGTCGTAGTAGCTTAATTCTTTTATGTAATCTATGGATTGTCCCATAAGGTATCTATGATAATCTCTTACGGCGTTTTCTTTGGTATATTTGCCGTAAGTTTCTCTCATCTCTTTTATTCTCGAACCGTAAAGTTCCATCGAATCGGTAAGAACGGTAAATACTACGTCGTCTTCGTTTAACTCTAAGTATTTTGCCGTCTTAACGGCGCCAAGTATGTTGGATACGCCGGATATCCCTATTAAATCTAATTTTGAGATGAAATCTTCTTTTATTCCCATAGAAGATAGATATTTTTTCCCTTCGTCTTCGTTAAATAGCCTTATTATGCTCATGCATGCCTCGTCGTCTATCGCGGCTATGAAATCGGTATTTCTGACGTTATGTATCCACGGCACGTGTTTGTCTCCGATACCTTCTATTCTATGTTCGCCGAATCCGTTGGAATATAGAGTAGGACACTGAAGAGCCTCGCATGCGGTTATTTTCAACAAAGGATTTAATGTCTTGAGGTAATCTCCCGCGGCTATAGTTCCGGCCGAGCCCGTAGAAGAAGAGAAAGCGGATAATCTCGATTTTTTTGTTTTTATTTTATTGAATACTTCTTCCATAGCCGAGCCGGTGATATGATAATGCCACATTGAATTTCCAAATTCTTCAAATTGGTTGAATATTACTATGTCGTTTCTTGTTTTTCTTAGCTCCCAGCATTTGTCGTATATCTCTTTTACGTTGGATTCGGTTCCGGGCGTGGCTATTATTTCCGAACCTACCGACTTTAACCACTCGAATCTTTCTTTGCTCATTCCTTCCGGAAGTATCGCTATGGAAGTGCAACCCAAAAGAGCCGAATCGAATGCCCCGCCTCTGCAGTAGTTGCCTGTGGAAGGCCATACCGCTTTTTGCGCGGTCGGGTCGAACTCCCCGTTTACAAGCCTCGGAACAAGGCACCCAAACGCAGCTCCAACCTTATGAGCGCCGGTAGGAAAGTATTTTCCGACAAGAGCCACAATTCTGGCTTTTACTCCGGTTATTTCTTTCGGGAGCTCCAAAAAGTTAACGTTGCCGTAAAGTCCGGTTTTGGGATCGTTGTGCCAGTTTATTCTAAATAAATTTACCGGTTTTACATCCCATAAACCCACTTTTTTAAGCTCTTTTTTTATTTTATCCGGAATCAGAGACGGATTTTTCATTTGTTTAAAAGTCGGTATTATTATGTTCTTTTCTCTGCATCTTAAAGCGGTTTTTTTAATTATTTCGTTTTTTTTCGATACGATGGTTTTCATATAATCTCCTTAAAATTAATATTACATCCTTAATCTATTGTATTATATTTTTTCGGTTATTGAAAGCATTTAGGGCGAGTATTGAAAAAACGAGATATTTCTGCTATCCTATAATTGAAGGGTCAGGGGCGGATATGGGGAAGTTAAAGGGGATTATCGGATGTTTAATTATATTAATTGTTTTAACGAGTCTTGCGGTTAAATATTCATGCGAAGAAGCTTACCTTAAAAGATTCGATTCTCTTAAAAATCCGCAAATAATTTCAAAACCGAATCAATATGTTCTTATTATCAATTATAGAGGTTTTCACGGTAATGTTTTGAAAGCTTCCGAAATTAAAAAACTATACAAAATCGCCTCCAGGGTTAAAGATCCTATGCAAGACCAGGTGCTAAAAAGCCGATGGCAGGATCCCAAAGACGCCGATAAAGCTTTTGTCGGAAGTTACGCTTTGACTATAAAACCCAATTTGAAAATTATCGAAGAAGGGACAAGAAGCGAACTCTGGGAGTATGGAGATGTGGCCGAAATTTTACACATTGGGCCTTATTCTAAAATTAACGAGAGTGTCGAAAAGTTAAAGAAATTCATATCGGATAACGAATATAGAATAAAAGGGGAGTATGAAGAAGAATACATAAAAGGACCGGGGAAATTTTTTAAAGGCAATGAGAATAAATACAGAACGATAATCAGATTTAAGGTATCAAGATAATAGATTTGACCCCAACATATAAAAATAATATAATTTAATTATGCGGGCGTAGTTCAATGGTAGAACGTCTGCCTTCCAAGCAGAGAACGTGGGTTCGATTCCCATCGCCCGCTTTTTGCTTTTCTAAGAAATGCGAATAGCATTTCGCGGG
>DYIF01000009.1 GCA_020723765.1 Elusimicrobium minutum
CATATTTTTTATCTAACGACTTTATCTTCGATGACATTTTTTATTATCTAATGCGTAACCTTTATTATTAGTTTTTAATTTAATAAAATAATTAAAATAAAGGAGTTTTTATGAATTCTAAAGAAATAAGAAAAAGATTTTTGGATTTTTTCGCTAAAAACGGCCATCCCGTAATAGAATCGAGTCCTTTGATACCTTACGGAGATTCGTCTCTTCTTTTTACGAGCGCCGGTATGGTTCAGTTTAAACCTTATTACTTGGGTTTGAAAGACGATTTGAAACGAGCGGCAAGTTGCCAGAAATGTTTTAGAACTACGGATATAGACAATGTGGGAAAAACCATAAGGCATCTTACTTTTTTTGAGATGCTGGGTAATTTTTCTTTCGGCGATTATTTTAAAGAGGAGTCTCTTAAATGGGGTTATGAGTTTTTGACAAAAGAAATGGGAATAGACCCGAATAGGCTTTATTTTTCGGTTTATAAAGGGGGAGTCGCTCCGAAGGACGAGGAGGCGGTTTCCATATGGAAAAAGATTTTACCCAAAGAGCTTCATTCCCATATATTCGAGATGGGAGAGGATAATTTTTGGTCTATGGGGGATACGGGACCCAGCGGTCCTTGTTCCGAGATATATTACGATAGAGGCGAAGAGTTTTCGCATAAAGGTTGTTCGGGTCCTTCATGCGGTTGCGATAGATACATAGAGATATGGAACCATGTTTTTACTCAGTTCGATAGGCAAACGGACGGCAGTTTCAAGCCTCTTCCCAAAAAAAACATAGATACGGGCATGGGACTTGAAAGATTAACCTTTGTTGTAGAAAATAAGTTTTCGCCGTTTGAAACGTCGCTTTTCTATCCTATGGCGAAAAAACTTATATCCGATAACTACCGAATATTTACGCCGGAGTTTAAAGAGATATCGGATATTGTTAACTCAAACCTTGATTATAGAGATTATTACGAAAAGATAAAAAATAAAAACGGGTTTGAGCTTTTTATCCCCGCATTAAGAGTCATATCCGACCATATAAGAGGAGCGAACTTCTTGATATCCGAGGGAGTTCTTCCCTCAAACGAAGGTAGAGGTTATATTTTGAGAAGGCTTATAAGAAGAGCCGTAAGATACGCTATGCTTTTAGGGATAAAAGATACTTACGTTTATAAACTCGCGGATTCCGTTAACGAGATATACCTTGGAGTTTACGACCAGATAAGCGAAAATTTAAACAGAATAAAGGATACTATAAAGTATGAGGAGGAAGGCTTTTTGAAAACGATAGAAAACGGAGAGGTATATATAAAAGAGCTTATTTCAAAAGGGGAAATAACCGGAGAAGAGGCTTTTAAAATATACGAAACATACGGTTTTCCATACGAGCTTATAAAAGAAATAGCTTTGAAAAAAGGTATAAAGATAAACGACGAGGAGTTCGAAAGGGCAAAGAAAAAAGCGCAGGAGATATCCAGAAAATGGAAGGGAGAGGAAAAAGATTTGTCTATTTTCCACAAGATAAATTCTGAGTTTAAAGAAACCGGTTTTTTGGGCTACGATAATTACTCCGCCCAATCCAAGCTTATAGGCATAATAGACGAAAACGGAAGAAAGATTGAGAAAGCCGATAATGGGGAGTTTTGGCTTGTTTTTGAAAAGACCGTTTTTTATGCGGAAAGCGGTGGCCAGGTTTCGGACATTGGAGTTATATATAAAAACGGTAGACCCGTAGCCGAGGTTTTGGATGTTCAAAAGCCTATGGGAGATGTTTTTTATCATAGGTGCAAAATTAACGAAACGATTTTAGTCGGAGAAGAGTATGAGCTTAAAATAGATGTTTACAGAAGGAAAAAAATAGCCGCAAATCATACGGCCACTCACCTCATAAACTCGGCTTTAAAGAAAATTTTCGGTCCCAATACCGTTCAGGCGGGCTCTTTGGTAAACGAAGAAAAGTTTAGATTCGACTATACCATAAATAAGACGCCTTCTTACGAGGAAATTATTGAGGTGGAGAAAATAGCAAACGAAGCGATAATGGAAGGTTATAAAGTTTATAAGCAGACAAGACCTCTTTCGGACGCTAAAAAATTGGGCGCGGTGGTTTTGCCCGGCGAAAAATACTCCGATCCCGCGAGATTTGTTTTAATTAATCACGGCGGATTTGAGGATAGCCGAAAATATAGCTTGGAGTTATGCGGCGGAACTCATGTAGACGAGCTTAAAGATGTTTTTAAAATAAAAATATTAAAAGATTCCTCGTTATCGAGAGGCGTGAGAAGAATAGAGGGAACGGCGGGCTATTCGCTTATCGAATGGCTTGAGAAGAGAAACGGGGTGGTGGAAAGATTGACGGGGGAGTTCGGTTGTTCGGAGGGAGAAATATTCGATAGGATATCCAAACTGAATAACGAAATAAAATCGCTTAAAAATAAAATTCAAAATTTCTCGGTTTCGGATTCCGAGGATTTCATATCTTTAAACGAAGGGCTAAAATTGGTTTTTGTCAGGATACCGGACTCGGACATAAAACTTATAAGAAACATATCCGATAAAAAGAAATCCTCTTATTCCAGGGCTTTTCTTTTCGTTTATTCGTTAAACGAGGAGAGCGGAAAGATTAATTTTGTCTTTTCGAAAACGGAGGATAACCCCAAATCGGTTTTGGAGGTATTTGAAAAGATGAAAAAGTTGGGGTTTAAAGCCGGAGGAAGGGCAGATTTCATTCAGGGAGGGGGTAGCGCGGCAAGCGATAGGGAACTAAAAGAAAAAATATCTTCGGTTTTAAAATGATATGGATAACATAGAAAAACTTGAAAAACTTGAAAAACAGATAGACAAGATGGTCGGGATAATAGAGGAGCTTAATAAAGAAAATTCCAAGCTTAAAGAAGAACTTTGGATATTAAAAGAAAAAGAAAAGGCATTATCTGAAAAATTGAAAGAAAAAAACGAAGATAAAAAAGTTAAGGACGCTTTGATAAAGCGGCTTGAAAAAATATCCAGGATAATAGACAAGGAGATCGAAAATAGATGAAAAATACCATAAAAATAAAAGACAAAAGCATAATAGTGGAATCGGACGAGCTCTCGCCTTTTGAGATAACCGACATAGAATCCAAAATAGAAGAGGATTTCAATAAACTTGAAAATAAGAACATAATAAATCACATAACCCAATTATATACTTTAGTGGCAAAGTATGCCGTAGAAAGCTACCTTTCTTCCAAAAAGGCTAAAATGGAAAAAGAAAAACTGAGCTCGAAGATAGACGAGGTTATAGAAAAAACCAAAATATTGTCAAGCAAATCGCTTTTTTAATTTATGAAGTCTTTGACAAATATAGTCGCCCCGAAAGGAATTGAAGAATTCGTGGGCCAGAAACATCTTCTTTCCGAAGGAAAGTTTTTAAGAAAGTCCGTAGATAGCGGCATTATCAAATCCTGTTTGTTTTTCGGGCCGAGCGGCTCGGGTAAAACTGTTCTTGCTAACATAATAGCCGATAAAATAAAAGCCAAGGTTTTTCGTTTAAACGCCGTAACTTCCGGCGTAGCCGAGTTTAAAAAAATAACGGATTACGCGAAATCTCTTTTTGAGAAAGAAACGGTTCTCGTCATACTGGACGAGATACATCATTTCAACAAAACTCAACAGGATGTCCTTCTTCCTTCAATAGAAAAAGACGAGTTGATAGTAATTGGAATTACCACCGAAAACCCTTTCTTCTACATCAATAAAGCCCTTCTTTCTCGATTTTTAATATTCGAGTTTAAAAAACATACTAAAGAAGATCTTTCAAATATACTGGACAACTCCATAAAAAAAGCCTACGGAGGAAAGATAGAATTGACAGATAAAGCCCGTGAAATAATAATAAATTATTCGGATGGGGATGCGAGAAGGCTTTTAAATTTCCTGGAATCATGCGTTTTGATTTCTAAAAATAACCTCATAGACGAAGATTTGATAAAAGATTTTTTGCAAAACAGATATGTTTATTACGATAAAAAAGACGATAACCATTACGATATAATCTCGGCTTTTATAAAATCAATGAGAGGCTCGGACCCCGACGCCGCGCTTTACTGGTTAGGTAAAATGCTTTATGCGGGAGAGGATCCGCTTTTTATAGCGAGAAGAATACTGATCGCCGCAAGCGAAGATGTCGGCCTTGCAAATTCCATGGCTTTGGTGGTGGCGCAGTCCGCGTTTGAAGCGGTCAAAAACATAGGTATGCCAGAAGCGAGAATAATACTTTCTCACGCGGCTTTGTATGTGGCTCTATCTCCAAAATCCAACTCCGCATATCTTGCGATAGACAGAGCCATGGATGAGGTAAAAAACGGAAAAGAAAGAGAGGTCCCTATACATTTGAAAGATTCTCATTTAGACTCGGATTTTTTAGGCGACGGCAAGGGGTACAAATATCCGCACGACTATCCTCATCATTATGTGGAGCAGGTTTATATGATAGAGCCCAAAAAATTCTATGAGCCTTCTGGAGAAGGTCTTGAGCCGAAACTTAACGAATATTTGAAGAAAGCTAAAAATGAAAAAAAGACTTGACCTAAAGTGCGTGGAATTGGGGCTGTTCGATTCGAGAGAAAAAGCCAAAAGGCACATAATGGCCGGAGAGGTTTCGGTTAACGGAAGAATAGTTTGCGACTCGAGTTATTCCGTAAAAGACGGAGAGAATATAGAGGTTATACAAAAAATTCCTTACGTTTCAAGAGGCGGGCTTAAACTTAAAGCGGCCATTGATTATTTTAAAATAAACCTGACGGATAAAATCTGTCTGGATGTGGGGGTGGCGACCGGCGGATTTTCCGATTGCATGTTGGCGGAAGGGGCTAAAAAGGTTTACGGCGTGGATGTGGGGAAGGGGCAAATAGACGGGAAATTGCTCAAAAACGAAAGGTTTGTTTTTATTCCGAATACCAACGCCAGATATTTAACTCCGGATATCTTTCCCGAGAAAATAGATTTCGCCGCGGTCGACGTGAGTTTTATATCGCTTAAACTCATAATACCTTCTCTTTTAAAATCCATATCCGATACCGCCGAGGTAGTTTTCCTCGTAAAACCTCAGTTTGAGCTTGAGCCCGGCGATTTGAAAAACGGAATAGTAAAAACCGAAGAGCTCAGATTGAAGGCTCTTTTGGAAATAAAAAATTTTATCAAAAATTTCTCCGTTCAAATAATCGGAAACATAGACTGCCCGATAAAAGGAATAAAGGGCAATAAAGAGTTTTTGTTATATGTTAAAAAAACATCAAAATAATATCTCGTTTGTTTTTTGATATAAATCTTTTCTTTCTTTAAAAATATCGAAACATTCCCCGTTATCTAACTTCTCCATAACATCGGGATAGAAAGGTATTTTTATTATTTTTATGTTGTCGTTTTTTATTTTTTGATATAAATCTTCTTTGGAGTAGAAAAGTTTTGTGGGTTTTTGGCAATGCGGACATATAAATTCCGACATATTTTCGACAACCGCAATTATTTTTATTTTTGTTTTCTCAAGAAAATCCATCGCTTTTGAAACGTCTATCATAGAAACCTTCTGAGGGGTGGTAACTATTACCGCGCCCGTTATATCTTTTATCTCCTGGCATATCGACAACGGCTCGTCCCCGGTTCCCGGGGGAAGGTCTATTATGAGGTAATCCAGCTCTCCCCATTCGAAATCGGACAATAGTTGTTTTATTACCGTTATTTTAATCGGCCCTCTCCATATCAAGGCTTTGTCGGTTTCTTTTATTATGTTTCCCATAGAGACGATTTTTAATTTTTCTTTTTCTATGGGTTTTAAAATATCTTTTTCTTTTATTTCATAGTCGGCGTTTTCCGTTCCGGTCATTTTGGCTATGGAAGGTCCGTGAATGTCCGAGTCCAATAACCCGGTTTTAAATCCTTTTTTGGCTAAAAATACGGCAAGAAGGGTGGATATGCTGCTTTTTCCTACGCCTCCCTTATTGCTCATAACTATAATCTTGTTTTTTATCTTACTCATCCTTTCTTTTATCAAAGCGTTTCTGTGGTCTATGTTTACGTTATGCATAAAGCCTCCTAATTTTTATTATATATCATTGCCGATAAAAATAGAGGAATAAATGTACGGATGAGGATGAATTAGATGTATAGATGTATAGAGGTGTAGATGTGTGGATGCGTAGAGGATTGGGGAAATTAGATGTATGAAATTATAGAGGTGTGAATGTATAGAGGAAACTTTAGACATTTGGTTCCGCTCGTGCAACATTGAACTTTCAACTTTGAACATTAAACATTATAAGCTTTTGTTCGTCGAAAGATTGTAAAATATAGGTATGGATAATAAAGAAAAATTGAAGTTTGTTTCGATATTCATATTTTTAAATTTTATGTTTTCCTCTTTTATTTCGCTTTTTTATCTATTTATTTCAAAACATTCTTTTTTGGGGTATTTGTTTTTGCCGTTCGCTCTTTTTTCAAACACATTTATTATATATATACCGATAATTTTGGTTTCTTTTTTATTAATCTTTCTACCTTCGGTTTATCTTATATTTATTTTTTCTTTTGTAAATCTTTATTTGATCGTCGATCTGGTTTTGTATAAGTTCTGGGATTTCCATATAAACTCCATGGTCATAAATTTGCTTTTAACGCCGGGCGGTATAGAAACTTTAAATCAAAGCTGGAATGTAAAAGCGTTTTTTTTCGCTCTGGTCGGTTTGTTATTTGTTTTCGAAATTTTTATATACCGTTTCGCCAAAAAAGTTTCTTTGAAAAAATACGATTTTAAATCTTTTTTTAAAAAAACTATTTTATTGTTGTTTGTTTTCGTTTTGGTCGATAAGTTAGGTTTTGCTTTGTTTTCTTTATACGATTTTACGGATATAATAAAAAACAGAGATCTTTTCCCTTTGTATCAACCTCTATCTATAAGAAGCTTTGCAAACAAATATTTGGGATTTAAACTTGAAAAAGTTTACGATAACATAGATACTTCAAAAGCAAACTTCGATTATCCCAAAAAAGAAATAAAATTTAAAAATCCTAAAAATAAATATAACATAGTCGTTCTTGTGGTGGATTCAATGAGATACGATATGTTCGATAAGGATATAACTCCGTATCTTTGGGATTTTTCAAAAAAAGCGGTTGTTTTTAAGAACCATTATAGCGGAGGCAATTGCACTCGTTTCGGTATATTTTCAATCGTATACGGAATTTACGGGAATTACTGGTTTAACGCTCTTTCCAATAGAAAAGGCCCGGTTTTGATAGATGTTTTAAAAAAACTGGGGTATGATATGAGAATAATAGCAAGCTCCAAGCTCACATTCCCAGAGTTTACCAAAACTTGTTTTATAAATGTCGATAGAGAAAAGATTTTAGATAACCCGCCTCAGGGCGACGGAGCAGTTAGAGATATGGATAGCGTTAAAAAGGCCGCGGATTATATTAAAAATAGGGATAAAAAAACGCCTTATTTCATGTTCGTTTTTTTCGACGCTTCTCACGGAAGTTTCGATTATAAGCCGGAGTTTGAAAAATTTAAGCCGTCTTACGGAGTAAATTTGCTAACTTTAAATAAAGAGAATATACTTCCTCTTTTTAACAAATATAAAAATTCCATACATTTTAGCGATTGGCTTATAAACGAAATAATAAGCTCAATAAAGAAAAGCGGGGATTTGGAAAATACGATAATAATAATTACGGGAGATCACGGCGAGGCTTTCCTTGAAAGGGGATACACCGGACACAACCACTCATATTCGAAAGAAGAGGTATCGGTTCCTTTAATATTTTATCATCCCGGGATGAAGCCTTCCGTTATCGATTATAATACCTCGCATTTTGATCTGGCACCTACCTTGTTAAGTATTTTGGGAGCGGAAAACGAATATTCGGATTATTCGCAGGGTTTTAATCTTTTCGAAAATAGAGAAAGGGATTATATGGCCGCTTTTAGCTGGAGCGACGCGGGCCTTATTTTTAAAGATTATACCATGGTAGTTCCCATTTCCAGTTACGGGGGGAGGCTTAAATTTTATAGAAACGCGGACTGGAAAGAGGTCGGAAAAGATAATAGTTTAATTCCGGTTTTGGCCGAGTTTAAAAAAGAACTTACGAGATTTGTAAAAAAATGAAGATAGAAAATAAATTTAGAAATCTTTTGGCTTTTGTTTTCAATCTAATATCTCCGATTAAAAAAATATCTTCGGAGGAGGTTTTAAACGAATGGAATTGCGGTAAAATAAAAAAAATCTTAATAATAAGACAAAACCAGGGGATAGGAGATCTTCTTCTTTTCACGCCGGTCATATCGGCTTTAAGAAAAAATAATCCGACATGCGAAATCGATTTTATGGCGAGTTCTCATAACGTAGTCGCCATAAAATCGAATCCCGATATAAACGAAATATACGTATGGAAAAAATCTTCTTTTTTTAAAAACGTAAAAATTATTTTAAATATGAGAAAGAAAAAATACGATTTATGTCTTGTCGTTTCAAGCCATACGCCGTCTTTTACTTCGTTTTTATACGCAAAGCTCTCCGGTTCCAAAATAACCGTCGGTTACGACAGCATCGGTTTTTACGGAGGGGCTTTGTGGAGCAGATATATGGCCAATATCGAGCTTCCTCCTCCCGACAATAAAACTCCGGAGATTGAAAAATTCGCGGGCTTTTTGTCGCCTTTAAATATAAAATCCGATTTAGTCCCGCGGTTTTATGTTCCCGAATCTTATTTAAAAGAAATCGAAGAGCTATATAAGGCCAAATCTTTCCCGGAGGTAGGAATTTTTTTGGGCGGAAACTCGAAAAGAACCGATAGAATGTGGAGCGCCGAAAACTGGGCTGAGGTTTATAAGGAATTGGAAAATAAAAAAATTAAAACCATAGCCGTGGTTCCGCCTTCTGATATAAAAGCAGGCGGCGGAGAAAAAGAAAAAATATTTTACGAAGACGTATGCGAGATTTTGGGTAAAAAAATAGATTTTTTTTCGGACGGAGATATCTCAAAAACCGCCGGATTTTTAAAAAAATTATCGGTTTTCGTATGCCCGGACGGGGGAATCTTTCATTTGTCGGTCGCCATCGGAGTTAATACGGTAGGCATATTCGTAAAAACCGATCCAGAGAGATGGGCTCCCAAACTGGATTGGGTTTTTACTATTAAATCCTCAGACGGAACTCCTGACGGAGTAGCGGTAGAGGATGTCGTTAAAAAAGTAGTCGCTATTTTGGAGAAAAAATAATGAAAAGCTACGATTTGCTTTCTTGCGTTTGGGAACTTACGTTAAAATGCAATTTGAAATGCGTTCATTGCGGCTCGGCAGCCGGCAAAAACAGAGAAAACGAGTTAACGGACGATGAATCTATAAAGCTATGCGAGGATATAAAAAAAACGGGTTGCAAATCCGTGGCGTTGATGGGAGGGGAGCCTCTTTTGAGAAAAAATTTTTGGGATATATCTAAAAAAATAAAAGATTTAAAAATGGACTTATGCGTTATTACGAACGGGACTATTTACGAAGAGGATTTTTTTAAAAGATTTAAAAGTTTAAACTTGCAGGCTCTGGCCACAAGCATAGACGGCTCAAACTCCGATACTCACGACGGAATAAGAGGCGTTAAAGGAAGTTTCGATAAAACATTAAATTTTATAGATAAGGCGCTTGAATACGATTTGCCTTTAAGCGTGATTACCACGGTCTCCAAAAGAAACATATCGGAGTTAAACGATATTAAAAATATTATAAAAGGCCGGAAGATAGCATGGCAGATCCAGATAGCAGGAGCCGAGGGAAACAGATTCGATAGAAAAGAGGTTTTAAACGAAGAGGAGTTTTACTCGGTCGGATTGTTTATAGAAACTATGAGGCGAAATTACGGGGTGGAAGAACTTCCCGTAATCGGAGCCCACGATTTGGGTTATAACTCCTGTTTGATTAAAAATATATGGCTTTATGAAAAATGGCCGGGTTGTCAGGCGGGGATAAGCGTAGTCGGAATTAGAAGTAACGGAGACGTTCTGGGATGTCTTTCAATAAATAACGATAGTTTTATAGAGGGCAACGTAAGAAATAAAAGTTTATACGAAATATGGAACTCGAAAAACGCTTTTTCTTATACGAGAAACTTCAAAATGGAAGAAGCCGGAGAAAATTGCAAAGAGTGCAAATTTATAGGCGATTGTAAAGGGGGGTGCTCGGAGATGAGCTTGACTTATACCGGTAAAATTCACAACGACCCTTACTGCTTTTATAAAATAGAAAAGAAAAATTTCGGTTTTTTAAAGAGGCTTTTTTATTCTTTCGGCGCTTATCTCAATAAATCCCAAAAAGATAAAGCGATTTTAAACAAGTTGTTTTCAGGGGTAAGGAAATGAAGCTAAACGTAGGCTGCGGTTATAAAAAAATGCAAGGTTATTTAAACGTAGACATAAATCCCCAAACAAAACCCGATTTCGTGATGCCTGCTTACGACTTAGATTTCCCAGACGAGCATTTTAACGAAATAACCGCAATCCAAGTCATAGAGCATTTGGGTTTTTTTAAGACAAAATATTTTTTATCGGAGTGCTCTCGAGTTTTAAAAAAAGAAAAATTTTTAATAATTGAAACTCCTCATATAGAAAAGTCGTTCGAGCTTTTTTTAAATTCCCAAAAACCCGAAGAAAGAGAAAGAATATTAGGCTGGATATACGGAAGCGAAACCGAATTTATGAACCATGTTTACTGTTTCCCCGTGGAACTTATGGAAACCCTTTTAAAAGAATTCGGATTCGAAATTTATAAAAAAGAGTTTTACGATTACGAATACTTAAGGCCCGCGGTAAGATACGTTTGCATAAACCAAAATCCGGATATTCAAAAAGCGGTTTTAAGGAAAAATATGATTAAATACGGAGCTTTAAAATCTTTTGATGAGATATATTTTTCGGAATTTGAGAAAATAATATCAGATTTAAACTTGGGCGATTTTAACCGCTCGGATATATACAAATATGTTTTTCTCTCGCCGATAGTCGCGGTTTCGTTGGACTTATTGAAAGAAAAAGAAAACGCCGATAAGTTTGAAGTTTTAATCGAAAACAATTTTACAGGCTGGATTTTCGAAGTTATGACTAAATATTATAAAGACTTTAGAGACGAAAAAAAAGCTTTCGAAGAGGTGAAAAAAATTTTTTTTGACAACCCGGATTCTTTTATATATAATTTTATTGATAACAAGAGAAAAAGCTCTATAAAGATTCCGATTTTAAACGAATATACTTTTTTATACGAATTTAATAAAAGGGGGATAAGATGAATTTAAATAAAATATCCAGGATTTGTCGAATAGACGAAAAAGAAACCAAAAAAGCGTTTCGGATTTCGTTAAGCGGTTTGTTGATTTTCGTATTGTCTTTTTTCGTATCCTCCTGCAATAAAAACGGGGTCAAAGAGGAAAAAGCTTCCGAGATCAATCAGGAGTCTTATAATATAGAAAAAACGACTTCTTCTCTAAAGCCCGCCGAAGATTTAAATATTAAAAAGAACTGCGGCCCAACCCCGGGCTATCCTTGCGGGACCAAGTATTATACGGTTTCCGTAAAAGATTTCGGTATCTGTTAGGCCAAAATTAGCAATCGGATATAACTATTGACAATTTTAGTTATTTGTGGTATAATATTTTTAGCAATCAATTAGGCAGATTGCTAAAAAAAGGTGCGATTATGAGAATATTAAAACCGGAAGTGGCTAAAGAGAGGAAAGATAAAATACTTAACTGGCTTATATATAACTACATTTCAAACGGAAAGCCGGTCAGTTCGAAAGAAATATTCGAATCTAAGATATTTAATATATCTCCCGCAAGCATAAGGAATATTTTAAAAGAGTTAGATGAGGAGGGTTATCTGGAACAGGTTCATACTTCCGGAGGGAGAATCCCTACCGATAAGGCTTACAGGGCTTACGTGGATAACCTTTTAAATTTGCAAAATTTGGCCGAAATGGAAAAGGAAAGAGTGGAGCTGGATTACGAAAGAAGAATAGCGGAGCTGGATTATTTTTTAAAGCATACCACAAAAATACTTTCGGACCTTACTAAAAAGATAGGTTTTTCGATGGTTACCGACATATCCAACGAAAGCATAAAAAGGATAGATATAGTTAAGGTTTCCTCTTTTAATTATATATTCATAATAGTCACTCAAAGCGGAATAATAAAACATTATCCTTTTACTTTTAAAGATTCCAAGATTAACGTAAAAAATATCGTTTCCGTTTTAAATAAAAGGCTAAAAAACAACAGCATTATCGAGGCTAAGGAAATGATATTGAAAGAATTTATTGCAAAAGACAGTTCGGGAATTTACAAAATCATATACGATATTTTCGTTTCGGCGGCAAGAGAGGACGACGAGTTGTTTTTGGAAGGGCTTTCGAGCATTTACGACGATATGGAGGATTTCTCTCCGGAAGAGATAAGGAGCATGGCGAGGCTTTTGGAAGAGAAAGAAAGGTTTTCCCAAATTATAAAGGAAAGATTTAATGAAAGTTTGAATAAGGCCAAATTAATCGAAAGCGAAGGCAAAACATCGAAAAAACACATAATAAACGTAAGCGTCGGTAGCGAAAATAAGATAAAAGAATTAAACAACTTCAGCCTCATAACATCGTCTTATTGCGCGGGGGAAAAGAATTTGGGTCTTATAGGAATAATAGGACATAAAAGAATGGAGTATCCCAAAGTTATTTCGATAGTCGATTCCGTAAGCTCTATGATAGAGAGCATTTTATCCGAGTGGGAAGAGGAGAGCGAAGATTTATGAAAAAAGAAGAACAATGCGAAAAAAAACTGGAAGAAAAAAAAGAGAAGATAGAGGAATTGAAGGAAGAGATAAAAGAATGCGATAAAGATAAAAAAGAGATAGAGAAAGAGTTGGAAGATTATAAGAAAAAATCCGAAGAATATTACGAGCAGCTTTTAAGGTTAAAAGCGGAGTTTGAAAATTACAGAAAAAGAGTGGATAAAGAAAAACACGATCTCATAGCGTGGGGAAAATATGATTTTATGAAACATCTTCTTCCGCTTTACGAGATGATGAATATGGCTAAAAATCACCTGGAAAACTCTTCTTCTTACGAGGACATAAAAGTCGGGCTTAATATGATTTTTGCCGAGTTTGACAAGCTTTTTAAAAATCAGGGTGTAAGCGAAGTGGATGCTCTTAACAAAAAATACGACCCGATGACATGCGAGATTATCGGGACCGTTGAAGGAAACGACGAAAACGACGGAAACGTAGTCGAAGTGGTTCAGCCGGGTTATATGATAAACGGAAAACTTCTTAAGGCGGCGAGGGTAAAGGTCGCAAAGAAAAAAGAAGAAACCCAAGATAAATCTAAGGAAAACGATAAAAAAGAAGAAAGCGAAAAAAATAATTCTTAATTTTAAAGGAGGTAATTATGGCAAAGATAATAGGAATTGATTTAGGAACTTCGAATTCGGCGGCAGCGGTTATGGAGGGGGGTAAGGTCAGCCTTATACCGGCCGCGGAAGGAACCAGCATAGGAGGTAAAGCTTTTCCGTCTTACGTGGCTTTTACAAAAGACGGCCAGCTTTTGGTAGGAGAGCCTGCCAGAAGACAGGCGGTCGCAAACCCGGAAGGAACGGTAAGCGCTTTTAAGAGAAAAATGGGAACAACCCATAAATATAAGATATTCGAAAAAGAATTTACGCCTCAGCAGCTTTCCGCTTTTATACTTCAAAAAATAAAAAGAGACGCGGAAGCTTTTTTGGGAGATAAAGTGGAGAAAGCGGTAATAACGGTTCCCGCTTACTTTAACGATAACCAGAGGCAAGCCACAAAAGACGCCGGAATGATAGCGGGACTTGAGGTTGTAAGGCTTGTAAACGAGCCTACCGCGGCGGCTTTGGCTTACGGCCTTGATAAGTTGGGAAAGGAGCAAAAGGTTATGGTTTTCGACTTGGGCGGCGGAACTTTAGATGTGACCATAATGGAGATAGGAAAAGAAGGGACTTTCGAGGTTATAGCCACAAGCGGGGATACGCAACTCGGCGGAACGGACATGGATAACGCCATAATAGATTGGATAACTGGAGAGTTTAAAAAACAATACGGCATAGATTTGAAAAGCGATTCGACTGCGATGCAAAGGATAAAAGAAGCCGCGGAGAAAGCAAAAATAGAACTTTCCACGGTTTTGGAAACGGATATAAACCTTCCGTTTATAACAGCCGACTCCACCGGTCCCAAACATTTATCTATGAAGCTTTCCAGAGCCAAATTGGAATCGCTTGTGGAGCCCATAGTATCGAGATGCAAAACATCCATAGATACCGCTCTTTCCGACGCAAAATTAAAGACCTCGGATATACATAAAATAATACTTGTCGGAGGCCCGACCAGAATGCCGATAGTTCAAAAATTCGTGGAAGATTATGTAGGCAAAAAAGTAGAGAGAGGAATAGATCCTATGGAGTGCGTGGCTCACGGAGCCGCGATACAGGCCGCGATACTTACCGGAGAGGTTAAGGATGTTTTGTTGTTAGACGTAACTCCTCTTTCTTTAGGTATAGAGACTTTAGGCGGAGTAATGACCAGGCTTATAGAAAAAAATACCACAATACCGGTAAAGAAAACCCAGATATTTTCAACAGCTACCGATAATCAGCCCGCGGTCACCGTTCATGTGTTGCAGGGAGAAAGGCCGATGGCCAAAGATAACGTTTCGTTGGGAAAATTCGACTTGGACGGTATTCCGCCGGCCCCCAGAGGAGTTCCTCAGATAGAGGTTACTTTCGATATAGACGCAAACGGGATATTAAAAGTATCGGCTAAAGATTTAGGAACCGGAAAATCTCAGCACATAACCATATCCGCTCCTAATAAACTTAACAAAGAAGAGATAGAAAAATATATAAAAGAGGCGGAGAAGTTTGCCGAGCAGGATAAGAAGATGAAAGAGCTCATAGAAGCCAAAAACGAAGCCGATTCTTTGGTTTATTCTACCGAAAAAGCTCTTAAAGACTACGGTGATAAGATATCTAACGACGAGAGACTTAACATAGAAAGAGCCTTGAACGATCTTAAGGAAGCGGTTAAAGGAGAGGATATAGAAAAAATAAAGAGATTAAAAGACGAGCTTATAAAAGCGTCTCAGAAATTAGGAGAGGCGGTTTATAAGGCACAACAGCAATCCTCTCAAAATCAAACTTCATCTTCTCAAACATCTTCGGAACAGCCTAAAAAAGAAGACGTGGTGGACGCCGAGGTGGTAGACGATAAAAAATAAAATCTGATTTTAACCCCGCCCGATGAAAGGGCGGGGTTAAATAACGGAGAAAATCATATATGGCCGAAAAAGATTATTACAGGACTTTGGGCGTTTCAAGAAACGCGACCGAAGAAGAAATAAAGTCCGCTTTTAGAAAATTGGCGCTAAAATATCATCCCGATAGAAACCCGGACAACAAAGAGGCGGAGTCCAAATTTAAAGAGATAAACGAGGCTTACGAGGTTCTTTCCAATCCGGAAAAAAGAAGAATATACGACTCCTACGGAGAGGAGGGATTAAAAGGAGGATTCGGTCAGGGGGGATTTTCCGGGGGATTTGAAGGTTTTTCTGGAGATTTCGGCGATATATTCGGCGATGTTTTCGAAAGCTTTTTCGGCGATGCTTCTTCAAAATCGAGAAGAAGATCGAGAAGGGGCGAGGATTTGAAATTTTCGATAGAAATAACATTGGAAGAGGCTTTTTCCGGAATTAAGAAAGATTTTGAGTATGAAAGAATGGACATATGCGACAAATGCGGCGGAACCGGGGCCAGAAGCTCATCTTCCGTTAAAAAGTGTCCGACTTGCGGAGGAAGAGGAAGAGTTCAGTATTCTCAAGGTTTTTTCGCTTTTACCCAAACCTGTCCCAAATGCAGAGGAGAGGGAAAGGTGATAACCGATCCGTGTTCGGCATGTTCGGGAGCGGGGGTTGTAAACAAAAAAAATAAAATAACGGTAAAGATACCTCACGGGGTCGACGATGGAAACATATTGAGAGTAAGCGGAATGGGGGATATAAATAGAGACGGCGATGCGGGAGACCTTTATCTTGAAATAAAAATAAAACATCATAATCATTTTGAAAGAAATAATTCCGACCTGTTATACTCCGTAAATATAGACATAGCCGACGCGGTTTTGGGAACCGAGGCGGAGGTCCCATTGATAGAAGGAGGAAAGACCAGGATAAAAATACCGGCCGGAACTCAACACGGAAAGATAATGAGAATAAGCGAAAAAGGGATGAGCATAGCCAACTCCAAAAAAAGAGGGGACATGCTGGTTACGGTAAAAGTCAATATACCCACTCATCTTACCGAGGAACAAAAAGAGCTTTTCATAAAACTTAAGGAAAGTTTTAAAAAAGAAGAAGAAAAAAAACAAAAAGACGACGGCGGCTTTTTTAAGAAGATATTCAATTGAAAATGCAATTTATCGTTTCATCCGAGATATCGAACAAAGAATTTTTGTTAGACGAAGAAGAGTCTTTCCATTTGAAAAAAGTTTTAAGGCTGAAAATCGGGGATGAGGTAAAGGTTTTCGATGGGAAAAATAAATGGGTTTGCGAGATAATCGAATTTAAAAACGATAAAGTCTTTTTAAGGCCGATAATAAAAATCCAATCGGCCGTGAAAAAAATCAAATTAAATCTTTATTTTCCTTTCATAGAAAAAAAACATTTCGAATATGTTTTGAAAACCGCGACCGAAATCGGGGTAGATTCTTTTACGCCGATAATTTCGGAATATACTCAAAAACATTTCGTTTTCGATATCGAATCTAAAAAAGAAAGGCTCGAGGAGATAATAAAATCGGCGGTAAAACAAAGCGAAAGAGACTCGTTTCCCGAGATAAAAAATCCGATAAATTTTAAAGATATTTTTGAAAAAAATATAAAAATAATGGTAATGTCGAAAACCGAGATAAACGGTAAACTCTTTAAACTAACCGAGGCTTTGGAAAATTTTAAAGACGAGATTAACGTTTTAATAGGTCCCGAGGGGGGATTTTCCGAATCGGAGTTGTCTTACATGAAAGAAAATTTTTATCCCGTAAAAATTTCGGATAACGTGTTAAGGTCGGAAACGGCGGCTATCGGCGGTGTTTGCGCCATTATCGGAGTTATTGGCGAAAAATGAAGTTTTACATAAAAACATTCGGTTGCAGGGTAAATCAGATAGAAAGCGAAAGCGTAGCGGAAGAGCTTATAAAATGCGGGATTTATTACGACGAAAAAAACTTCGACATCCTTATAATAAATTCTTGTTGCGTTACCGAGAAAACGGAAAAAGAGATAATAAAATATATTAAAAAATCGCTGGATTTGAAGCCGTTTATCCAAATAATCGTAACCGGTTGTTTTGCGACGGTTTTTAAAGAAAAGATAGAAGAGATAAGCAAAAACATAAAAATTTTCTCCAATTCCAACAAATCGGATATAATAAAAACTCTTACGGGAAAAGAAACAAACCGATTGTTTAGAATAGAAGGTTTTAAATCGAGAACCAGAGCGTTTGTAAAGGTTCAGGACGGTTGCGATTTAAGATGTTCTTATTGCATAGTGCCGATTGCGAGAAACGAAATGATATCAAAACCCTTATCTAATGCGGTTGAAGAAATAAATAACCTCGTTTTAAAAGGTTATAAAGAAATAGTTCTTTCCGGGACCAGATTGGGAGCTTACGACGACGAGGGGAAAAGGTTAAACCATCTTTTAAAGAAAATATCGGATATTAAAGGAAATTTTAGAATAAGACTTTCTTCTTTGGAACCGATGGAAATAAACGAAGAATTGTGCGAGATATGCTCCGATTCTTCAAGATTTTGTTCTTATTTCCATATTCCTTTGCAAAGCGGAAGCGACGAAGTTTTGAAAAAAATGAGAAGACCTTATAATATAAATTTTTTTTCTAATAAATTGGATTTGATAAGAAAAAAAATAAAAGATGTCGGAATATATTCGGATGTGATAGTCGGGTTTCCCGGCGAAAGCGAAAAAGATTTCTTAAATTCGGTTAATTTCATAAAACAAGCGGAGCTTTCGGGGCTTCATGTTTTTACTTATTCTAAAAGGCCGAAAACCGAATCTTTTTATATGGAAGATTTAGGATACGAAGTTAAAAAAAAGAGATCTCAAATTATGCATGATCTGGATAAAGAGTTAAGAAAAAATTTCGGTTTAAAAATGATAGGCAAGAATATAGATTCGGTGGTAATAAGAGAAAAAAAAGGAGTTTTTTGGGCTTTGACTTCAAATTTTCTCGAAGTATCTTTAAAAAATAAAGCCGAGGTAAATGCCAGAGCCGATGTTACGATAACCGATTTTAAAAACGGAATAGTTTATGGCGAGTTATAAACTCTGCGAAGATTGCGGATATAAAAACGATATTAATTCGATCTCTTGTTCTTTATGCGGTGGGAAAAAATTAAACTTAAAAGAAGAAAACAAAAGATCAAAAATAAAATATTATTTAATTTTTTTAGGTTTATTTTTTGTCCTTTTTTATGTTTTTTATAATAGAAAAGAAAAGGCGGAGTTAAAAACCGAAGAAATCCCGGTTTTTGTTTCGGAAAAAAGGCCGATAAATTACTATACTTATCTGAGATCTTTAAAGAAAATATCTCGCTTAAATCCGGACGAAAACGATGAAAAAGCTATAAAAAGAGCTTTAAATTACGAGGACAAGACAATAAAAGAAACGGCTTTGTTTGTTTTAAAAAAATGGTCTCAAAACCCGGGAATAAAAGAAGAAAAAAGAAAAGAATATTTGAGTCTGATAAATACCTCATCCGATAAAAAATAAAAATTAGTCTAAAATTTCGTAATATTAGCCGATTTATTTGAAAAAATATTTTATAATTTGTATATTGATATTAGGAGATTTTTATGAATAAAAACAATAACAAGAAAGTTAACATTAAAAAGAAAAATCTTACCGTTGTCAGATTCGCGGGAGACAGCGGAGACGGAATACAATTGGTAGGAAGCCAGTTTGCAAACGCCACCGCTATAAGCGGAAATGTTTTGTCCACTCTTCCGGATTATCCGGCGGAGATAAGAGCTCCTCAAGGAAGTTTGGGGGGAGTTAGCGGGTTTCAGGTCGCTTTTGGAGACGACTCGGTTAAAAATCCGGGCGGGAAAGCCGATTTTCTTGTCGTTATGAATCCCGCGGCGTTAAAGGTTAATTTAAAGTATCTGGATAAGGGCAGCATAATAATAGCCAATTCGGGAAATTTTACCGAGGAAAATCTTAAGAAAGCCGGTTATGAGAAAAATCCCCTGGAAGACGGATCTCTTTCCAACTATCGGGTTATATCCATAGACGCAAACCATCTTGTGGAGGAGGCTCTTAAAGACAGCGGACTCTCAAGAACCGAAATACTTAAAACAAAAAATTTTTTGATGTTAGGAATACTTTACTGGATGTTCGACCTTCCGATAGAGGTAACGGTAAAATGGATAGAGGAAAAGTTTTCCAAAAAACCCGTAATAATGGAGGCGAATAAAAAGGTGCTTTTTGCGGGGTATAACTATGCGGAAAACACCGAGATATTCGACGCCAAATATAAGATAGAAAAAGGAAACTTAACCAAAGGAACTTATCATAACATAACCGGAAACGAAGCGGTTTGCTACGCTTTGATAGCGGCGGCCAAGAAGCTGGGTAGAAAATGTTTTTACGGCTCATACCCCATAACGCCGGCAAGCGAGATACTTCATACGTTTGCAAAACTTAGAAAAAGAGATGTCGTCGTTTTTCAAGCCGAGGATGAGATAGCGGCGGTATGTTCTTCAATAGGCGCGGCTTTTGCCGGATGTCTTGCAAGCACCGGAACGAGCGGTCCCGGACTTGCGCTTAAAGTGGAAGCTTTGGGGCTTGCGGTAATAAGCGAGCTTCCCCTGGTTATCGTGGATGTCCAGAGAGGCGGACCTTCGACGGGACTTCCTACAAAAACGGAGCAGTCGGACCTTTTCCTTTCCGTTTTCGGCCGTCACGGGGATTCTCCTCTGGTGGTTATGGCGGCGACAAGCCCGAGCGATTGTTTCGATACGGTATACGAAGCCTCAAGAATCGCGGTTAAATATATGACGCCCGTTATAGTTTTGACTTCGGCATACATAGCTCAAGGTTCAGAGCCTTTCAGAATACCTTCGGATAAGGAGTTGAAGAGCTTCGAGTATATGACTCTTCCCGAGCCGGAGAATTTTAAGCCTTATATGAGAAATAATGAAACCCTTTCAAGGCCCTGGGCTTATCCTCCTTTGAAAGGTTACGAGCATAGAATAGGCGGTCTTGAAAAATCCAATATAGAAGGAAACGTAAGCTACGATCCCGATAACCATCAGATAATGACCGACATTAGAAAAGAAAAAATAAACAGAATAGCCGGAGAAATCCCACCGATTCAGATTCACGGCGATAAAAACTCGGATTTGCTTATAGTCGGCTGGGGTTCGACTTACGGAGCTATAACAAGCGCGGTATCGAAAGCCGTAGCGAACGGAATGAAAGCGGCTTCCATTAACATAAAATATCTAAATCCGCTTCCTAACGACCTTGAAGATATATTAAAATCATATAAAAAAGTGGTAGTCGTCGAAGAGAATACGGGGCAGTTTGCTTATATGTTAAGAGCCAACTACCTTTTGGATGTTGTTTCGAAAACGAAAGTTACTGGACAACCTTATACCACCGAAGAGGTTTATAGCATAATAGAATCCGAAATAAAAAAGTTTTAACGGAGGATAAAATGAACAAACTTACGCCCAACGATTTCGCTTCCAATCTGCCGGTCAAATGGTGTCCCGGTTGCGGAGATTTCGCCATACTTACGTCGGTTAAAAAAGCCATGGCCGAAATAGGATTGCCTCATGAAAAATATGTGGTGGTTTCCGGAATAGGATGCTCAAGCAGATTCCCTTATTACGTCAATACCTACGGTTATCATACAATTCACGGAAGAGCCATACCCATAGCCACGGGAGTTAAACTTTCTAATCCCGATCTTATGGTTTTTGTCGTTACAGGAGATGGTGACGCAATGTCCATAGGCGGGAATCACTTGATGCACGGTATAAGAAGAAACATAGGTCTTAAGGTTTTGATGTTTAATAACAGAATATATGCTCTTACAAAAGGACAGGCTTCGCCGACCACTCAAAAAGGATCCAAAACCAAAACTACACCCGCCGGAAATAACGATTATTCTTTTAATCCAATAGCGCTTGCCGTCAGCTTGGGTTCTCCTTTCGTGGCAAGAAGCATGGATTCGGATCTTAATTCCACTTCTTCTATAATAGTCGAGGCTTCCAAAAACGAAGGGTTTGCTTTCGTGGAAATAATACAGAAATGCGTCGTTTTTACGGATAAAGAGTTCGATATATTTAAAAACCCCGAAACTAAAGACGAGGTTTCTTTAAAAATAGAAAACGGCAAACCTATGATATTTGGAAAAAACAAAAACAAGGCCGTCGTGATAGAAAAAAGCGGACCTAAAATAGTAGAATTCGACCCGACAAATCCGCCTTCCAATCTTACCGTTTACGATAGCTCGGATATAAATATGGCCAGAATCGTATCTTCCTTAACTCCTCCTGATTTTCCTCTTCCTTTCGGAATATTTTTGAAAGTGGAGAAAAAGTCTTACGAAAATATGTATTATGAAGAAGCGAATAAAGATATAGACGGGATAGACGTACTTTTGGGAGAAAATTCTTACGAGATAAATTAAGCTCGATTTAAAAAAGGGGGTATATTTATTAGTAAAAATGAAATAAATATTTAATATAATAGTTTTATAATAGTTTATTGAGATTTTTATATGAAGAAATATTTTAAAAGTTTTTTTCCCGAAGACGAAATTTTGGGGATAGACATCGGGAGTTATTCCATAAAATTCGTCCTTTTTTCAAAAAATAACGATAAAGTGATTTTAAAAAATTGGGGTTATGTTCCTCTTTTTCTGAAAGATAATACGGACCCCGCCGAAAAAAAAGCTATAATCGCCGACGAAATATCGAAATATGTAAAAAAATCGGGCATAAAAACAAAATACGCGGCGACTTCGGTTTCCGGCAATTCGGTAATAATAAGATACATAAAACTGCCCAAGATAGACGATAAAGAGCTAAAAGATAAAATATACGCCGAAGCGGAAGCGTTCATACCTTTCGACATAAACGAAGTTTATCTCTCTTATTATGTGACAAATCCATCCATATTCGAAGAAGGCCAAAACAAAATCGAATTGGTTTTAGTCGCCGCTAAAAAAGAAATAGTCGACGAAAAGATAGAAATAATAAACTCCTCCGGTCTTATTCCGGTTTTGATTGACGTGGATAGCTTCGCTTTAGAGACCCTTATAAATAAAATAGAAGGAGATCCCAAAGACGATTTCAAGTCAATAATGGCGATAAATATGGGCAATAAAGTTACGAATCTGTCCATACTGATAAACAACCTTAACGTCGCCAGGGAAATCCCTCAAATTAAACCCGCTTACTACTCCAAGCTTGTAAGAGACATATTCGTGGCGGGAAATTCTTTCGACAGAGCCATATCTAAAAAAATGAACATAGACGCCGATAAGGTGGATGAGTTTAAAAAAACCGCCAAGGTTTTGCTTACGGACGACGATAAACTCGACGCGATAAAAAATTACGATAAATTTACCATACTTTCTTCCAAGGTAATTACGGGTGTCATGAAGGAACTTGTAAACGACATATCGAGGTCCATAGATTTTTTTATTTCAAGCGGGGTTGAAGCCAACATATCAAAGATATATCTATGCGGAGGAGTGTCTTCCATAAAAAACATAAACATGTATTTATACGACGAACTTAAGATACCCGTGGAGTATCTAAATCCTTTTTCCATAGTGGAAAATAAGCCTTCAAATATTCCTCCTCATATATTAAATTCTCTCTCGGTGGCGGCCGGTCTATCTTTAAGGAGGATAGAAGATTTATGATAAAAATAAATCTTACTCCGAGAATCTACGTGGATAAAATTTATTCGAGCATATTTGTGGCCAAGATATTGCTTTTCTCGGGTATAATAATTTCGGTTTTTGCGGCGTTGTCGGTAGTAAGATATACCTCTTTAAAAGGCCTTGAAATGGATTACGCTTCTTTGGAACAGGAATATAAAAATTTAAACGAAAAAGTGGCTCAATCCAAAATTTTAGAGGCTAAGATAAAAGAAATAGATAATTATATATCGGCTGTAGATAAGCTTAATAAAAATAGATTTTTGTATGTGGCCTTTTTGCAGGATATTATAAATAATCTTCCGGATACGGTGTGGTTCGGCGGAATAGATGCGAAAAACAGGGGAGATTTTATAGAGGTTTCGATAAATCTTAATTCCCATTCTCTTGAAGATTTATTGTGGTGGTACGCATTTCTCGATAAAGGGTCGAAAAGGTATTCCGAATTAAAAATAACCGATATAAATTTTAACGGGAGTTTTTACAATACTCAGCTGAGTTTTAGGTACGCTTATTTATGAATAAATTGCAAATAGATCAAAACGCGTTAACTAAAATAGTCGCCGTTGTCGTATTGGTCGGAGCCATTTTGTTTTCTTATCTTTATTTTTTCTGGTTTCCTATATCCAAAAAAATAAACGATATGAGAGATAAGGTTTTGAAAATAGAAGCCGATATAAAAAAAGCCAAAGAAATAAGTTCCAAATACCCAGACCTTTCGAAAAAACTTAGCGAACTTGAAGCCGTAAAATCGGATATAGAAAAAAAACTTCCCAAAGAAAAAAATATGCCCGATTTGATGAAGACTATAAAAAAAATAGCGGATAAGTATTCCGTAACCATTAATTCGATATCTCCTTCGACGGCCGTAAAAGAACAGTATTTTTTCAGAATAACTTATAATATGTCGGTAAAAGGGAGTTATCACGATATAGCTTCCTTTTTTTCGGAGATATCTCTTCAAGAAAGAATTTTAAACGTGGAAAACGTATTAATAACCGCGGGAGACGTTTCCAATTCGAACTTTGTTTTGGTATCTTATCAGTATGAAGAGGTGAAAAAATAGAGTTATGATTATTTTTTTGATTTTAAATTTTTTCTTGCCGCTATCTTCTCAAAACCTAAAGCCAGATGTTTTCGTTTCCACTACCGCGTCTTCTTTAAACGAAATATATAAACCTTACGTTAAAAGAAATCCGATGATAGAGCCTCAAACTAAAGGATCCGTCACTTTGAAGTACGACATTAAATTTTCGACTTTTAATTTGAGATACGACGATCTTTCCGTAAAAGCGTTTTCATTGCAGGGAATAATAAAGTTTTTCGGTTCGAAAGAAGCCCTTTTGAAAAATACTATAAACGGAGAGATGTATATATTGAGGGACGGAAAGATTTACGACATAAAAAAAGTTCCCTTGAAAAATATGACGGGAGAGATAAGAGGAAAATCAGTTTTAATAAAAAATATCGAGAAAAAAGAGGAAGCGGAACTTTTTTTAAACGAAAAGGAGTAAATTATGAAATTAATTTTAAGTTTAATGACGTTCTTCTCTTTTTATGCGCTCGGAGTCTCAGAGACCGTTATAGAGGACGTTTCTTTTAGCAAAAATATTTTAACCATAAAATATTCGGGCGACAAAATAAAGTATTCGGTTAAAAATACTAAAAATCCTTCGGGAATTAATATCGAAATCTCAGGTTCGAGATTCAAAATACTAAAAGATCAGCCGGTTAATTCCGATACGGCGAAAAGAATATATACCTCTCAAAACGGCTCCGTTTCTTTAATAAGCGTAGAAACTTTAATGGATATAAAATATCTAATATCCGAAAAGGAAAAGGAAGTTAATGTGGCGCTTGAACCTAACGATTTCGGTAAGACTTATTCTCAGATAGAAGACGTAAAAGTCATTCCTCCGACCGAAAAGAAAAAAACTTCTTTTTCATCGGATAGAAAAGACATAATAGACATGCTTCCCAAATATAAAATAGATCTGGACTACTCGGATGTGGATGTCAGAGACGTTTTAAGGCATCTTGCCGCTAAAGCCGGAATTAACATCATATTTTCAAACGAGGTTGTCGGAACCATATCCGTTTCTTTGAGAGGCGTCCCATTCGACGAGGCGTTTAGAACCATTTTAAATATGAAAGGACTTGTAACCCAGCAGGTAGGCGATAACATTTTAAAGGTTTCGACTCCTCAAAAACTTTTAGACGAACAAAAAAATTCTTTTCTTCAGACAAAAGTATTTTTCTTAAACTACGTTAAAGCCTCCGATATAAAATCTCAAATAGAATCAATCGCTCAAGCCGAGGGAAGGACCACTTCCAAGTGTAATGTGGACGAAACCAATAACGCTCTAATAGTTACCGATACGCCTTTAGGCATAGAACTTACCGAAAGACTCGTAAAGAAGTTGGATAGAATGCCTAAACAGGTATTGATAGAGGCTAAACTTGTCGAGGTTTCCTTAGACAGCGGACTTCATACAGGAATACAATGGTCCGTTTCTGGAAATAGCAATGGAAATTACATAGGAGCAAACGATGCAAGTGCGGCTATAGGTCCTATTTCTCAATGGGGCGGAGCTAAAAGCATATCAGCAAATTATGAAGGTAGTTACACAGGAACTCCTCCAAATCTTGTAGCTTCTAAAGGAGGGAGTGGAGTTGAGCTTCCTGCAAAAGAAATTTATGGAGCTTTTAGATTTGGAAGGATTACATCTAATTTTATGTTTGATGCTGTGATTTCCGCGGCGGCAAAAAAAGGTAAAGCCAAAGTTTTATCGAACCCAAAGATAGCAACCTTAAACAACAAGGAAGCGAGTATAAACATAACAAATCAAATACCTTATACCACTACTGAGATAACAAACACTTCCGGAGGTTCGGTTTCTTCCACCAAAGTCACATATGTTACAACCGGAATAATTTTAAAAGTTTTGCCGACGATAACTTCGGACGGAAGAATAGTTATGAAAGTAAATCCCACAGTTTCTCAGCCTTCTCAGGCGGCGCAGTTTCAACCACCTTCCGTGGATCAGAGAACCGCGGATACGACCGTAGTCGTTCAGGACGGTGAGACCGTGGTAATAGGCGGTTTGATACACGATAGCGAAAGCGAATATGAGTACAAGGTTCCGGTTTTGGGAGATATCCCGATAATCGGTTACGCTTTTAAGAAAAAAGGAAAAGAGAGAAACAGAATGGAGCTATTGATATTTGTTACTCCGAAGGTTTTGGAAGATTAGAATCTAAATGAATGTTAAAACCGCGGTTTTTATACCATTTATTTCACTTCTTTTTTACGGTTTTATAAACGTTAAAGTTTATTTTTTATTAAATTCTCTGGTTTTTATATATTTCTTTATTTATTTGATAAAACTAAGATCGGGCTCTTGTTTTTATCTTCCATACGGTTATAAGTATTTATTTTCGGCGGTTTTTGTCTCGTTGTTTTCTTTCGCTTTAAGCCCTGTAAAAGGTTTAATTTCGATGGAATATATTAACTTTATTTCCGGGTTTATAATCTTTTTTATCGTTTTAAATATCGACGAGGAGATAGATTATAGATATTTTTATCCTTTTTTGGTCGTTATGGCGATTTCCGGGGCTTATAAATCTTTCATGGGAAAAGAGGAGTTGATTTCAACGCTTAAAAACGCAAATACATTGGCTTTTGTTTCGATACTTATAATAGGAATGCTGGCCGAGAAGAAGAAATATTATATGGCGATATTTTTCGCCGGGGTTCTTATTTCTACAAAATCGATAGCCGCAATGCTTTCGATTATGGTAGTAAGCTTTTATTACGGGTTTAAAAACAGGAAAAACATAGATTTTAAAAATAACCATATCGTTTTTTCCGCTATGATAATTTTATTTTTATTTTTACTGGTCAATATAGATTTCAAATCGGTTACCGATAGAATTTCGTGGTGGAAGGCTTGTCTGGATATGTTTTTTGAAAGACCCATTTTCGGGTTTGGATACTCTTCTTTTACTCATATAATTTCGGCCTTTATGAACGGGGGACTTAAATCTTCATACGCTCACAATTACTTTTTAGAGTCCATGGCCGAAAACGGTTTGATATTTTCTTTTCTATGGTTTTTCTTTTTGTTTATTTCGGTTAGAAAATCTCAGGGTTTTTATAAGTATTCTTTAATGGCGGCTTTGATACACTCGTTTTTCGACTTCGGCATGGATACTTTGGCGGGATGGTGGTTTTTTATGTTTTTTTTGGCTTTAAGCCATAAAAAAGAAAAACTTATGTTCAGGCTTAAAGAAGATTATCGAAAATACAGGATATATTTGATATCGAGTTCTTTAATTTTAATCGTTTCGTGGGGTTTGTATTCGTATAAATATTACCGTATAGATAAGGCGAATTACGAAATATTAAAGCTTTATTTGGAAAAAGATTTTAAAAAAGCTTCGGATAAGATTTACGAATTTGTATCGTTATATCCGGATAACATAGATTTGGCTTTGAGAAGAGTAGAGATCAATCGAAACTTTTACGATATGACCGGAGATGAAAGGTATTTAAAAGAAACTGCAAAATCGTTGGAATATTTGCTTTTGATAAATCCTTATTACAGACCGGCCTACGACAATTTAGAGAGGATATACGAGTTTATTCGAGACGATAAATCCCTGGCCGAGATTAGAAACAGAAAAAAAACATATATAAAATAATGTGGAAAAACTCATAAGATACAAAAAAGAACATATCGGTATTTTAATATTTTCCGCTTTTTTTATTTCGGGATTTTTTTTCGAGGGTTATAAGAAAAGCGTTTATTTTATTCCTTTGTTTGTTTTTTTGACGGTTTTTTTTTATTTAAAAAACATAAGAGTGGGATTAACATCGGGTTTTGGTTTCATTTTTTTAATGTTATTTTCCCTGTTTTTTGGCGATTTTAAATCCGAGTCTTTTTTTTCGATTTCCGTATGGATTCTATGCGTATTTTCGTATTATTTTGTTTCGAATATGAAAGAAGAAGAAAAAAAATATTTTTTTAAATCTTTTAACGATATTCTGATTTACGCATCGACTTTTATTTCGATTCTCGTATTAATAAATTTTATAAAAGGCGGTAGATTTTACGTTATCGGCAATAATCCCAATTACGCGGCGATTTTAATTTCGATTTCAATTTTTGCGTGTTTTTTAAGGTTTCTGGATAATAAAAAGATAATTTTTTTGTTTTATACTGCCGTTTGTTTGGGTGCGATTACGGTTTTAAACTCGAGGAGCGGTTATTTGTCGTTGGTAATTTCTTTTTTTGTTTTATACGCCGATAAAAAAGGACTTAAAAAAGCTTTATTTGCGCTTTTGTTTCTTCTAATTATTTTTATTCTCTCGCCTTGGGAGATAATTTCGTATTTTCTAAAGGTGGACGATCCTAAAGCGTATTACAGGCCTTATATATGGTTAAGTTCGTTAAAAGCCTTCGTTTCAAGCCCTATCTGGGGATTTGGCGGAGGAAGTTTCGAATATGTTTTTGAAAAGTTTAAATTTCCTTATTTCGACGGTTTTTGCTATTATAATCACTCTTCCGTTCACGCTCACAACGAATTTTTAAATATTGCGGTTGAAAACGGGATGGCGGTTTTATTGGCATACTTATTAATTTTAAAAAAATGGTTTTTATCAAAAGAAAAAAACGAGATCTATTTTTCCATTATGATTATTACCGTTTTTTCTTTATTCGACATAGTTTTAAAATTGCCTTTTATTAGGATAATATATTTTTTGTTTTTGGGTTACTACGAGTCTAATTTTAAATACGAAGTGGGATTTAGAAAAATAATTTTATTAGTCGTTTTGTTTTTTGTGGCGTTTGTTTATGCTATCAAAGACAAAAACTTTAAAAAATATGAAAAAGGGTACGTGGAATTGTCGCAAAATCCGAACGATTTTAGGAAATCGGCAGTTTCCGAATATTTGTTTTATCATTATCCTTTAAATCCGATTTTTGCGTTTGAAACGGCCAAGTTTTATGAAAGCGTAGAAGACTACGATAAAGCTTTGAATTATGCGGAAAAAGCCTTAAAGATTGAGCCCAATTTCAATAACGCTTTGATTATGACGGCGTATCTTAAATTTATTAAAGGCGAAGCAAAAGATTTTAAAAATTATATCGATAAAATTAAAATCGTCGAAAACGGCGAGCGGAATTTTTATTTTTCATATATTTCGTCTTTGAATTTAAATCTTTATTATCGTCTTTTAAAAGAAGTTAAATAAAAAAGCCCAATAATATATAAAATATTTATATGGACTTATATAGAATCAAGAAATACTGTTCGGATGTTTCTTCCGTGCGTATGGCTTATAACATAAAGCTGATAGACAGCGGAGAAATGTTTTTTAATACTCTTTTCGACATCATTTCAAACGCTAAAAAATCGGTACTCATAGAGTTTTACGAAATAGCGGACGATAAAATAGGCGAAGAACTTAAAAAACTATTGATAAAGAAAGTTAAAGAAAAGGTAACCGTAAGAGTAATATACGATAGCATAGGTTCCCGCTTAAGTTCCAAAAAGTTTTTTGAGGAACTTCAAACTAACGGAGTCCGAGTTATAGAATATAACCCGATAAAAATGTTCGGTTCGGTAAGAAGATGGTTTAGAAGAGATCATAGGAAGATAATAGTCGCTGATTTTGAAAAAGCCTTAACTGGCGGATTTAATTTAAGCTTAGATTTTGCGCCTTATTCGATGGGGGGAAATAATTGGAAAGATTTCGGAGTTTATTTCGAGGGGGAAAGCGTTTACGACATATCGTTGATATTTAGAGAAACATGGGTAGGGGCCGGGGGAGATTTTTTTGAAATAACTTTGCCCGAAGTAAAAGGAGATATACCGGTATCCATAGCGTGGGAGTTTGGAATAAGAAATATACACTCGGTTAGAAGAAATTACAAATACGCCATGGATAACGCTAAAAATTTCATATACATAACAAACGCATATTTCTTGCCCGACGGTTTAATATACAGATGTCTTAAAAGAGCAGTCATAAGAGGGGTGGATGTAAAAATAATTCTTCCTTTTAAAACGGATCATCCTTACGTCAGAATAGCTTCGCTTAGCATAATTAGACATTTGATAAAACACGGAATAAAGGTTTACGAGTGGCAGAAAGAGGTTTTGCATGCGAAAACCGCAGTAATAGACGGAGTCTGGACTTCCATAGGCTCTCATAACTTGGACCACATAAGCCTGCATTATAATTTGGAGCTTAATTTAAATATATACGACGAAACTATCGGATTTAAAATGAAGGAGATTTTTGAAAACGATTTAAAAAACTCTTGCGAAATGACGTTAGATTATATAAATTCTCTTCCCGTTTCCACCAAAATTATGAGTCAGTTCATATATATTTTGAGAGATTTTTTATGAAGCTTCTTTTTTTATATCTTTTTTTTGCGGCTTTAGGGTTTTGCGAATCTTTTGAGGATGTATATAACAGAATAATTACCGATAAATTTTTTAGAGGGGTGGTCGCCGATAATATAATAGAAAACGATAAGTATAAAGATGTGGTCGAGGGGAATTTTTATACATATTCGGAACTAAGAGCCCGGGTGATGATTTGGATTGAAGAAGATCCGAAGGAAGCCGCAAAGAGGTTTTTGGAGATAGTCGATAAAAAAGGGGAGTACGGGGTTAGGTATCAAATTTACGATTATAAAATTAATCCCAAACTTAAGGAACTGATAGATAAAATGGAGTTTGCATCTAAAAACGATATAAAAGACGAAAAGATCAGAGATTACGCTTCTCTTCTTTTCGAAGGTTTTAAAGAAAACGATTCTCAAGGGGTGGAAATAAATAAATCGTCTAAAAAACAAGATTATTCCAAAACGCTTTCTTATAACTACGTAAACATAAATGCCGATAATCTTTATAAAGAAGCTGAAAGAGTGAATAAAGCTTACGATTATCTTAAAAACATAAAAATAGAGGATATAGGCGGAATAATCGAAAAAACCGACGCTAAATACAAAGAATTTTTGGAGCATGTCTCGGTTTTAAAAGGCAGCAAAAGAATAAGCCTGGAACAGGGGGAAAGACTAAAAAAGGTTTTGGACGAGGTTTTGAGATTTTTAACCCTAAAAGCTCTTTTAGTGAAGTATTCAAACATAAAAGATTTGGCTTATATCCCTAAATATAAAGTATCAATAGCAAAAATAAAATCGGATCTGGAGTCGTATTATCTTTTAAAATCCGATAACTTTAACCGGGATTTTTTTAATCTTTACTCGTTTATGGATAATCTTGAAAGGGAAAGCGTTTTTATAAATAAGGTAAAGGAAATTAAAACCGCTTTGTCTTACGATATATATTCTTGTTTTTTGGATTATCTCGTAAAAAGCCTAAGCCCTATTTTTTTTCCGGACTCAAAATATTCCGATTATAAAAAAAAGAAAAAGGAGCTTTGCGAATATTTTTCCAAATTTTACGAGAATCTCATAAACTCGCATAACGAAACCGATTATTACGAAGATGCGGAAGAGAAAATAAAAGACGCTTTAGAAATAGTCGATTTGGAAAACAGGGCTGGTTATAAAAACAGGAAATTGCAGTTTTTGTTTTGCGATAATTTATTGCCGTGGGATTTATATTGGGATAAGAATGGTAAATATTTCGGACTAAAAATCGATGTTTTTCGTGAGAAAAAATAAAGGCTTACTTATCTTCATGGTATTCCTTTTCGGTATTTATGTTCCAGATGTCTTTTTTGTCTCTTCCTTCCAAAATACACCTGACCGCTTCTATAGCCGTTAGCATAGAGTGGTCCATGTTGTTGTAGCGATGCATTCCGTTTCTACCGACCGGATATAAATTTTCTATTTTATCCAGATAATTTTTTACGACATCGAAGTTTTCATAGCTTCCAAAATACGCGGGATAAGCTTTTTCCACTCTTTCAACCGTTCCGTCTATAAAATCCGAAGATTCTATAATTCCGCATTTTTCCAATTCTTTTACCGATAAATTTATTAATTCATTATCTCCCATATTCCATAAATTGTCGTTTTTATTGCAGAAAAATTCGACTCCGAGCCAAACGGTGTTTAAATCGGCTACCAGATAAGGGCTCCAGTTATTGAATATTTGAAGTCTTCCGGCTATCATATCTCTATCCTGAAGATATATCCAGTTATCCGGGATAATATCATTTATCGTTTTTTCTTTTGTTTCGTTTTTGATTTTAAGTTTTTTTACCAGAATACCGGTTGTTAAAAAATCTCTATAAACAAGATTTTCGGCCACTTTTTTAGCTTTTTCTTCTTTTCTATCCATAGCGTTTAATAAATCTTTTATGGCCATAGAGGATATAACAAAATCGGATTTGATTTCTATTTTTTCCCGGTTTTTCAAATTTTTTGCTATTACTTTAGTTATTTTAAATCCGTCGGTTTCCAATCTTACCACCTCGGTATTTTTCAATATGATTCCGCCTTTTTTTTCTATTATATCGGCCATCTCGTCCCATAGCTGTCCGGGGCCGTATTTAGGATAATAAAATTTTCTTATAAGTGTGGTTTCTATTTTTTTGTTATCCGAATAGTTTTTGGATAAAGAATTTAGAATTATGTCTTTTAATATCGATTTTATCGAAAGCCCTTTTATTCTTTGCTCTCCCCATTCGGGCTTTATTTCCGAGCATTTTGTTCCCCAAACCTTTTCGGTGTAATCTCTAAAAAAAGTATCGTATAGTTCGTAGCCGAATCTGTTAATGAAAAAATCCTCTAATGACTTTTCCGGCTTTATGGGAAATATCTGACTTTTTAAATAACTAATTCCTATCTTGGACATCTTTAAAAAACCCAAATTTTTTATAGTATTTTTATTTAAAGATACCGGATAGTCGAAGAATTTTTTGAGGTAATATATCCTTGAAGTCCTTTTCCTGATAAGCATTACCTTGTCCTCTTTTTCTGGGTCAGGTCCTTCGAAGGGGTAATTTATTTCTTTATATCTTTCGGTCAGTATATCGTCTTTTGAAGGTTTTGATTGAATCGGAAGTAACTCCTCCCATATCTTTTTTACATTTTCCGATTTTGTAAAAAACCTATGTCCTCCGAGGTCCATTCTATTGCCTTTATAGGAGATGGTTCTGGCTATTCCTCCAAAGATATTTAATTTTTCTATTATTATCGCTTTAAATCCCGATTTTTTTAAAAGTTCGTATCCGGCGGTTAGGCCGCTCGGTCCAGCCCCTATTATTACAACCGTTTTTTCGCTCATAATATTATTTTATTAAAAAAGGAAAAACTTTCTTACTCCGAAGTTCCATAAAAGAACAATTGCGGAAGATAAAAGCTTTGAATACATATAAAAAATTTTAAGTTTTTCGGTAAAAAACCATATGGAAAGTTGATTTATCGCTAGTCCAGCTATTCCTACAAGCGAGAAAAAAAGAAACTCTAATTTTTTATTTTTTAGTTTTCTTTTGTCGAATACCCATCTTACGCTTAAAAGATAATTAAATATTAAACCGCAGATAAAAGATATCGCTGAAGATATAAGATAAAAAAAATTAAACCTTTCGGTTAAAATCCACAAAAGAGAGTAATCTATTAAAAAAGCCGAGCCGCCTATTAAAATATATTTGAAAAATTGGATTATGGTTTTGTCCACAATCAATCTTCTTTCAATATTTCCAGAGTTCCGAATTTGTCCAATTTCCCCCCGATTTTTTTCAAGTCTCCAACGATAAATATTAGATAGTTTTCCATATCGTACATTTCTTTTGCTATGTTTATCGCGTCTTGTTCCTTAACCGAATCTATATTTGAAGTGTATTTGTATATGTAATCGGAAGGGTAAGAATACAAATCGTAGCTTGCTATCTCGTTTAACAATGATGCTACCGTTTCAAATCTAAAAACGAAAGAGTTGATTATTTGCGATTTGGCCATATCGAATTCTTTGGTTTCTATTTTTCCTTCTTTTGCGTTTTTAAATTCTAAAAATATTTGATCTATCGCTTCTTCGACGCTTTCGGGCTTAGTTCCCAAATAAGTCATTATGAATCCCGATTCGTTTCTTTTGGCGAAATAAGAGTATACGCTATAGGCAAGTCCTCTTTTAGAGCGTATCTCGTTTCCCAATTTGGATTGTATTCCGCCGCCCATATATTCGCTTAATACCGCTAAAGGAAATTCCTTCGGGTCGTGTCTTTTAATACCTTTATTAAGTATTACCACGAAAGCCTGTCTTAAAGGTTTATCTATAAGATATATTTTTTTTCCTTTTACGGTAGCGGGTTCCTGTATTTTGGGTAAAGGCGTTTTTTTGTTCGGAATGTCCGAAAAAGCCTTTTTTATCTTTTCAATCATTTCTTTTTCGTCGAAATCCCCGGCCACGGAGATTATCATTTTATCCGAATCCATTATTTGTAAATGATAGTTTTTCAAATCTTCTACGGTTATAGGGGATACCGTTTCTATCTCGGGCCTTTTGCCGTAGGGGTGGTCTTTGCCGAAAAACATTCTAAGCGCCTCTCTTGTGGCTTGCTTGGAAGGATTGTCGTTTCTTCTTTTAATCATTTCTATCATTTCTTGTTTTTTAAGTTCGAATCTTTCTGGTTCAAAGGCCGGGTTTTTTATTATGTCCGAAAATATTTCGAAAACCTCGTCGAAATTCTTTTTATGAGAATACATGGATACGCTTGCGTCCTCGTTATTGATCGCCGCCGATATCTCAGCTCCAAAGTACTCCAATTTCTTGTCTATTTCTTCTGATTTAAATTTTTTACTGCCGCCTTCCTTTAATAATTCGAAAAAAAGTTCTCCCATACCGAATTTGTCTTTCGGGTCGTATACCTTCCCCGCTTTTAAAAATAAAGTTATTCTGACTGTCGGAAGAGAGGCGTCTTTTTTAATGTAAATTTTAAGTTTGTTATCAAGAAATACTGGATTGGTCTCTTCGGGTTTGAAGTCGATGTTTTTATAAGAAGGTATTTCGTAAGAATGCATGTTGGATATATTCATAATCGCTCCGATTAAAAAAATATATATTTTTTTCATATTCGCTCCTTATTTGCTTTCCACTACGTATACCGCGGTTCTGTTGTTTCTGTTCAGGTATTTTTTCGCGGCGTTTACCACATCTTCGCTTTTAACTTTTTTTATTTTTTCTATCATATCCCAGGAAAATTTCCAGCTTCCCATAATTTGCTCGTTTGTCGCCAGGGTCTGCGCAAACTCCAGATTTGACTCTAAATCCTTAATTATGCTCATTTCGTAGTTGTTTATGACCTTTTCTATCTCCCATTGAGTGGGCGGTTCGGATTTGAACTTTTCTATCTCGTTCATTATCTCGTTATCCAGCTCTTCCACTTTAAAATCGCCTTTCGGAGCCGATACTACGATGAAAAGAGAAGGATATCTGTTGCCCGGGGTCGAGTGGTAAGCTCCGGTGTACAAGGCTATCTTTTTTTCTTCGACGAGCTTTTTGTAGAGTCTTGAAGTATTGCCGTTAGCCAATAGTTCGCTTGCAACGATTAAAGCCGGCATATCTTCGGAGTTTATTCCGTCGTTTTTAAAACCTATTCTAAGGCTCGGTTTTGAAGGGAATGGTACTTTTATTATCTTTTCCGCGTTTTGTTGAGGTTCTTTTGTATAGTTGGTATCGGGCAGTTCGGCCGGTTTCCAATCGGAAAAGTATTTTTCCGAAAGTTTTATTATTTTAATCGGATCTATGTCTCCTACCACGGCCAGAGTGGCGTTATTTGGAAGATAAAATTTTTTATAAAAATCCTCCGCTTGTTTTCTGGTTAAATGGCTTACGTCATCCTCCCATCCTATTGTGGGATTATGATAAGGATGAGCTATGAAAGCGTGGGACAAAAGGTTTTCCCAGCTGACTCTGGATGGATCCGATTTGTTCATTCTCAGTTCTTCCAAAACGACGCTTCTTTCTTTGTAAAAATCTCTTAAAACCGGGTTTTTAAACCTGTCCGATTCTATTATGAAATAAGCCTCGGTTCTATCCGACGGAAGCGATACTATGTATCCGGTGTAATCGGTCGATGTAAACGCATTCATTCCGTTTTGACCTAACTCGTTATATATTTTCCAGAACTCTTCTCTGACCTGATACTTTTCAGCTTCCGCTTCCAACTTTTTTATCTCTTCCTTAAGTTTATTTATTTTTTCCATATCTTTGTTGGTCTTTTTGTCTTCGTTATTTATCTCCGTTTCGAGTTTGTCTATTTTGTCTAAAATTTCTTTTTCTTTAGAATAATTTCTCGTTCCTATTTTCTTAGTGCCTTTAAAAGCCATATGCTCAAATAAATGCGCAAGCCCGGTTTGACCCTGAATGTTATCAACGTTTCCTACTTTAAACATCATGGTAAAAGAAACCGTTGGTGCGAATTTTTTTTCAAGCATTAGAATTTTTAGCCCGTTCTTCATTTTATATGATATTACCTGAGGGTACTTGGGATCCGTTTCAACATTGGCGCCCAATTTTTTTAATTCCGTAATTTTAGAGTTTTCCATACAAAACGCTCCCTGAATTAAAAGAGAAGAGATTAGTATTATGAGGTTCATTTATCCTCCGATTATTAGCATTTGCTTTAAATATTATATAATTTTTTTAGATTTATGTTCCCGACGGAGTTTTTATGAATAGAATAAAAAATCATCCTATTCTGGATGTTAAAGAAAAAAAAGAGATTGTGTTTTATTTCGAAGGAAATCCTTTAAAAGCTTATGAAGAGGAGGTTATCTCTTCGGCGTTATTTGCAAACGGAATAAAAATATTCAGTTATCATAAAAAAGATACGGCTCCTCAAGGAATATTCTGCGCCAACGGCCAGTGCGCTCAGTGCAGCGTCGTAGCCGACGGCCGCGTGGTCAAGGCCTGCGTCAGTAAGGTAAAGGAAAGTATGAAAATAGAGACTCTTAAAGGGGCCGCAAAGATAAATTTGAAAGAGGAAACGAGTTTTAACTATTCTTCCATAGAAGAAATAGATACGGATGTGCTTATAATCGGGGGGGGGCCCAGCGGAATGAGCGCCGCCGCCGAAATAAGCAAGTTTAATCTGGATGTCATTTTGGTAGACGACAAGGATAAGTTGGGTGGAAAACTTGTTCTTCAAACTCACAAGTTTTTCGGCTCGGTCGACGATTGTTACGCGGGAACCAGAGGTATAGAAATAGCTGAAAAATTATACGAAGAACTCATAAAATACCCCTCTTTAAAGATATGGACCGAATCCGTTTGTTTCGGAGTTTTTTCGGATAAAAAGATAGGTGTTATAAAAAACGGCGTTTGTTATCTTGTAAAACCCAAAGTGGCGGTTTTTGCCACCGGAGCCAGAGAAAAAACTCTGTTATTCCAAGGCAATACCCTTCCCGGGGTCTATGGAGCCGGAGCTTTTCAGACTCTTGTAAATAGAGATCTCGTAAAACCGTCGGATAAGCTTTTTGTGGTCGGCGGAGGCAATGTCGGGCTTATAGCGGCTTATCACGCATTGCAAGCCGGAATAAAGGTAGTAGGATTGTGCGAAATATCCGAAAGGTGCGGCGGTTATAAAGTTCACGAGGATAAAATAAAGAGGCTTGGAGTTCCTATCTTTACCAGACATACCGTTTTAAAGGTAGAAGGAGATAAATCGGTCGAAAGAGTCGTAATATGCGAGGTGGATGAAAAATTTAATCCGATAAAAGGAAAAGAAAAAGTTTTCGATGTGGATACCGTTTTGGTGGCGGCTGGATTAAATCCGGTAAACGAATTTTATAATCAGGCTGTGGAATATCAGCTCCCTTCTTTCGTATGCGGAGACGCCGAAGAGATAGCCGAGGCTTCTGCGGCTATGTTTAGCGGAAAAATAACCGCTCATAGAGTTCTAAAACACTTAGGTTTTATAACTACCGATGTTCCAAAGTTTTGGTTTGAGAAGCTTGAAATACTTAAATCCAGACCGGGAAATACTTACGACATGGAACCTAATAAAGAAAATTTTCTTGTCTATCCGGTTATTCATTGCAATCAGGAAATTCCATGCAACCCTTGCTCTAGCGTTTGCCCTAAAAAATCTATAAAAATGAAAAATAACGATATGAGGTCTTTGCCGGAATTTAACGGAGAATGCATAGGATGTTTTAGGTGTTTAATAATATGTCCCGGGCTTGCAATAACCATAGTGGATAAAAGAAAGGATAAAGAAAATCCGATAGTCTGGTTACCTTTGGAATTAAATTTGGGAATTAAAAAAGGCGATAAGGTTTTAGGGGTAGATTCTGACGGAAAGTTTTTGGGGGAGTTTGAGGTTTTAGACGTAAGAAATTTTAAAGCTGAAAATACTGTGGCGGTGGCGGTTAAAGTAAAAAACGATATATCTTCTAAAATAACCTCAATAAGGATATTAAACGAAGAAGTTTTAAAATCATATGCCGGAGAAATATCCTCTTTAAGCGACGAAATCGTAGTTTGCAGATGCGAGAGAGTAAGCCTTGGAGAAATAAGAAAATGGATTAAAAAAGGGGTTAGAGATTTAAATCAGTTAAAAGCTTTGACCAGAGCTGGTATGGGGGCCTGCGGTTCCAAAACATGCGGAAGTTTGCTTTTGTCGATAATGAAAGCGGAAGGAGTAAAAATAGAGGATGTTACCGACCTTACCAAAAGACCTCTTTTTATAGAAATAGAGCTGAAATCTTTTGCGGGTTTGGATAAAAAAGAAGAAGAACCCAAAAACAATTTTAGTAATTTTTAAAGGAGATAAAATGGAAAAATTTGACGTTATAATCGTCGGCGCCGGAAGCGTTGGCGTTCCTCTTTCCTTGTTTCTTTCCAAAGAGAAATTTAAGGTTTTGGTCTTAGAAAAAAACCCTTCTCCGGGTCAAGGGCAGAATAAAGCCGCAATAGGCGGAATTAGAGCGACTCACTCCGATTCTTCTAAAATAAAGACCTGTCTTAAAAGTCTCGAGATATTTTCAACTTGGAAAGAAACCTACGGGGATGATATCGGATGGTTGAAAGGTGGATATCTGTTTCCGGTTTATAATCCTCAAGACGAAAAAATTTTAAAAGACCTTTTGCTAGTTCAGAAATCTTACGGGCTTAATATTAAATGGATAGATAAAGACGAGGTATGCGAACTGGTTAAGGGGATAAATAAGGAAGGGCTTTTGGGCGCGACATATTCTCCGGACGACGGTTCCGCTTCTCCTTTGCTTTCCATAAACGCTTTTTATTTTAAATCTAAGGAATACGGAACGCAATTTAATTTTAACGAAAAGATAATAGAAGTTTCCAAAAAAGAAAACTTCATTATAAAAACCGATAAAGGAGACTATGAATCTAAATATTTCATAAACGCATCCGGTTCTCACGCAAAGGCAGTATCTTTGATGCTGGGAGTCGATGTGCCGGTAAAACCCGATTCTCATCCGGCCGGAATAACAGAGCCTCTTGAAAGAATTTTGGATCCGATGTTGGTGGATATAAGGAAAGGAGAAAAATCAAAAAACTGTTATTTTTATCAAAACTTTGAGGGACAGATAATATTTTGTTTAACGCCCGAGCCTCCTCAATGGGGGTATGATCGAAAAGTTTCTTCCGAATTTTTAAACGAGATATCTAAAAGAATGTTAAATTTAATCCCGGGACTCAAAGATATAAGGATAAGAAGATTATGGAAAGGTCTATATCCTATGACTCCTGACGGTTTCCCGATAGTCGATTTTAATTCCGGCGGTATTGAAAATTATATACTTTGCGTGGGAATGTGCGGACAGGGGTTTATGTTGGGACCCGGCATAGGTTGGGTGGTTTCTCAGGTTTTAACAGGCAAAAAAACGAAAGACGACGATATGATAATAAACTTTAGGCTTAGCAGAAACTTCACCGGCCAGGAAAAACTGAAATAGTTTTTTAAAAGATTTCCTATCGTTTTTTGCTGCTTGTTCAACATCTTGAAGATAGATAAAATATTAATATTCGAAAGGAATAATATGATATAATTAAATTATGATAAGAAAATTAAAAATAAAAAACTTTAGAGGAATTTCAGAATTGTCTTTTGATGCAAAATTTATAAATATATTGGTTGGGAAGAATAATGTCGGAAAAAGTAGTGTTCTTGAAGCAATAGATTTATTGTTTAACACTCATAAGATTGATAGATATGATAGATATAATAATAGATACGACGATAATATCGATTATATAGTTAAATGTAGAAGAGATGTCGCGCATGTTGAGGCAATATATTTTAATAATAAGAAAAATATTCTTCAGTTAAAAAAAATTTCCGAAGAAGAGAAAAATATTCTATATGAAAAAATAAAAGGTGATATAATTTCCAATTTGACAGAAAAATACAGTATAAAACAGGATAAACTATTCGGGGAGAGAGAGGAAAAATATTATAAAAATAGAATTATAAAGATAAAAAAGAATAACAAAGAAGTTTTGTTTATACCGAGTTTTATGTATTTTTCATTGGCAGACTATCTTGTACCAGAGAAAGAAATAAAACATGGAAAACTGGTTAGAGTTCAGGTTTATGACGATTTCCTAAAGATATACAATAAAACTCATTATCAGATGCTTAAAACATTAAAAAGGAATTCACGTAACATTAGAGTAATCTTGATAAGAGACCTTTTAAGATTAAGAGAAAATAATACTTCAAAAAAGGTCTTTGTTAAAATAGAAAACTTTTTAAGAGAAAATAATATTTTGGATGTTAAAAGATTTGGTTTTGATTCAATACTTTATGGTAACGGAATAGAAGTTCCTTTTAATGTATTGGGTGATGGGTTAAAATCTTTTACGAAAATGCTTTACATTTATTTTGATGATAAAACTAAAAAAAATGTAATACTTATGGACGAACCAGACTCTCATATGCATCCAGGATATCTTAAGGAGTTTATAAAATTAATAATAAAGTGGTCTATGCTGGAACGGGTTCAATTTTTCATTGCTACTCACAGTTCTGATTTAATAGATTTACTTTTGTCGCAAGAATTTGATGAAAAATCTAAAAAATACTTAGAAAAAGAACTAAATGTTATAAGACTTTTCAAAACAAAAAATGATATTGATTTGATTAGTACGTATACTTATTCAGATGCCGTTGAAAGCATTAATGATTTGTTTTTGGATTTAAGAGGGATTTAATGCAGAAGGTGGTTATCTTGTGTGAGGGGAAAAAAGATAGTGAGTTTTTGAGGGAAATATTAAATATTCTTGGGAAAAAAGCTAAGATATTTGACCAAAATGAAAGATATAAAATTAAAAACTTGAAGTTTTGTGAAAACCGTGAGTTTAATAAATTTTTACAAAATACAAGTCCATATTCTGTGCTGGTTAAGTCTGAGGCTGGAAAACAAAAAGCAATTAAGCTTTTGGTAAGCATATTAGACTTTCTTATTGATAATAATTTAAAAACAATTTTATTGCTTGATCTTGATGGATCCACTCTTAATAATCTGGAAAAAAAATAAATGATTGTGTTAGAAGGAATAACTATAATCTTTCTTGTAAAAAAACTAAACAGGTTAATAATATGATAAACTGTAAAGTTAAAATTTATAAATCTAAAAAAGAAAAAGAAATATATGATTTAGATCTTGTGCTTTTTGCTAATTCTCTGGAAAAAGAGTTGGAAGTAATGAGTTTGAATCAATTGGTTAAAAAATATAAGGAAGTTATTTCTAGTTGTTTTTAATATCTCAAAACTAATTAAAGCATTTTTGACTTCAGATGAAATGTTATATTATATAAGTAAAGTATATCATAGATATTATATTAAGTTTAAAGAGTTGAATATTCCCAAAAAATAAGTTTTGTTTTAAAAATCACAAAAATCCATATATATTTTAAGGCTGTTCCGAGGTAAAGTCTTTTTTATAAAGTAGATATAACGGCCTGTACGGGATTCGAACCCGTGATCTCCGCCTTGAGAGGGCGGCGTCCTGGGCCGCTAGACGAACAGGCCTATACCTTCTATTTTATAAAATTTATCCGAATAAAAAAAATTAACAAATAAAAACGGTTATTTATGTCTCGTTTAATTTTTGATAAAATTATATATATAAGCATTTTTAAGCAAGGAGGCATTATGGCATTGTTTAGAATAGCTAAAAGAGTTTTTCTCTTTGCGATACTGAATATACTTGTAATAATAACTCTTTCCATAACGTTAAACATATTGGGTATAAAAGGTTATCTGACAAACTACGGCATAGACTATTACGCTTTGATGGTGTTTTGCCTTATATGGGGTATGGGCGGAGCTTTTATCTCGCTTATGCTTTCCAGAATAATGGCCAAGTGGATGATGGGCGTTCATGTAATAGAGCCGGATACCAGAGATCCTGGGCTTAAGTGGCTTGTAGATACCGTCTATAAACTTTCAAGACAGGCGGGATTAAGTAAAATGCCGGAGGTTGGAATTTACGAAAGCAGAGAGATAAACGCTTTCGCCACCGGACCGACAAGAAACAGAGCTCTTGTGGCGGTATCTTCGGGACTTCTTGAAAGTATGAGCGAAGAGGAGATAGAAGGGGTTATCGCCCATGAGGTTTCTCATATATCAAACGGCGATATGGTAACTATGACGCTTCTTCAAGGAGTTATAAACGCGATAGTAATGTTTTTAGCCCGAGTTATCGCCTTTGCGGTAACTTCAAGAAGAGACGGAGATAGGGATTCATCGCCGCTTATGAGGTATGTTGTTACGGTTATGCTGGAAATAGCTCTGAGCTTTTTGGGAATGATTCTTTTAGCCTGGTTTTCAAGATTTAGAGAATTTAAAGCCGACGAGGGTGGAGCGAAGCTTGCCGGAAAAGAAAAGATGATAGCGGCTCTTGAAAGACTTAAGAGAACTATCGAAAGAGCCGACTTAACGCAGGTTGAAAGCGTTAAAACTTTTAAAATTTCGTCAAAATCTTCTTTTTTCCATCTCTTTGCGACTCATCCTCCTCTTGAGGACAGGATAAATCGTCTTAAAGAGCTTTATTAGAATGAAATATTTTGTTAAAGCAGTTACTAACAATAAAGACTTAGAAAAATTTATAGAGCTTCCCTGGAAGGTTTACGAAAATTATCCCAATTGGGTTCCGCCTTTAAAATCCGAGGTAAGATTTCTTGTCGGTAAAGATAATCCCTTCTGGGAACACGCCGAAAGAGAGATTTTTTTAGCTTATGACGAAAAAGAAAATATAGTCGGAAGAATAGTTGCGATATCGGATAAACGTCACAACGAATTTCATAACGAAAAAACCGGTTTTTTCGGTTTTTTCGAATGTATAAACGATACCGAGGTTTCCGGTCTTTTATTCGATTCGGCTTTAAAATGGGTTAAAGAAAAGGGAATGAGTTTGATAAGGGGACCTGTCAACCCGAGCATGAATGACGAGTGCGGTTTTTTAATAGAAGGTTACGATAAGATGCCTTCCATAATGATGCCCTATACTCCAAATTATTACATAAAACTCTACGAGAACTACGGCTTTAGAAAAGCCAAGGATCTCTACGCTTTAATTAAATATACTTCCGAAGGGATTCCACAGAGGATAGAGAGAATGATAGATGGAGTAATAAAAAAAACGGGTGTAAAGATAAGAACTCTGGATATGAGAAATTTTGAAAGAGATATAAACATATTAAAGGATATATATAATTCTGCATGGGAAAAAAATTGGGGTTTTGTCCCGATGACCGACAACGAGATCAATATATCCGCAAAAAAACTAAAGGATTTCGTAGATCCCGATTTGGTTTTGTTTGCCGAAGTAAACGGTTCTCCCGTGGGAGTGGCCGTTACCATTCCGGACATAAACCCTATATTAAAGAAAATGAATGGAGAGCTCAATTTGTTAAATATTTTCAGGTTTTTATATTATAGAAAAAAGATGAAAGGCATAAGGTCTTTGATAGGCGGGGTTAAAAAAGAATACAGAAATACTGGAATAATAGCCGTACTTTATTATCAAACCGAGATAAACGCCAGAAAAAAAGGATATGAGTGGTGTGAGTTGGGGTGGAATCTGGAAAATAATGATCTTATAAATAGATTCGATATGGCGATAGGGGGAAAGATTTATAAAAAATATAGAATAGTGGAAAAAGATATAATCTAACCAATATTTTTCCGAAATAAATTTTGCGGTTATATAAAGATGGATAGGTTTAAAAAATAACATGGCAATTTGGTGTTGTATCCATTGATTTTCAAAATTATTTTTTTAATTTTTGTAATTGTGTGAAATATTTGTGGTTTGGTTTTTGTGGTGTTGACAAGCTTTGAAAATATTTAATATAATTTACTTACCAGTAGGTAAGTTATGAAAAAAGCAAAAATAACCAGAGAAATAATAACTCAGAAAGCGATAGAGCTTTTCGCTCAAAACGGGATAGACAACGTTTCCATGAACGAAATAGCCAAAGAACTCGGAGTAACAAAGCCAGTAATATATTACTATTTTAAAAATAAAGACGAAATGATAAAGTACGCTTTTTCGATGAGAGTAAAAGAAATGGACAGTATTTATAAAGATATTGAAAGCTCGGGAGATATTAAAGAGTTTATCAAAAGTTTAATAGATAAACACATCTCTTTTTTTTCCAAAAATTCTTCCAATATCAAGTGTTTTTTTAAGATAATAGATTCAGACAAGAGAAAATATATGATTAAAATGGCAAACGACCTGGTCGATAAAAATAGAAAATATGTATACGATAAAATAGAAGAAATGAAAAAAATGGACGAGAAGATTTCAAAAACCGATACCATGGTTATTTCGGATTTTATTTTTTCTATGATTAGCTATCTTATTATGGAGAAAAAGATGGATAGAAAAATAGACGTTAAAAGGATATATAAAGTGGTGGATATATTTTTGAAAGGTCTTTCGATTTTTTTATTTTTGTTTGTTTCGCCTTCCTTTGTAAACTCCCTCGAGGTTACGGCGGATAATATAGTCGATATGGCGTTTGAAAAAAACATATCTCTTCAAAACGCTTACACTCTGGAAAGCGTTTATAAAGAAAAAATAAACGAGTATTACGGTTCTGCCTATCCTCAAATATCGCTATCTGCTTCTTATACCAAGAACATAGAAAAACCACTGGCTTTTTTCGGCGGAAGGAAAACGGAAGTGGGAATGGAAAACAGTTATTCTCTCGCTTTAAATTTAAATCAGGTTTTATGGGCCGGAGGCAAGGTCGATACCGCGATTAAAATGGCCGAGATTTACGCGGATATTTCGAAAGAAAATACGAGATTATCTCAAAATTTCGTTAAAAGATCGGTGAAGCAGATTTTTTATTCGGTTTTATACGCAAAGGAACTTGTTAAAATACAAAACGATATGCTGAATATATCTAAAGAGCATTTAAAAACGACCGAAGAAAAATTCAAACAGGGTCTGGCCAGCGATTTAAACGTATTGAGGCAGAAGGTCGAGGTTTCCAATAACGAACCCGCCCTTATAAAAGCGGATAATCTTTATAAAACAGGTTTGTTGAATTTGAAAAACCTTTTGGGGCTCGAACTTGACGATTCGATAAATGTTTCTGGGAAGTTCGATTATAAATTTTCGGATTACGATTTTAACGAATTGTATAGATCCGCTCTCGTAAACAGGCCGGATTATAAACTTGCGATTTTGAACAAAAAGATGAGCGAAAAGCAACTCAAATTGGAAAAAGCCGGGCATTGGCCGACTCTTTCGCTTTTTGCCTCAAGACAGTTTTCGGGTCAGAGCGAAACCTCACGTTTTCCGAGCGAAAACTCAAGAGGCTGGAGCATGGCCGCTGGAATTAGTTTTTCGATGCCCGTTTTTAACGGATTTTCTACGGTATCCAAAATAAAACAGGCCGAGTATAATTTAGAGATATCGGAGCGTAATATAGAAGACTTAAGAAGAAAAATAAAGATAGAGTTAATGCAGGCGCTTTTTAACATAGAAGAGTCGAAAAAAAGAATAGAAAGCCAGAGAGTCGGGGTGGAAAACGCCGCTAAAGTTTTAAAGTCGACCGAAGAAAGGTTTAATAACGGTCTTAGCAGCCAGCTGGAACTAAACGATGCGACTCTTGTTTATAACACGGCCCGGCTTTCTTACATATCCGCGGTTTACGATTATATAACCGCCGTCGTAAATCTTGATTATGTCGTCGGAATTTAACCGGAGGAGTTTATGAAAAGAATAATGATATCTATTATTTTCTTGTCTATGTCGGTTTCATGCGTTAAGAAAACTCAAGAGGCAAACGGCAACGTTTTTTACGTTCAAACTCAAAAGGTTATGAGAAAAGACCTAAAAGAAGAGATTGTGCTCGCGGGCAACATAAAAGGAAAAGATGAGGCCGTCATATATCCGAGGGTCGGGGGAAAACTGATAAAAAATTTGGTTAAAGAAGGGGATTTCGTAAAAAAAGACGAAACGATATCTTTGATAAAAAAAGACGAGGTGGGAGTGGTTTACGAGCCGGCTCCGGTTCCTTCGACGCTTGACGGATATGTTGGCAGGGTTTATCAGGATGTGGGGGCGGATGTAAATCAGATGACCCCGATAGCTCTTGTGGTGGATCAAAGCGCCGTAAGAGTTCAGGCGGATGTGCCCGAAAAATATCTTTCGGATTTAAAAATCGGACAGGATATTTATTTTAAAGTTGACGCTTATAAGGATAAGATATTCAGGTCGAAGATAAATAAAATAAGTCCCGTGGTAGATAAAATGACAAGAACATTTGCGATAGAATCTATGGTCGATAATAAAGATAATTTGCTTAAATCCGGAATGACAGCCGAGGTTCATATAATACTTAAAGAGGCTCCAAGGGCGCTCTCGGTTCCAATTTCCGCATTGGTCGAAAAAAACGGAAAATATTACGTTTATATCGCCGACAGAGTCAACAATACGGCTATAGAGAAAGAAATTAAAATCGGCCTTAAAAATACCGATTGCGTAGAAGTGAAAAATCTGGCGGAGGGAAGCGAGATAATAACGGTAGGACTTTACGGAATAAAAAACGATTCTAAAATAAAAATTCTAAACGATTGAGCCGTTTGATCATTAAGGAGAAATTATGAAACTTTCCGAATTTTCCATAAAAAGACCGGTATTTACCACAATGATGGGCGTGGCCATAATAACGTTGGGCATATTTTCTTATATAAGAATAGGGGTGGATCTGTTTCCCAATGTGGAGTTTCCTTTTGTTACCATAAAAACCACGTTGAGAGGAGCAAGTCCGGAAGAGATGGAGTCTTCCGTTACCAAGCTGATAGAAGAGGCGGTTAATACGGTTAGCGGAATAGAAGACTTAAACTCTACCAGTTACGAAGGCATGAGCCTTGTAATGATAGAATTCGATCTGGATAAAGACCCGGATGTGGCGGCTCAAGAAGTGAGAGATAAGGTTAATACCATATTATCGCAACTGCCTCAGGGGACCGATACTCCGGTGGTAAGCAAGGTCGATTTCGGGGCGATGCCGGTAATAAACGTGGCTATTTCTTCGGATAGAGACATAGTAAATCTTACCGAAACGGTCAAAAAAAAGGTTAAGGAATCCATTGAAACGGTAAACGGGGTCGGCTCGGTTGACATTGTAGGCGGAAGGGAAAGAGAAGTACATATAATTTTAAACCCGTTGAAAATGCAGTCTTACGGAATAAGCGTAAAACAGGTAACCGACGCCATAAAACAACAAAATGTCGAAATTCCCGGCGGAAATGTCGAGCAAAAAGATATGGATTTCGTTTTAAGGACGATGGGTAGAATAAAAAAAGTAAGCGAGTTTAACGATATACTGATAACTTCTTATAACGGAACGCTTATAAAACTGAGCGATATAGCCAGGGTGGAAGATACCGGCGAAGATATTCAAAGCATATCCTATTTAAACGGAAAACCCGCGGTTACTCTGGTTATAAAAAAACAGTCGGGAACGAATACCGTTAAGGTTATAGAAAACGTAAAGGAAAAACTAAAAGAAATACAAAAAACTCTTCCTCCCGATATGACCCTGGATATAATCGGAGATCAAAGCGTTTTCATAAAAGGTTCGTTAAACGCGGTTAAAGAACATCTGGTATTGGGAGCGATACTTGCGTCTCTTGTCATACTTCTTTTTATAGGGGATTTAAGAAGCACTATAATAGCCGCCATAGCCATACCAGTATCGGTAATAGGAAGTTTTTCTCTAATGGAGACGAGCGGTTTTACTTTGAATAACATAACTCTTTTAGCTCTGGTGGTTGGAGTGGGACTGGTTATAGACGACGCGATAGTCATGATAGAAAATATACACAGACACTTGGAACACGAAAACGTATCCTCAAAAGACGCGGCCATAACTGGCTCAAGGGAAATAGGTTTTGCGGTCCTTGCTATATCCATTTCGCTTCTCGCCATATTCGTTCCGTTAGCTTATATGTACGGAATGGCCGGGAGATTTATGAAAAGTTTCGGTCTCACCCTGGCTTACGCGGTGGGAATATCCACATTTGTGGCTTTGACTATTACTCCGAGTTATTCCGGTTTGATATTGAAAAAATTAAAGAAAACAAAGTTTACGGAATTTGCCGATAAGATCAACGATTTTATAGGTAATTGGTATATAAAAATTCTGGAATTTGCTCTTTCTCATGTTAAACTTATGGTTATAAGTTCTGTCATTCTTATGATATCGACGGTTTTTCTTTTGAAATTTATAGGAAAAGATTTTCTGCCGGTAGACGATACATCAATGTTTCAGGTTAACGTTACCGCAAAAGAAGGGACGAATATAGAAATGATGAAAAAAATTTTGTCTCAGATAGAAAAGGAGGTGAAAGCCGAGATCCCTTACATAACCAAAACTCTGGTTAATATAGGTTCTTCTCAGTCGGGAGTGGCTAACAAGAACGAAGGGTATTTGTTTTTCGAGATAGTCGGGGTTCATGAAAGAAAAGAAACGCTGACCGATGTTATGGCCAGGGTCAGAAGAATGCTTTCCAAATACGAAGGTTTGAGAACCTCGGTAATAGTCGGAGGGCAGGGAAGCATATCCGGAATGAAAAATTACGATATGGAGTATGTCATAACCGGTCCGGATCTGAACGAGCTTCAGGTTTATTCCAAAAGCATTATAGATGAATTAAAAAAGGTGGAAGGAGCCGTGGATATAGATACGAGTTTCTCAAACGCAAAACCGGAGTATAGAGTGATAATAGACAGAGATAGAGCTCATAAATTGGGCGTAAAGATAGAAGATATAGCCAACACCATGAGGAGTTTCGTCTCCGGTCAGGAAAGCGTTACGAAATACAAAGAAGGGGATGAGCTTTACGAGGTGAAGGTGAGAGCGGATAGAGAGTGGAGAAGTTCTGATAATATAATAAAATCTTTAATAGTTCCTTCCTCCGTCAATAAAGTGGTAAGGCTGGATAGCGTTGCGGATGTCGAGTCCGGATACGGTCCGACCCAGATAGATAGATTTAACAGGCAGAGGAAAATATCCATTTACGCAAATATACAGGGCAAAGCTTCTTTAAATCAGTTGCTCGACATAGCGGATAAAACTTTTAAAAAAATAAATACTAATCCCCAATACTCTTCTCAGCCCGTGGGTAAGGCCAAGGAGTTTGGAAAAATGTTGAAAAGCTTTTTAATGGCTTTCATATTCGCCTTTTTGTTTGTCTATATAGTTCTTGCGGCTCAATTTGAAAGCTTTACTTATCCTATATCCATAATAATAATTCTGCCTTTAACGATTCCATTTGCGTTGATTTCTTTGTATATTACCGGAGCTAAACTGACAATATTCGCTCTTATGGGAATGTTTATGCTTTTCGGAATAGTCAAAAAAAATTCCATACTTCAAGTCGACTATACCAATACCTTAAGAGCTCAGGGTTACGAAAGATATAAAGCCATGATAGAGGCCAACAGGACCAGGCTCAGGCCAATACTTATGACGACGGTAACGCTTGTTTTTGCGATGATTCCTACGGCTCTTGGAACCGGTCCAGGAGCGAATATGAGAAGGTCTTTGGCCGGAGTCATAATAGGCGGACAGGTTTTGTCTCTGCTTATCACTCTTCTCATGACCCCGGTAACATATCTTTTGATGGATAACCTTCAGGAGTGGTTTAAAAAGAAGTTTAATCTTGAGAAATAACCGATATTGACATGTCAATAGTTTGGGTATTGACAAAATAGCGAAATCTGCTATAATATAAATGTAACAGCTTTGTAAGGCAAGCGTAATATATTTGTAACGCAAATATAGTACGATAATAGCAAACCCGTCGTAAGACGGGGGCGCAAAGCTAAAGACCCCGGAGTATACCGGGGGGTCAGGCTGCCGAAACTATGAAAAGAGAATTTATAAATATAATTAGACCGTTATATATACAGAGCATAATTTCTGTATTTATAGCGGTTTTTTCGTTTTATACCGATTTGTTTTCTCAAGCCGGAGGTCAGCCCGGAGCGTTTTTGTCGTATGGAGTAGGAGCCAGAGCCTTAGGAATGGGGGGAGCTTTTTTTGCGATAAGCGACGACGCCACGGCAAGCTACTGGAATCCCGCCGCTTTAACGCTTGTTGAAAGGAAAGAATTTGCTTTTATGCAGGCTCAGATGTTTGAACAGACCACTTTAAATTTTATAGGCTACGTTCAGCCGACCGCTTCCAAAGGAACATTCGGTATTTTTATGAATCAAATGAATTCCGGCGGATTTGAAAAAGTTTCAATAACCGTAGATCCTAATACAGATGAGATAGTCAAATTGGATAGTTTGGGAAGTTTTAGCGTAAGCGAAAGAGCCATAGGACTGAGCTGGGGAAGGGCAGTATCTTCGAAACTCGCTTTCGGAATAGGCATAAAAAATATTTCGAGAAGCATAGACGTATCCAAAGATTCTTTTAATACGATAGATCTCGCCATGAACTATAACGTTTCAAAAACATACAGATTCGCTTTCGGAGTCCAAAACATTTTTTCAATGAAAAGCGGAGATACCGACGACGAGTTCCCTTTGGTTTTTAAAATAGGTCAGTCCTTTTCCCTTTTTAAAGGCAGTTTAATATTCGATTTGGACGTAAGTAAGACCCAGGGCGGCGGGCAGAATCTCAGATTCGGCGGCGAGTACTGGCCGCTTTACTGGGCGGCTTTCAGATTCGGGATAATGGCCACGCCTCAAATTCAAGAGGCGAGTTTCGGGATAGGTCTTAAATACAGGGGAATAAATTTAGATATCGCTCAGGGCATTCATTCTTTAGGAAGTACGACCAAATTTTCGGTCGGTATGAGGTTCGGTGATTCCACAAAGGCCAAACACGACAGTGAAATAAGAAACATTGTAAGACAGGCTTTGCAATATTTTAAATCGGGATATTTTTCAAAAGCCGTGGAAAAATTAAAAGCGGCCATGGACGCGGACCCCGGAAATCAGGAAGTTAGGAATATGCTGGATAAACTTCAGGCCGCCATAACCTATGTCCCCAACGCCACCGGAAACGACGAGATACAAACTCTGGTAAGAAGAGGTATAGTGGCATATGTGGACGGGAAAGATTTAAGAACCGCGGTAAACGTTTTAAGGCACGCTTACAATAAAAATCCGAAAGACGATAAGTTATTGTCTCTTTTAAATATGATAGAAAGAGAGGCCGGAGTAAGCGAGCTTACCAGAAGACCGGAAGGACCTGAGATGTTTACTTTGATAGATCAAAAGATTTACGACGCAAGACAGGCCATATACGAAGGCAAATACGACGTGGCGCTTAGAAGAGCTCAGGATATATTGGATCTTGAACCAAATAACGAGACCGCTCTCGAAATAATGGGTAGCGCATTCTTCTTAATGGATCAAAAATCGAAAGCGAAAGCCATTTGGGAAAAAGTCGTCGAAATAAATCCCAATAATACCACGGTTAAACAATTCTTAGACCAGATAAGATAATATTAAATTGATACGATTTTAAATATTTATGAAATCTTTTTGTAATTATTATAAGGTAAAATTATATTATGAGGCTTAAAAAAGCTTTAAATTTTTTGTTTGCATTAGTATTAATATCTTCGTTTTTATATTCTCAAGAAAAATCTTCTTCCAAAGACATAAACGTAATACTTATAGAAAAACAAAACGAGTTTAGAAAGGAAATAGAAGATAAAATAAAAAACAATATTTTAGATCCTGTTTTGGGAAAAGATAAGGCATTCGCCTTTGCGGACATATTGTTCGACATAATTACCAGAAAACAAGATCAGACAAAAGAAGGCGTCGGAGTTTTGCAACAGTATAAAGAAAAAGGAGCGGCCCAGTCTCAGGCCGATACCGACTTTATTCTCCCTGGAATTCCAAAACCGAAATCAATACTTGGAGATAATAATAAAAGACCCGAGGCCGCGCATGGAACTCAAACCCAGCAAACAAAAGCCATAGAAGAAACCAAATTTTCGGTAGAGCCAGAAATAACCAGATTCCAGGTGACCGTTTTACACGATGAAAGTTTGCCTCAGGATCTTTTGATGATAGCAAGACAAAGAATAGACGACCTTTTGCTCCCTTATAAAATAAAAGGTAAAGACGCTCCGATAGTAATATTCAAACCGACAAAATTTAAAGCTACAAACATATGGGACGACTTGAAAAAACCAATGGTTTATCTTCCTTTGTTATACGCTTTGCTTTTTCTGTTGCTTCTTTTTTATCTTTTCGGCCCTTTGTGGTCTTTTTTAAGAAAATATATAAAAGCTCTTATGGAAAAACCGGGTGCGGAGGTTAACATAGAGGATAAGCGAGAAGAGGGGGGAGGAAAAGGCGAAGGAGAAGGAGAGGAAGAGCAGGAAGGACATCAACAGATAGATATGAATTTTACTCAAAAAGAGGAAGAACCGCCCCCGCCGCCCGAGGAGGATGAGTCTATGAAAAAACTTGAGCCCTTTACTTATATAAACGAAGAAAATTTAAAAAGACTCGTTTATCTTTTCTTATTAAGGAAAGAAGACCCGTGGATAATAGCGATAGTTTTGAGTTATTTAAAACCCGAGCTTTCGAAGCAGGCTTTTGCGATGTTGCCGGTAGAGTTGCAATCGAAAGTGGCGTTGGAATCGCTAAAAGTCAAACAGGCTACCAGAGAGCAGATAGAAGCCATAGATAAGGATATAAAAGAAAATGTGGAATTCGTTATGGGGGGGGTTGAGCAGTTAATGAAGATATTGGAAGAGGCGGATGCTCAGACAAGAAAAAACGTTTTGGAATATTTGAAAACTCAAAAGCCGGATATATACGAAAAAATAAAAACGATAATGCTTACTTTCGAGGACCTGGTTTCTTTTTCGGATAAGGATATACAGACAATAATAAGAAACATATCCAACGAGGACCTCGCGAAAGCCTTAAAAGGAGCCGCTCCGGAAATAGTGGATAAATTTTTTAACAATATGTCCGCGGGCGCAAAGGCCACAATAAGAGAAATAATGGAATATATGGGAGAGCAGAACCAGCAGCAGATAGACGACGCCCAGATGAAGGTTTTGGATACCGCTAAAACTCTGGAAGCGGAGGGAAAGATATCCAGTTATAGAAGAAGCGATGCGGGGGGAGTTTATATATTGGACTCATCGGACGTTTCCCAAAGCTCTTTAAGAGAAAGCAAAATGGGAAAAGCGGCTCAGTCTCAAAATTTAAACGCGTCTGCCGAAGACTATTTCAATTCGGCGGTGGAGCTTTATAACTCGGGCAATTACGAAGAAGCTGCGTCTTATTTTAAATATATAACGGATTCCGATCCGAATAACGCATCGGCATGGCAGTACCTGGGTTCTTCTTATTACTCATTGGGCAATTATCAGGAGGCTGTATCCGCTTATGAAAATTACGTAAATATTACTGGAGACGAAGAGTTTAGGTCCTGGCTTGAGGATTTAAAAAGGCAATTAGGAATGTAACATTTTTTTAATTTTATTGAAATACGAGTATTTTAAAATATAAATATATGGCAGAGAATAAAAAAATACCTCCGATACCGCCGCTGGGCTTCCCTTCAAAGCCCGCTAATAAGCCGGCCGGATCCGTTCCTCAAATACCGAGTCCCATAACCCCCAGGGTTTCTCCTCCTTCTTTTCAAAAACCGCAGGCTCAGGAAGATAGAGGAAAAGAAGAAAGAGAAAAACTTGAAAAAAAGATAGCGGAACTTGAAAAAAGTTTAAGCGAAGAAAGAGAAAAAGTCCTGGCCTTAACCATAAAAAATCAACAGGAAGAGGTTTTGGCGGCCAAACTTGAAAATTCCATAAGAGACGTGGAAGAGAAAATAAAAAGAACTCAGCAGGAAAAAGCTTTAGAAGAAGAGAAAAATCAGTTGAAAGCGAAAATAAAGGAGCTTGAAACAAGATTGATTCAGGAGAGAGAAACATGGATGCAAACCCTTAAGTCTCAAATAAAAGACAAAGAGAAAGAGTCCAAAGACATAGAAGAACATTTCATATTGAGATTTCAAGAGTTTGAAAGAAAGTTCTTGGACGAAAAGGCTCAGTGGCAGAAGGCGATTTTTTCAAAAGACGAGGAGATTAAAAATATTAAGCTGCTGCTCGAACAAAAAACGAGAATCGAAGAAGATTATAAAAGGCTTTTGATGGAAAGAGAGGGGGATAAAAAAGAAATAGAAAGGCTTAAAGAAAGCTTGAATTCTTTAGAGAAGGAAAGGATTTCCTTGGATTCCTACATAAAACTCATACCCGAAAAAGAAAAAGAAATAATAATGTTGAAAAACGAGATATCCAATTTAAAAATTCTATTTGAAAACGAAGTCGGCAAATTTAAAAATAAGGAAGAGGCTTTGAATAAAGAGATTTTGGAGCTGAAAAATAAACTTTCCCAGGTAAGCGAAAAAAATCTGATAGAAAGACAAAAAGAAATAGAGAAGATAAAATTCGATTACGAAAAACTGCTTAAAGAAAAAGAGCTTTTAATATCCGATATAAATTTGGCAAAGACCGCGTTGGCTCAGGAAAACTTTAAATTAAAAAATAGCGTTTCGGAAGCGGAAAAAGAGTTGTTTTTCCATAAAGAAAAAAATAAAAACTTGGAGCTCGAGAAGAAAGAGTTGGCTTCGGAGCTTGCGAAATTAATAGAGGCGAATAAGGTCCTTATGAGCCAAAACGCGGAGCTTAAAGCCGAAAACGAAAATATGCATTCCAATTTGAAAAACGAGATAAATAAAATAGAAATGAAATATTCGGATAAAATAAGAAACTTAGAATTTGAAAACTCCAATTTAACTCAGGATATTAAGAGAAAAGAAAACGAATATAACGCTCTTTTAAACAGATATAAAAGCGAGACGGAATCTTTGTCGGAACAACTAAAAAAAATCGAGTCTTTTAGAAGGCAGGCGGAAAAAGATTACTCCGAAGCCTTAAACGAAAATAGAGAGCTTATCAAAGAATTGAATAAAATTAAATACGAAAACGAAAAAATCAATTCGGAGCTTACTATAGCCAAAGAAAAATTGGCGGATGTGGAAAGGGAGTTAAAACAAAAGGAAGATATAATAAAAAACGTTAAAAAAACTTATAACGACAGGTTTGAAAAAGTAAGCGAATCCATAAAGAAAATAGCGGCCACCAAGGTTTTTATAGAATCCGAAAACAAAAGGCTTCAAAGCGAGAAAATGGAGCTTTCCAAAAAATTGGCCGGTTTGATGCAGGATATTAAAAAGTTAGAGATGGAAAATGCGGCCGTAAGATCCGCTTACGAAGAGGAAATAGAGAACTATAAAAAAATAATAGAAAACATAAAAAATTCCAATAACGAAAATATAATTTCGGAGTATGAAAATAAGATAAACTCTCTGGTAGCCAGATATGAGACGGAGATAGGAAATTACAAAAAAGAAATCGAAAATATCAGGGCGAAATACGATGAAGATATTAAAAAGATATCGGCGGAGTACGAAGAAAAGATAAAACATATATCTTCAAACGAGATGAAAAATGTAGAGGCCGATTACGAGAAAAAAATAGCGGATATAAAAGCGGAGTATGAGGCAAGGATTTCTCAAATCGTGGAATCGGGCAAAAAAGAGTATGAAGATATAAAATCGAAGTTTGACGAAAGTCAGAAAAAAATAGACGAATTAAATGATATAATAAAAAATCGAGGGGAAGAGACGGGTAATATCGAAAAAATTAAATCGGAATATGAAGAAGAATTGAAAAAGAAGGATATGGAAATAAGCGATTTGAAATCCGAGATATCCAAAAAACAAGAAGAATTGGAGTCGTCTAAAAACAATTCCCCGGATTTTTCAACCGAGATGGAAAATAAGGCGAAAGAAATCGAATTTAGTTATGAGAATAAAATTAAAGAAATGGAGGCAAAATATATCTCTCAAATAGAAGCGCTTTCCAACGAATTGAAGGAAGAAAGAAGCAAGATATCTTTGCTGGAAGAAGAGATAAAAAAACTAAAAACGCAATCCGAAAATATCCCTCAAGATCCTTCCAAATTAAACGGGGAGCTTTTAAAATATAAACAGTTTCTCGAAAAATACAAATCCGAATACGAAAAACTTAAAAACGCTTATTTTATGATCAAAGCCAAAGAGGAAGCCTCGGAAAAAAGAATAAACGAATTGAATTCCAATCTCAACGCCTTAAACTCCGATTACAACGAACTTCTCGGAGAATTGCATAAACATGTTATGAATATCGAAGAAAAAGATAAAAAGATAGAAGAACTTAAACAACTTGTCGAAGAAATAAAGAAACAACAGAAATAATCTTTTTTGATATAATTATACTTAGATGATATTATTGCATAAACTTAACAATTGCGAGATATTGATAAACGCCGAGCTTATAGAAAGCGTCGAGTCTTCTCCGGATACCGTAATAAATCTTGTTACCGGTAACAGGTTTATAGTAAGAGAATCTAAAGAAGATGTGGAAATGAAAGTGATAGAATATAAAAAAAAGGTTTATTCGGAAAGAAGAATTTTGAATCCCATAGAGGGATTTGAAAAAAAATGAGGTGAGAAATGGATATAGCCACCTTTAGCGGTATAATAGTTTTCGCCGGCTTTGTGGTCGGAGCGGTTTATTTGCAAGAAGGAATCAACGGTTTTAAGCCGTTTATGAACGTCGAAGCGCTTTTGGTAGTTATGGGCGGTACATTTTGCGCTTTGCTTGTCAATTTCCCGCTATCCAAAGTAATCGGAATGGGTAAGGTTTTAAAAAAGGTAATGGCGTCTAAAGGAGAAGACACGTCTAAACTCGTTTCCACTTTCGTTTCTCTTTCTCAGAAAGCCAAAAAAGAAGGTTTTTTGGCTCTTGAAGCCGACGTTAAGAACATAGAAGACGATTTTATGAAAAGAGCCATACAGCTGGTGATAGACGGCGCGGACCACGATTTTATAAAAAACATGTTGGAGACCGAAATAGATTTCATACGCGAAAGGCATAAGGTAGGAAGAGAGATATTTAACGCTTTGGGAACGTACGCTCCGGCTTTCGGAATAATAGGTACCGTTTTAGGTATGATTCTTATGTTGTCTACGATAGACGATGTGGCTCAGGTGCCCAGAAGAATGGCTCTCGCTTTAGCCGCCGCTTTTTACGGCCTTGGTTCCGGTTACTGGCTTTTTCTGCCTATGGCCGGTAAATTAAAGCTAAGATCGGAGGAAGAGATTTTTATAAAAGAGATAATTATAAGAGGTGTTTTGTTGCTTCAAAGCGGCGCCACGCCTTCGGTTGTGGAAGCCAATTTAAAGGCATATCTTGAACCTTCCAAAAGACAATCCGTTAAGAAAGAAGAGGGGGAAGGAGAAAATAGATAATGGCGGTAAAACTTAAAAATATGATACCGGAGGACGACCCTCGTGTCGCTCCAATAGGCCATCCGGCGCCTCCCTGGATGGTTAATTACGCCGACCTTATGACCGAGATGGTTTGTTTTTTTATAATACTCTACGCTTTAAGCGCGGCTTTAAACAAAAATGTTCAAAATGCCGCTCAACAGATTAAAGAGATGATGGAAAAGGGGGAGATGGCGGGTCAGGTCGAGATAAATAAAGAGGGGTTAAAGATAACTCTGGAAGAACAGGGGAACTTGCCTTTTTTTGAAAGCGGCAAGGCGACTTTAACCGAAGAGATGACCGGCAATATAGATAAAATAGTTCCGACTTTAAAAAAGCTTTCTCAAGATTATGAAATAATAGTCGAAGGCCATACGGATAACGTTCCGATATTTACCCAGCAGTTCGCATCCAATTGGGAACTTTCAACGGCAAGAGCCACTTCGGTTGTAAAATATTTGATAGATAAAGGGATATCTCCAAAAAAAATATCCGCGATAGGTTACGGGGAGTTCAGGCCGGTCGTTCCAAACGACACTCCGCAAAACAGACAAAAAAATAGGAGAGTAGTTTTTTTTGTAAAAACTTTTGCAGGGAAGGTGAAGGATGAAAAAAAATAAAATAATTTTTTTGCTTTTTTTCCTTAGCGGATGTTTTTCTTCTTCAAATATAAAAGTTGTGGATTTTACAGACGGCAGAGTTTCGGATCTGGCGTTAACTAAAAAGGTTATAGGCAAGAAAAATTTCCTATTTTTTACGACTACCAAATTGGGAATATTCTTGGAAGGTTCCATAGCGGGGGTTGTTACCGATTATTACGGAAATCCAATAGAGGGGGTTACCGTAAAAGCGGTAAGCGATGTGGTAAAAAAGGAAGATGAAAATATAATAGAAGAAAACGCCAATTCCATGATAAGCTTAAACTTTACTCCGGGAGTAAGCGACACTATGGGAATTTATAAAATAAGGTTTTCCCTTCCCGTAATAGATAACGAGGTGGACGTAAGAGGAAGACTTGTCTATAACCCCGGGTGGGAGCAGCAGAAAAACAATTTAGGCAAGACTTACGAGCCACAGATAAAGGAATCCCCGTTTAGACTTTATTACAATTTAGAAAACGGTTTTTTGGCTTTTGCGGAAGGAGTAAGGTCGGTGGTGGTGGCTCCCGTCGGAGAGGGAATAGGAAAGATGAAAACTCTTCCCGGTCAAAAGCCTCCTCAGACGAAAGAGGAAAAGCCTAAGACCGAAGAGAAAAAAGAGGAAAAACCGGCGACCAATAACGAGGACGACATATTTAAAGCCTTCGGCTTTTAGAGATTTGTGTTCAAAGTTCAATGTTTAATGTTCAATGTTGCATGTTTAAAGTTTCACGAGAGGAAAGAAATTAAATTCATTTAAATAGCAAATCATCTAATCTTCAAATCATCCGGTCATCTATTAATCCAATCATCCAATTCTTTTATACTCTCTAAAGCTTCTAACTCCTCTAAACCCTCTATATTTGAAAATTCTTGATAATTCCGTAATAATAATTTTTAAACTATTTTGAATTATTTAACTTAACACTTCAAACTTTGAACATTAAACTTTTAAGATTGGAGTTCTATTGATTTAAACTTATTTTTTTGATATATTTTTTATCTATGATTACACTTATAAAATTCGGTACCTCCGGATGGAGGGCAAAAATAGGAGAACATTTCAGCGTCCATAATATCCGTCGTGTCGCATGCGCTACGGCATTGCATATAAAAGAAAATAAACGATACGGCTATAACGGCGAAGAATACGAGTTTTACCTCAAAAGCAGAAATAAGTCCAAACCTAATGTGCCTTTGGTGATAATAGGATACGATACGAGATTTTTTTCGGAAATAGCCGCAAGGATTGTTGCCGAGGTTTTCGCTTATCACGGCATAAATGTGATATTTTCAAATATAGAATCTCCGACTCCTACCGTTGCATGGATGGTTATGAAAAACAACGCCGTCGGAGGAGTAATGATAACGGCGAGTCATAATCCGCCGGAATATAACGGCTATAAATGGACTCCTTTTTGGGGAGGGCCCGCTACGGTTGAAATAACAAACGACATAGAATCGAAGGCTTTTTCTTTGCCGGATTCTTTGTGCGAAAGGTATATGGATTTCGAGGCCGGGGTTTCCAATAAAATAATAAAGGTGGCCGATTTCCACCAGGATTATTTCGAGCAGATTAATAAAATAATAGATTTTAAAAAAATAAAATCCGTAAAACCGAAGGTGGCCATAGATAGCGTATACGGAACCGCGAGAACATATTTAAAGAAACTTCTTCTTGACTGCGGACTAAATATAGTGGGGATAAGAGAAAACAGGGATGTATATTTCGGAGGGCATTCCCCGGATACAGATGAGGATAATTTAAAAGATTTGAAGCTTAACGTTACGAAAAACAAATGCGACATAGGTCTTGCCTGCGACGGAGACGCCGATAGATTCGGTATAGTCACTTCGAGCGGAAAATGGCTTTCTCCTAATCTTGTGCTGGGGTTGTGTTACTATCATCTTCTTGAAAATAAAAAGATGAAAGGCGGTGTGGTCAGAAGCGTAATGACCTCTCATATGGTGGATGTTATAGCCAAAAACTACGGTTGCGAGGTTAGAGAAACTCCGGTAGGGTTTAAATACATAGGAGATCTGTTAAAAACGGGGTCTTATCTGATAGGAGGGGAGGAGTCCGGGGGACTAAGCATAACGGGACATGTTCCGGAGAAGGACGGAATACTCGCCTGTCTTTTGGTAACCGAAATGATTTGTTACGATAGAAGCGGAATAGATAAGATAATAGAAAAAGCGGAAAAGATGTTCGGTAAATTTTACAACGCGAGAATTAACTTCAAGATAAGCGAGGATATGGATATGGGAAAAATCGTCGAAAGGCTTAAAAACAATCCTCCGCTTAAAATAGGGAATAACGCGGTTTGGAGAATAGACCATACCGATGGTTTTAAGTTTATTCTTAAAAACGGAGCATGGTTGGGTTTAAGGCCGAGCGGAACCGAGCCGGTAGTTAGAATATATGCCGAGGCAAACGAACAATCCCTATTAAATAAACTCATAGAAGAAGGCAAAAATATAGTAAACGGAAAATAGTTTTTTAAAATGATATAATTTATATATAGGAGGTTTTTTTATGGACATTAAAATTAAAAAGATTTTTTCCAGAGAAATACTCGATTCAAGAGGCTTTCCTACAGTGGAAACCGACGTTTATCTTTCCGACGGTTCATTCGGAAGAGCCGCGGTTCCAAGCGGCGCTTCTACGGGAAGCAACGAGGCTTTAGAGTTAAGAGACGGGGATAAGAGATACGGCGGGAAAGGGGTTTTAAAGGCGATAAATAACGTAAATACCACAATATCAAAAGCTCTTGTCGGAATAAAAGCTACCGAACAGCAGAAGATCGACAAGATTATGATAGATTTAGACGGCACTCAAAATAAATCCAAGTTGGGAGCTAACGCCATACTTTCGGTTTCTATGGCCGTAGCCAGAGCCTGCGCTTTGGCGACCAAAATGCCGCTTTACGCTTATATTAGAAAAACATACGGGCTTAAAGAGAAGGATTATCTAATACCTACTCCTATGTTAAACATAGTAAACGGCGGAAAACATGCCGATAGCGGATTAAGCGTTCAGGAGTTTATGATAGTACCGGTAGGAGCCCAAAGCTTTAAAGACGCCATAAGGATGGCGAGCGAAGTTTATCATAGTCTTAAAAAAATACTCGCCTCCAAAGGTTATACGGTTTCCGTAGGAGACGAAGGAGGATTTGCTCCGAAAATATTTACTCACGAAGCGGTTTTGGAAACCATTATGGAAGCGGTTTCGAAAGCCGGATATACCCAGAAAGAAATAAAAATAGGAATAGATTCAGCGGCAAGCGAATTTTATAAGGACGGTAAGTACATATTCGAAGGTTCGGCAATGAGCTCAAAAGAACTTTCGGCCAAATACGAGGAATGGAGAAAATATTTCCCGATAATATCTTACGAAGATCCTTTGGCCGAATACGATTGGGAAGGATGGCAGAGTTTTACCAAAATGATGGGTAAAAAATTGAGAATAATAGGCGACGATATATTCGTCACCAATCCCATAATATTCGAAAAAGGAATAACCGAGGATGTTGCCAACGCCATACTTATAAAACTAAACCAGATAGGAAGCTTAACGGAAACGATAGAAGTAATAAATATGGCTAAAAAGAACGGCTATTCTACGGTTATATCTCACAGATCGGGAGAGACCGAGGATAATTTTATAGCCGATCTTGCGGTTGCGGTTAACGCCGGAGCCATTAAAACCGGAGCTCCTTGCAGAAGCGAAAGGCTTTCAAAATACAATCAACTTATAAGAATAGAAGAAGAGCTGGGTAAAAAATCCAAATACTCGGGCGATATCGCCTTTAAAGTCAAATAATGAAGTTTAAAAAATTAAAGCCCGGGACAAAGTATTTTTTAATATTTATCCTGGGCTTTGTTTTTTGGATCGGCGGCATATATTCCGTAGTATCCAATTATTATCATATATACAAGCTTAATAAATATAAAGCCAAACTTGAAAAAGAGAACGAATTGTTAAAAACGAAGATAAAACACGGCGACTCCAACGAATTTGTCGAATATAACGCGAGGGTGAGATTGGGTTTTAAAAAAGACGACGAGATAGAATACAGATTCGAACCTCCCGGTAACAAATGAGCGAAATAATACAGATAAAAGTCGGAAAAATGGATAATTTTCTTTATATTATTTCGGCTCGCGCTTCTTTTGTGGTAATAGACCCTTCATGGGGATTTGAGAAGATAAAGGAGTACTCTTTAAAAACTTCGAAAAAGTTGTCCGCGGTTTTGCTTACTCACGGACATTTCGACCATTCGAACGATATAGATAAGTTGGCTAAAGAATACGGCGTAGATATATATATGTCTAATGAAGACTCGGAATTTGTGGATTTAAAATACGATTTTAAATCGCTGTCCGACGTAAAAGAGCTGAATATCGACGGGATAAGAATAAAAGTTTTGTCGACCCCGGGGCATACCCCTGGTAGCGTATGCTATCTTTATGAAAATAATATATTTACCGGAGATACTCTTTTTTGTAAGGCCTGCGGAAGGGTGGACCTTCCAAAATCCGATCCGGAGGAAATGCGAAAAAGCTTATTAAAGCTATCCTCGCTTTCAAACGATACTGTGGTCTGGCCTGGCCACGATTATAACGGTTTTAAAACCACAATAGGCGAGGAAAAAGAAAATAACATATTTTTAAAAACGGCTTCTTTTAGAGACGAGTTTTTATCCATAGTTTTATGAAAATAGCTCTTGTAACCGATTTTGACGGAACTATAACGACAAGAGATGTCGGAGATTTCCTTCTTCTTTATTTTAAATTGGCCACTTTGGAAGAAATTGAAGATTCTTATCGGCTCGGAATAAAAATAGAAGAATGGATGAAAACATATTTTTCCAGAATGAATAAGATAAAAAAAGAAGACGTAAAAAAAGCGGTGAGAGAAAATATAAAGATAAGAGAGGGTTTTAAAGAGGCGGTCGAATCTTTGAAAAAACATAATATGCCGGTAGAGGTTGTCAGCGGCGGAGTGGATCTTTACATAGAAGAAGTTTTTTCGATATACGGTATAGATTTAAAAGGTTTTTACGGAAAATTTAACGACGGCAAAATTTCTTTCGATTTTTTGGGCTCCGACACCCTTTCCGATTTTAAGGCTTATAGAGTCGATTATTATAAGAATTTGGGATATAAAACGATTTTTTGCGGGGATGCCGTTAACGATTATAAAGCCGCTAAAAAAGCGGATATCGCTTTTGCCGCTTTGAGACTTAAAGAGATTTTAAAAAAAGAAAACTATCCGTTTAAAGAATTGGACGATTTTAAAGAACTTAAGGAATTGATAAATGCATCCGTTTATTGATTTAGGGTTTGTAAAAATTCCGATGTACGGGGTTATGATAGCCTCGGCCTATTTAGTTTCTTATCTTTATCTTGTTAAGAGAGGAAAAGATGCGGGTTTTGATAAAAGTAAAATTTCGGATATTACATTTTATATCGTTTTGTGGGGTTTTATAGGGGCGAAGATTTTATATATATTTACTTTTTATAACGATTTCGGAAATAATTTTTACGAAAGATTTATAAATATATTTACATTAAGTAATTTAAGGGCCGGTTTCGTTTTCTACGGCGGTTTTATAGCCGCTTCTATTTTTGTTTATTATTATTCGCAAAAGAATAAAATTAATTTTTTCAAATTGGCCGACTTTTTCGCTCCGGCGATACCGCTTGCTCATTCGATAGGAAGATTGGGTTGTTTTTTTGCTGGGTGTTGTCACGGCAGAGAAACAAATTCCTTTTTGGGAGTAGTATTTACGAGCCCTTATTGCGAAGTCGATGTGTCTCTAATAGGGCATAAAATACATCCGACACAATTATACGAGTCTATCGGAAATTTTATAATTTTTTTGTTTTTAAACGGATTGTCGAAAAATAAAAATTTAAAAGAAGGGACCCTTATATTCGGGTATTTTGTATTCTATTCTTTTTTAAGATTTATAGTCGAGTTTTTTAGGGGAGATAATAGAGGCGGTTATTGGCTCGGTTATCTTTCTCAGGCGCAACTCATATCGATTTTAGTAATAGTATTTTCTTTTATTTTTTTAAAATTTTACATATGGAAAATCAAAAAATAGAGTATAAAGGCGGGGGGGATAGAATAGATGTTTTCATAAAAACTTTGCTCCCGTATTCGCGCGAATTTATAAAAAAACTGATTTTGTCAGGAAATATTTCTGTAAACTCTAAAAAAGTAAAACCTTCTTTTGTTTTGTCTGAAGGCGATGTCATAGAAATAATAGAAGAAACGCAATCTAAAGAAGATATCTTATTGACCGATATAAAGATTTATGAAGACGAAGACATACTTGTTTTAAATAAGCCATTCGGCCTTTTGGTTCATCCTACGGACGACAACTGGAATTCTGATTTGTCCGCTCTTAATTTTTCAAAAGACAGCTTGGTGTGGCTTTTGTACTCTCAAAAATTTTCAAAAGATATGGAAAAACTCGACAGGCTTGGCCTTGTTCACAGATTGGACGCCGATACCAGCGGGGTTATGGTTATAGCTAAAAACGTTTCCGCTCAAAAAAAACTTATAGAGCAATTTTCAAAAAGAGAGGTTTTTAAAAATTACAAAGCGGTTTCTTCGGGAGTTTTTCAAAAAGAAGAGCTTACCATAGACGCTCCGATAGGGAGGTTTTCCGGCTCGAAGAAATTGGAGGTTATGGAATACGGGCGAGACGCCGTGACCGAGATTAAAGTTATAAAAAAAGGAAAGCAAAACACTTATTTAGACATATTCCCGAAAACCGGAAGGACCAATCAAATAAGAGTTCATCTTTCTTTTATAAATCATCCCATAATAGGAGATAGGATATATTCAAAAACAAATTACGACAGATTGATGCTTCATTCCCATAAAATTTCTTTTTTCCATCCTTCCAAAAACAAAAAAGTTTCTTTCGAAGCGGAATTAGACCCGGATTTTAAAAAAAGGTTATCCAAACTCGTTTGATTATTTCTCTCTTTTTTTGTTAAATTATAGATATGAGTTTTAATTTGACCACCAGATCCATACTCGACGAAAACTACTGCCTTGTTCTTCCCAAAAATTCTTGTGAGGTTTTCGTTTTCTGGAAGTTTTCGGATTTTAAGATTTCTCAATTTGAAAAAGGTTATTATTTGAAAAACATAATATTCAGGGTTTTGGACGAAAATAAAAACACAGTCGCGGATGTTCCTTGCGAGTGGGCGAGAGCCAAGTTTTATATATCGCTTCCTAAATTCGTAAATTCTATTACGGTGGAACTCTACGCGGAAAACTCTAACGGCAAGGAAAAGATTTCGGTTTCAAACGAGATAAATATTTCTTACGAAAAGGAAATAAAGAAAGAATATACGAGAATATAATGAGCTCAAAAATAAATCACATTTTTATTCTTCACGCTCATCTTCCATACATAAACCATATAAATTCCAATTATATAGAAGAGAATTGGTATTTTGAAAATGTCGTAGAGTCGTATATACCGATTCTTGGAATGATAGAAAGGCTTTCAAACGACGGGATAAATCCGAAGCTTACCGTTTCCCTGTCTCCGACGCTTTGTTCTATGATGGAAAACGAGATCTTGGAAAAAAAATTAAAACGGTATATAGAACTTAGACTGAAACTCATAGAATCGGAAACGGAAATAAACGAAGACGAGAGGATTATAGCTCTTTTGGATTTTTATCATAAAAAATATTTAGAGGCTCTGGAATTTTTAAACAAATACAGCGGAGATTTGATAACTCCTTTTAAACTATATCAAAATCAAGGTTTAATCGAGGTTATTACCACCCCTGCCACTTATCCCATAATACCTTTAACTTTAAACAGAGAGACCATCGACGCTCAGATAACTTTAGCGTCGAACGATTATAAAGAAAGATTTTCAAAGGATCTTAACGGTATTTTTTTAAGCGAATGCGCTTACGACAGCCGTGTCGAGCCGTATCTTAAAAAAAATTCGATAAAATATTTTTTTGTAGACGAAAACGCCGTAGATAAAACAAAGAATTCTCCTTATAACTCGTATAAAACGGATAACGGAATAACATTTTTTGTGCTCGATTATCTGACGTCCGAAAGGATATTCGGAGAATATTCTTATCTTTCAAATCCTTTGTACAGAGATTTTTACAGAGATATAGGTTATGAGAGAGATATGGATTATCTAAAAAAATTTACGCTTTCGGATCAAAGGATACCTACTGGAATTAAATATCATAAAATAACCGACGTTAATAAACCTCTTAAAGACAAAGAGGTTTACGAAATAGATAAAGCATTCGACCAGGCTGATTTGGACAGTAAGAGTTTTTTAAGCGATATGATTAAAAGGTTTGAAAATTATCAGGGAGATCCCGTTTCGGTAAGCTGTTTTAATATGGAACTTTTCGGCCACAGGTGGTTTGAGGGTGTGGCGTTTTTGGAATCTTTTTTTAGAAATATAAGAGCTCAAAGATATCCGGTTCAGATGTATACCCCTTCCGAATATATTTCGAATAATTCTTCCCCATACATATTAAGACCTTCAATATCCAGCTGGAGCGATAACGGCTTTTTCGATAAGTGGCTGAACGATAAAAACGATTTTATTTATCCGTATCTCTATGAGGTTACCAGAAAATACATAAGAACCGTTAACAGGTTTATAAACTCTTCTATTTCCGCGGACGTGGATAAAGCGTTGAAACAACTCACCAGAGAAATTCTTTTGATGCAATCGAGCGACTGGGCCGTTCTTATAAACTACGATACCCATAAGGATTACGCGATATTTAGGTTAAAGACTCATTACGAAAACGCGCTAAAAATCATAAACGATTTAAATTCGGGATCTCTGGATTTCGATTTTTTGAAAAGAATAGAGCAAGAAAACGGGGTTTTTCACTCCCTTGATTGGAAAAGTTTCGCCACCAAATCATCATTTTAAAAATGCTATCATATATTTAGGAGGGATTATGAAGATGGTAGAAATATCTAACGGGGTGTATTCGCTCAGAGTAAATCATTTCAACAGAAAGCTTTTCGACGCCTTGATTCCGCTTCCGGACGGCACAAGCTATAACGCTTATCTGTTAATGGGAACCAAACATACGGTTTTGTTGGATACCGCCGACCCTGAAAAAAAAGATTTATTCTTAGATTATCTGAAAGACATAAATAAGATAGATTTTGTGGTGGCTCATCACGCCGAGCAAGATCATAGCGGCCTTATCCCCGTTGTTTTGGATAAATATCCGCAATGCAAGGTTTTGACTAACGAAAAATGCGCTGATCTTTTAAAAACTCATCTTCATATAAAAGACGACAGAATCGTTTTGATAAAAGACGGCGAGAAAATGGATATAGGGGGAAAAACTTTGGAGTTTGTTTTTATCCCCTGGGTTCATTGGCCGGAAACATTCGCCACATATTTGCACGAAGACAGAATTTTATTCCCTTGCGATTTCTTCGGATCTCACTTAGCTACCGACGAGGTTTATTCTACGCCGGAAATGGTTTATGAGCCGATGAAAAGATATTACGCCGAGATAATGATGCCTTTTTCCGCGAATATAAAATCTAATCTTGAAAAAATTTCGAAATTTGAAATAAAAACCATATGTCCGAGCCACGGCCCGATACATAACAACGTCAATTTTCCGATAGATTGTTATAAAAAATGGAGCTTTGGGGAGCTTGAAAATAAAGTTTCGGTTCTTTATGTTTCCATGCATAACTCCACTTATATGATGGTGGACAGGCTTATAAGCAAATTAAACGATTACGGAGTTATGGTGGAAAAACTTAATCTGGAAGACGCGGATTTGGGAAGAGTGGCTATGAGTCTCGTGGACTCTAAAACGGTTGTAATAGCCACCCCTACGGTGCTCGGCGGGCCTCATCCCAAAGCTATATACGCCGCTTATCTTTTTTCTCTTTTAAGGCCGAGAACGAAAAACTTAGCCGTTATGTTTTCATACGGATGGGGCGGTAAAACCGTAGAGTTTTTATCCGGAGTGCTTTCAAATTCAAAAGCGGAACTTATAGGCCAGGTCGGTATAAAGGGAATGCCGAACGACGATGCCTATAAGCTAATAGATACTCTTGCGAGAGAAATATCCGAAAAACACTTGAAAGTTGGAGCGGCAAACAAATGAAAAAAATATTTTTTTGTTCGATATTGTTTATATCGGGATGTTCTTATATGAGCAAAAAAAGCGATTCTTTTTCCGATATAAAATTCGATTACGAGACAGTCGTTAAAAAAGGAGAGATTCGTTCCGATCTCCATATAAAAAAAGCATGTTCGGACACTTATGCCTTATTGATAGATTTGCTTTCAAATAAAGATAGCTCTAAATTTTTTCTTGAAGATAAGGATGGAAAGTGTTTTTACTATATAAACTCTTTTAAACCGAAAGTTTTAAAAAAAACAAAAGATGCCGACACCGTTTCGTATAAATTTATTATTAACTCCGAAAAATTGATTTCGGAGTTGAAGGAAAAACAAGCTTTCTCTAAAGCTCTTCCCGATATTCTTTTTTTAGCCGATAAAGATATTTATGAGTTTAAAGATAGTTTAAAACTCGATTTTGCCAATCTGGATTTTAAAATAAAGGGTGAAACGTACGATTCTTCCAAATACGATTTTATATTGGATTCATATTTGATTAATTCCGAGATTAAAACCGCCGTTTCGTCGGTTTATTTTTCAAGTTTTACCGCCAATATTATAAATTCTTATACCGGAGCTCAGTTGGCCGAATTTAAAACTTCGGCAATATCTCAGCTCTCTTTTGAAGATGCCGTTAAAAAATTGGCCGAAGATTTAAACTCGAAACTTTACCAAAAAAAAGATGTTTTTAATATTAAGCATTATACTTTTAAAATATACGGATATCAAAAGTACTCTTATCTTTCCGGCATCGTTTCGGTTTTAAAACAAAATAATTTGAAATTTTCGGTAGATTCTTTAAATTCGGAGTTTTTATCGATTAAAATATATAAAAAAGACTCAAGGACATTACAGGAGCTTGTAAGTTTATTTTTAAAAGACGTTAAAAACCTTTCGATAGATAGCATAGACGAAGAAAACAATTCGGCTTTGTTTTATTTCTCAAATACGGGATTAAACATATTGTAATATGAAAAAAATATTGTTTTTCTCTTTTCTTTTGGTTTCTTGCTCTTCGCTTAACGTGAAAAAACAGGATAATAAATATTCTTCTCTTAGCTCGAGAGGTTCAATAGCCGTTTTGCCTTTCGATAATCTTTCAAACGATATAACCGCCGAGACCATGATAAGAGATATGATAACTTCGGGACTTGAAAAAAAGGGGTGGCAGGTTATAAAAAACGAGATTACCGACGAAAAGCTCAAAAGCGTAGGGATAACCGACGGGGGACAGCTTAATTCCGTAACGCCAAAAGAAATTTCCGAACTTTTAACCGCGGATTATTTGTTATACGGAACAATAGAAGATTTTAAACTACAAAATTTGGGATATGTAGTAAAAAAAACCGTCGAGATAAATGTTAAAATAGTTAAAGGGGCAACGGAAGAAACGGTTTTTGATGAGAAAGGATCCGGAGGAGATTTTAAAGTTTTTCTAAAAAGCGACGAAGCCAAGAAGGCTTTTATAGAATATAACGCTTTGAAACTTGTTCAAAATATTGTAAAAAGACCTTTGTATAAAGAAGCTAAAGATGCGGTAAGTAAAATTTTAAATAAGATACCTTAGGAGGAAAGATGAAAAAAATTATCGCGATTGTTTTCGGTTTGGCGGTCGTTTCATGCGCTCCTTCCAAATCGATAAAAATGGACCATACCACAACGGTAAAAGAGACCGAAAAAGTGGATGCCAAATATATAGGGCCGAAGAGAAGAATAGGAGTCGTCGAATTTGAAAACAAAACGGCATACGGTCAAAAAAGATTGGGTCAGGCCGCAAGCGACATCCTTATTACCGAACTTGTAAAATCCGAAAAATTTATAGTAGTGGAAAGGGACAGGCTTGAAAAAATAATGGCCGAGCAAAAACTTCAACAACAGGGAACAATCGATCCTATGACCGCCGTCAAATTGGGTCAGATATTGGGGCTTGAGGCTATAGTTATAGGAGCCGTGACGGAGTTCGGGGTAAAAAAAGAGGGCTCGGATTATCTTATAACCCAGTCAAAACAACAGGTCGCCGAGGTTAATGTGGATATAAGGGTGGTGGATGTCCAGACCGGCCAGGTCATACTTGCCGATTCCGGGAAAGGTATTACCAAATCAAAAAAAGCGAGTTTCTTAGGAATGGGAACAAAAGGGGGATATGACGAAACTCTCGAGGGAGAAGCTTTGAGAGCCGCCATAGTTAAATTTGTAGATAACATAGCCAATCAATTGAATAAAAAACCGTGGTCCGCCACGATAGCCGACGCTTACGGCGATGAAATTTATTTAAACGCGGGCTCCAACTCCAATATAAACAACGGTCTTAAACTTTCATGTTTTAAACAGGGAAAAGAAATAAGAGACCCAAAGAGCAACTTGATAATAGGATATAGAGAAGAGTATCTGGGAGATTTTGAGGTTATAAGATACTGCGGAGACTCGGGCGATTGTTCCATAGCCAAAGCCGTTAAAATGGAGCAAACACCGAAGGCGGGAGATATCTGCAGGTTAAAAAAATAAATAAACTTAAAAAATAAGTGTCGGGTGTTTAGATGCTTTCTAAAGTAGTTTCTTTGGGATTTAAGGGAATAGACGGTTTTTTTGTAAATGTCGAGGCGGACGTAAGCAACGGGCTTCCGAGCTTCAACATCGTGGGTCTTCCCGATACCAATGTTAAGGAATCCAGAGACAGGGTTTTAAGCGCGATAAAAAATTCCGGTTTCAATCTTCCCTCAAAAAAAATAGTTGTAAACCTCTCGCCGTCGGACATAAAAAAAACCGGAACTCATTACGACCTTCCGATAGCGCTTGCTATAATTCTGGCATCGGACTCCGCCATGGCGGATAATATAAACATATCTGATAAGTTATTCATAGGCGAACTTGCTCTTGACGGAACCATAAAACCTGTCGTGGGGGTTTTGCCTATGTTGATATCCGTTAAGGAAAAGGATGAAGATAAAACCGTTATTATACCATTGGGAAACGAAAAAGAGGCTTTTTTGAGCGGAGTAAATTTTTATACGGTTAATAACCTTAAAAATCTCGTTTATTATTTAAAAGGAGAAATATCTCTTTCAAGACCTGAGCCGGATAATTTTAAAAAAGAAAACCCCGCAAAAGAACATCTGGATTTATCCGATGTCAAAGGCCAAAACTTCGCAAAGCGCGCCATAGAGATAGCCGCGGCCGGTTTTCATAACATAATAATGATAGGACCCCCGGGAAGCGGCAAAAGCATGCTCAGTAAAAGAATCTCCACAATAATGCCGCCAATGAATGATAGCGAGATTCTTGAAACGACAAAAATATATTCCGTTGCCGGATTAAACAGAGGAGAGCTTATAACTCAGAGGCCTTTCAGAGAGCCTCATCATACCATATCCGACGTGGCTTTGATAGGAGGGGGGACAAATCCGAAGCCTGGAGAGATATCTTTAGCTCATAACGGGATTCTTTTTTTAGACGAGTTTCCGGAGTTTTCAAGAGCCGCGATAGAAGCTTTGAGAGAGCCTATGGAATCCGGTAAGATAACAGTTTCAAGGGTAAGAGATTCGGTATGTTATCCCGCCAAATTTCTGCTTGTCGCAAGCGCAAACCCCTGTCCCTGCGGCTACTTCGGCCATCCCGTAAAAAACTGCCTTTGCACTCCGATACAAATAAAAAAATATAGAGCAAAACTTTCCGGTCCCATTATGGATAGAATAGACATTCATATAGAAGTCGTTCCGGTTAAATTTAACGAATGGTCTGATAACAAATCTTCCGATAAAACATCCTCGGCGGTTTATGAAAGAGTCGAGAGAGCTATTTCCATTCAGTTTAAAAGGTTTGAAAGATTCAGGTTTAATTCTTCAATGAGTTCTTCCGAAATAAAGAAATACTGTAAAACCGATTCGGAGTCTTATTCGATGATTGAAAAAGCGATGGATAAGATGGGATACTCCGCAAGAAGCGTAGATAAAATTATGAAGATTGCAAGAACCATAGCCGACCTTGAGGGCTCGGAAAATATAAAAAAAGAACATATGGCGGAGGCTCTTCATTATAGGACGCTTGATAAAAATATCGCCATAGACGGGAGTTTCGGATATGATTAAATTAATCTTTGTCTTTTTGATTTTTGAAACGGCGGGGCATGTTTATTCCGAGTCGAACATAGAAAAGTATAAAGTAAAAAAAGGGGATTATTTGTATAAAATAGCTTTTAAATATTATAAAGACCCGTCTAAGTGGAATATCATATACCAAGCCAATTCCGATAAAATAAAGAATCCGGATTTTATTTATGAAGGAACGGTTCTCGATATACCTATTGACAAATCGGAAACGAAATCGGAAGATTATCTGGCTCATAAATTCCCTCAAATATCGTCTAATAATTTAACCGATTATAACGAGGATATGAAAAAAAACGAAAATCTTATTAAAGATAAATCTGAAAAGGAAGCCCCGGATTTTAACCGAATAAATTATAAATTAAAAAAGAAAGAAGTTTTAAGTGAAGATTTTCCGCGCTCCATGGTTTCATTTAACATATCTCAGGATAGAATAGAAGTAAATAAAGATTTTTTCGACGGGGAAGTTATAACCGACGGGAACAAAAAATTATTTACTAAAGGCGATATGGTTAAATTGAATTGTAAAGATTTGAAAACCGATTTTAAAAAAGCTTTAATCTATAATACCGTAGAAGAAAAAGAAGATACCATCGTTGCGGATAAAGCGGGGGAATGCGAGATTTTAAAAAGCGAGGGAAATAAATGCTTAATAATTAAAAATACCATGCCTATAGAAAACAAGATGAAGATAAAATTATGGAACTGAAAGAAAAAAAATTTATATTAAAACTTAACTATGCCCTTAACTACTCCAATACCGATTGGGTAATAGATCTGCTTGAAAAATACAAAAAACCGTCTTTGCTTTTTGAAAATAACAAAGAGATACTTTTGGAAGCGGAGCTTCTGGCCGAAAGATTTAATAAGTTTATAGATATGGCGAAAAACTTTGATTCGGATAAAGAGATTGAGGAATGCGAAAAAAGAAATATTAAAATAATCGCATATTTAGATCCCGATTACCCTCAAATTTTAAAAAATATAAATAATCCTCCCATAGTCCTGTATGTTATGGGCGAGATTAAAGATATGCCTTCGGTTTCCATAGTCGGGACCAGACACCCCACCGACTACGGCGCCAAAAATACCGCGAAGATATCTTACGACCTTGCGAGAATCGGTTTAAGAGTGGTAAGCGGGCTTGCTCGCGGCATAGATACCGTGGCCCATAAAGCCGCAATAAAAGCTAAAGGTGTAACTATTGCGGTAATAGGAAGCGGATTAAATAATATATACCCCCCGGAAAACAAGGAGCTTGCGGAAATTATATCTTCTAACCGGGGAGCCGTTATAAGCGAATATCCTCTTTTTTCAAAACCTCTAAAAAACAATTTTCCGAGAAGAAACAGGATAATCTCCGCTCTTTCTTTCGCCACTCTGGTTATAGAGGGCGATTTTAACTCGGGAGCTTTGATTACCGCAAGATACGCCGTAGAGCAGGGAAGAGAGGTTATGGCACTGCCTGGAAGCGTGGATTCTCGTTTTTCAAACGGGCCGAATTCGTTGATAAAGGAAGGAGCGTATCTTGTAAGAAACGCAAAGGATATAATAGAGCTAATACCATCAAGCGAGCTTTTCGATATAGATTTGAAAAAACTTTATAAAAACGAGGAAAAAGAAATAAATCTAAGCCCTAAAGGGAATATCGTATATGAATTTTTGAAAACCAAAAAAGAGGCTACGGTCGACGAAATCTCCGCAGCTCTAAATATTGAAATTTCCGAGCTTTTTAATTATCTTTTCGAGCTTGAAACATCGGGAGCCGTAACACTTTTCGCCGGTAAGTACAAAATAAATATATAATAGATTTAATTATACTACACAATGAAATTTATTAAGTCGTCCCAAGGTGATTTCCACTTGACCACTCATACGAACGATCGTCTCTAAAAGTGGTTTACTAAACTCAGAAATAAATTTATCAAGCTTAATGGTAACGAATAATATTTTTAGTATTTAGTCTTGTTATAAGATATTGCTATCATAAGTTTAGAAACTTTATTATACATGCGCCAAATCATACACCCTCTTGACAAAGTTTTTTTTTTTTTTGCTACAACATAATAGATGGGGAAAACATTATTATTAATTTGTTTAATGATGACATTAAATAATAATATATTTAGCGCCGAAAAAACAAATCCTATAGACGAACAAATAAAACTTATTCAAAGTGAGCTAAACCGTATAGACGAAG
>DYIF01000010.1 GCA_020723765.1 Elusimicrobium minutum
TATTTTTGACAAGATGTATCATATTATAGTTAGATTATATTTGATTTGATTCGTTAAATTGACTTGATTTTCATATTTAATTAAAATAATATGATATTTTATTTATGAGGAGAGCGTATGGGTAATTTGTTTGTAAAAAAGTCAATAGATAAACTTTTGGCTGACGCCGAAGAAAAAGACCATTCTTTAAAAAGGGTATTGGGCCCTTTAAATCTTACGATGTTGGGAGTCGGCGGAATAATAGGCGCCGGAATCTTTGTATTAACCGGTCAAGCCGCCGCTCAATATGCGGGACCGGGAATAGTTTTATCTTTTGTAATATCCGCCATAGGCTGCGCTTTTGCCGGTTTGTGTTATGCTGAGTTTGCGTCAATGATTCCGATAGCCGGAAGCGCCTATACTTATTCTTACGCCACACTCGGCGAGATTTTGGCTTGGATTATAGGATGGGATTTGATATTGGAGTATCTTTTCGGAGCGGCTACGGTATCGGTAGGATGGTCGGGTTATGTAGTAAGTTTTTTAAAGGATTTTGGAGTTAATATACCCGCTTATCTTTCGCAATCGCCTTTTGCTTATGAGGTTGGGAAAGGGTGGTATGCTACCGGGGCTGTAATAAATCTTCCGGCCGTTTTGATAGTTAGCTTAGTTACGGCTCTTTTGGTAGTGGGGATCAAAGAGAGCGCTAATTTTAACAATATTATCGTAATTCTTAAAATAATGGTCATAATACTTTTTATCGTTTTCGGTTTTGCTTATGTAAATTCAGAAAACTGGAAGCCTTTTATACCAGATAATACGGGACATTTTGGGCATTTTGGATGGAGCGGAGTTCTTAGAGGAGCCGGCGTAATATTTTTCGCATACATAGGCTTTGATGCGGTATCTACCGCTGCTCAAGAGGCTAAAAATCCTCAGAAAGATATGCCCATAGGAATAATGGCCTCTCTTTTTATATGCACGATATTATACATATTGGTCGCTCTTGTTTTAACCGGAGTCGTAAAGTATGATAAATTATTGGTGCCGGATCCGATAGCGGTAGGCGTAGATGCCGCAGGCGAGGGACTATTTTGGCTTAGGCCTTTTATTAAAATAGGGGCTATAGCCGGTCTTTCTTCGGTTATACTTGTATTGTTATTGGGCCAACCCAGAATATTTTTCGCTATGGCAAACGACGGGCTTTTGCCTAAAGTTTTCTCAAAAGTTCATCCGAAATTTAGAACTCCTTATATAACGACCATAGTTACAGGAGCCATCACCGCCCTTATGGGAGGACTTTTCCCGATAGGAGCTTTGGGAGAGATGGTATCGATAGGAACGCTTTTGGCTTTTACGATAGTTTCGATAAGTGTTCTGGTTTTGAGGAAAACAAACCCGGAAATACCGAGACCTTTTAAAACGCCGCTTGTTCCGTTTGTGCCTATAATGGGAGCCGCGGTTTCTTTGCTTCAGATGCTTTCTCTTCCTATTCCGACCTGGATAAGATTGATAGCGTGGATGGGGATAGGAATTTTAATTTATTTCTTATACGGATATAAAAACAGTAAAATAAGAAATATTTAGTTTTTTAAAAAAAATCCCAAAACTATTTTACGATTTTTTTAAAATTTTATATTATTTAATTATATAATAAAAACGCCAGGGTAGCTCAGCTGGTTAGAGCGGCGGTTTCGTAAACCGCAGGTCGAGGGTTCGATTCCCTTCCCTGGCTTTTTTGCTAAGAAACAGCGGTAAGCTGTTTCGTGGGAATCGAAAGTCCGCAGGCCGAATTGAGCTATGCAAGAGGCCGAGGAGCGGCCCGCGAAAAAACGAGCGGTGAGCGAGTTTTATTTGCGGGAGATTCCCTTCCCTGGCTTTTTTTGCTAAGAAACAGCGACAAGCTGTTTCGCGGGAATCGAAAGTCCGCAGGCCGAATTGGGCTATGCAAAAGGCCCAGTGGCTTTGCTTCAAAAGATTGCTTTAGACACCGTGGCAAATGCGAAGTGTTATGACACTGTAGCGGCCCGCGGTGAGAGTTGGGATTTAGTTTGTCGACGGAGTTGGTTTGCAATGCGCTTGGCGCTTTAAACTATCCCGTCGATTAGATTTGAGCGTAAAGATTTTAAAAATAATAATTTATCGGTTCTCTTTATCGGTTTGATTTTAAAGATTATGAGGTTTTATGAAAAAGGAATTAAATTATAATTTTAACGATTTGCAAATTGCCGAGCCGGTTTCAATAGCAAGAAAATCTATACAATTCCTAATCCCTTTGCTTTATCTTTTGATTTCTGTTTCTTTTTATTTAAGAACTTACGATTCGGCTCAGGTTAAAATCACACTTTTACAGATGGGGGGATTTAGCATAATATGTTTATGGCTATCTCTGCTTTTTTTGGAAGGAAAAAAAGCGTTTAAAAAAGAAGACTTTGTTTTCCTCTCTCCTTTTTTGGCTTATCTTATTTACATGATTTTTTCGTTTATAAATGTTCCTTACAAACAGTGGGCCATAGACGACTTTGTAAGATATATAATTTATTCTTTCATATCCCTGATAGTTTTAAGGGAATTCGACAAAAACGCGATAGAAAAATTGACAAAATTTTTAATAATTTCCGCATGGATAGCCGTAGTATACGGTATAGTTCAGTGGATAGACGTAAATTTTTTCCCGCCGAAGGAATTGGGAGGCGGTTCGTTTGACCCTTTTATATGGAGAGGGGCTTTTGGAAATAGAATATTCTCAACTTACGGTAACCCTAATTTTTTCGCAAATTATATGGTTCTTATGCTTCCGATAATAATATCGAGATTTATTAAAACAAAATCTATCGGAATGCTGGTTCTTGCGATTCTGGATATTTTTTGCATAATAAATACTTATACCAAAGGGGCCTGGATAGGATTCGGTATATCTTCTCTTCTTTTTATTTCGATATACATATATTACTTTACCGGTTTTAATAAAAAAATAATAAGATGGATATATATTTCCTTTGTAGTTATAGGTGTTTTAATAATGCTCGGCGTCGTAAATTACGCGATGAAAACGAGCAGAACATCGGTTCCTTTTAGAGTTGCGACATGGATTTCCACATGGGAAATGATAGAAACGCATCCTTTAATAGGTAGCGGGGTCGGCTCTTTTAGACCTTTATATCCGGCATATAGAAGACCCATTATATTTCACTTGGAGGGCAAACATAACACTGAAACGGATCATGCGGAGAACGAACATTTGGAGCAAATTTTGGATAACGGAATAATAGGAGCCGGAATATTTTATTGGATGATAATTTTCGTTACTATAACAGCATTAAGAGCGATAAAATTTAATGTAGAAAACAAACGAAAAGAAGAGGCTTACGATGTTTTGGGTTATCTTGTAGCTTTTCTGGCCATGCTGATACATAATTTTACCGATGTAAGCATGAGATTCGTTTCTTCCGGGGTTTATTTGGGCCTTCTTCCGGCGGTAATAATAAACCTTTCAAGGGGACATGCCTTGTGGGAATTCCATTATATGGAAGAAGAAACTAAAACAAAAGATAAAAATCCGGAAAATAAATCTGGGTTATTTGATAAATTAATAGGATTTTTATCCGCTGTAGTTATTATATTTGCCGGCTATAAGATATTAACGGAGTTTAAAGAAATACAGGGCGATTTCGTAAATATGAGAAGTGGAGACCTTTTTTTATGGGTATCCTCATGGGCCGTACTTCTTTTTCTTATTGTCTATATATCGTATGTTTTTATAAAAATAATTGTAAAGAGTTATAACCGGTATATGGCCTTCATTTTGATTATTTTTTATTTTCCGGTAAGTTATTTTCCGATTTACTACTTTTGGGGGTGGTTTAAAGCCGATGTACAGCATAATATAGCGATATATTTTTCCAAATTGGGCAATTGGGATTCGGCGCTTGGTTATTATCAAAAAGTCGTAAAAAACAATCCCACATTTATAATGCCTTATTATTTTATGGGCAATGTTTTTACCGACAGATTTAATATGACAAAATTAAACAGGATCGATTGGGGAGATAAGGAAGGCGAACTTAGAGACGATTTCGAAAGAGCAAAGGATATGTATGAACACGTAAGAAAGTTAGCGCCGAATTACGTTCAGATGCATCATCAAGTCGGGGTGCTTTATATGAAGATGGCTGAGTATATGAGAGCCAACGGGAAAAACGAAGAAGCATTAAAGTATCTTGATAAAGCTATGAATAGATTTGAAATTTATCAAAACTTAGATCCGGTTTTCCCTTATAATTATTTTAGGAAAGCTCAGATATGGGTTTATAAGGGTCAGTTTAAAAAAGCCGAGGAAGAATATTTGAATTATCTTGGAGCATGGAAATGCGATAAACACGATTTTGCGGCCGCTCAAAAAGTATACGGCGTAGACCACGAAGGAAACGGCATAAAGGAACCTTTAACATGGAAAGATATTTATCCGAATCTTCCCGAAGTATACACCAATTTGGGTAATATTTATTTTATGATGGGAGAGTATAAAAAGTCGTACGAGAGCTATAAAAAAGCTTTAGATAAAAACCCCGACTATGAGCCCGCCAAAAAAAACATAGCCGTGGCGAAGATGAGGGGTAATATAAAGTAATATGAATTTTGAAGAATTTGAAAAAAGTTCTTTTATTAAATCTTTTTTTGTTTTATCTTTCTTTTTTATTCCACTGGTTTTTTTTACAAATCTTACAAGGAATCCTTATTTTTTTCAAATAACATTTTTAAATATATTGTTAATTTCTTTTATTTTCTTTGTTTTTTATCCCGGTATTAAAAATAAAACGATAATATTGACTTCAGGCGGTTCGATTAAGCCTTTTGTTTTAATGCTTTTCGTCTTCTTTTTAACTTCGGTTCTTTCTTATATAAGACATGAAGATTTTTTTAAACCGAGCATGATAAGCGAATTCAGGCGTATATGGATATTTACCATAGTTAATTGTTTTGTTCCTTTTATGATCGCTCATTATCTTAAAAATAGTCAAGAAGATAAAGATTTAAACTATAGCCTGAGTTTTATAATACTATGGGGAGCCGCATGGTTTCTTTTTCCTTATTTTAAGTCCGATAACCTTTTTTTCGATTTTTACGGATTTCTCCTCTGGTCGGCGGGACTAATTTATTTGTTTTTGAAAACAAAAAAAATAAATATCGAGACCGTTTTAAATATAGCGATGCTTGGCGCTTTTTATGCCTCGGTATACGGAATTCTTCAGTATTTCGGCTTTGAAATAATATGGCCTAAGGTTTTAAATCCATACGGCAGAAGAGCGGTTAGCACTTTTGGAAACCCTAACTTTATCTCTTCTTATGTTTTAATGCTTATACCGTTTGCGATTTTTTATTTTGTCAGAGCCAAAGAAATTTACGGGAAAATAATATATTTTATTTTTCTTGTTTCATATTTCGGAATGATTTTTGCAAGTCTCACTCGTTCTTCTTTAATAGGTCTTTTGGTTTCGGTTATATTTCTTTCAGTATTTAAGGATTATAGAGATTTTATCGGAATCAATTTTAAACATTTTAAAAAAATTCTATTGACCGTATTTTTTATATTGTTGTTATGGCCGGATCAGAATTTAAAGCCTTTAAGTTTCGGAGTGGCTAATAGAATATACGAAGGATTTGCAAGCAGTATTAATAAATTTTCTTTAAACGTGGAAAAAAAAGATGTTTATCCGTCTTTTCATCAAAGACTTTTAATATGGAGTTCGGGTATTCAAATGTTCAGGGAAAATCCTGTTATAGGTAAAGGATGGGGGGCTTTCGAGCTATTTTATCCTTTTTATCAAGGGTGGTTAATGAGGGTTTATCCCGCCGCAAGAGATCTCAGAACTCACGCAAATAACGCTCATAACGAAATAATAGAGATCATTTCACAAACGGGAATTTTGGGACTGGGAGCCGCTTTGTTTTTTTTGTTTTCGCTTTTTTATTCTTTTTTTAAAAAAATAAAAGAATATCCCTTGGAAAAAAGGATTTTCCTTTTAACCGCTTTTTCGTCGGTAGTCGGAATGATTGCAGATAACATGTTAAATGTTTCGATACATTTTGCCGTTCCCGCAATGCTTTTTTTCTTTTTATTGGGCGTCTTGTCTAAAAATTTGGGTCGGCCGGCCGAGACTTTGGAGATTAAAAAATATGGTAAATTTTTCTCGGTTTTAATATTTATTATTTCTTTTATCTTAACGGCTTTTTGGATTTCTCAATTTTTAAGGGAAATTTATTATTTTAAGGGATTTAAAGAAATGAGACAAAACGATTTTTATAATGCGATTAAAGATTTGGAGAAAGCCTATTCTTTTAATAAAAGAGAGGTTAACAATAATTACGAATTAGCAAATGCTTATGCCAGAACCGAGGATTTGGATAAGGCGATTTTTATGTACGAAGAATCTTTAAAGACAAATGCCGGATATGATGAGATTTATTTTAATTTGGGAGTGGTTCAAAAGAAGAAAGGTCTTTTGGATAGCGCGTTTAAAAATTTCAAAACTTCCGTATGGATAAATCCATTAAACGAAAAGGGATATTACGCCCTTGCCGAAATAGGTTTAAATAATAATAAAAATATAAAAGAGATAATAGAAATACTTGAAGACGGAGTTAAAATGCACAAATATAATTCTTATATTTATAATCTTTTAGGTTATTGCTATGAAACTTTAAAAGATTATGAAAAAACCACCTATTATTATAAAAAGGCGGCCGAAAACGACCCTTTAAATGATACTTATTTTTTAAATTACAAACGAATCAATAAAGATCAAAAATCTAAAACCGAAGAATTTATAAATATATACAGGGATGTCAATTTTAAAAATTTATTTAACGTTCAGGAATTATATAAAAAACTTCAAAACTTGGAAAAAGAGTTTAAAGACAATCCTAAATTCGATTTCTTAATGGCCAGATATTATTTTGAAAAAGGAGATTATCAAAAATCGATAGATTTACTTAAGAGTATAAAAGAAAGGGATCCGTATTTTTATTCGGCGGTCTATTCTCTGGGAGTTAGTTACGAAAAAATGGGGAAATATGAAGAGGCAGTAGAAATGTATGAGTATTATCTTTCTTTAAATCCAGCAAGAAACGATTTAAGAGAAAGAATTAATAAATTAAAAATAATGAAATAAAAATTTAATATAATTTATTTAATAATATGATTATGAACAAGTTTATCGCATTTATGTTTTTGGGCTTTATCGCTTCTTTGTCATACTCTCAAGCCAATTATTCAAGGCAAATGCAACAGGCCATAAGGCTATATCAGGAGGGGAAAAATTCCGATGCCATGGATAGATTTATGGATATACTTGTAAGCGGAACTCCGGAAGAAAAAGCGGTCGCTAACGAATATATATCTAAAATAACTCAAGGCGTTTCTCCGACGTCGTCCCAACAGAGTTCCGTAAATATAAAAACGGTAAGTGAAATTTCCGCCCCCGCCAAGGATACAAAATCGCAAGTCGAGGTGTTAAAACCGCAATCCTCATCATCGGTTTCTTCCAATGCCGCTCAAGAAACTCAAATTACTGACCAATCTCAGATTTCAAAAAAAGTTTCCGACAAAATAAAACAAATTAGAACAGACATCTTAGTTTCTTTGTACAGGAAAAACTTCGTAAAGTTTTATATGAACGAAGCCAACGAAAAACCTCTTTATATTCTTTTAAAAGAAGAGCAAATATTTAACGAAAACATGACTTTTAATGAGAAGTTAACCGACGATTTAAAAGCCCTCTCCGGGCTTTTGGTTTCTTTGGGAAGAGTGAGCGTAACCATAATACCTAACGGAGCGATATTGGGCAATATGAAGATTTCGAATGTAAGGAAATCTTCCATTCTTCATTCTTTTTTTACTTCGTACGGAATTTCTCCGTCAAAGATAAAATTGGATATGGTAGCAAATAATATACAGGTTTCCAAAAAAGTGGACGACTTAGAGGGAATACTTTTGATCGTTAATTACGATAAAGAACCGGATAATGTTTTGAGCGATATGTCTTCCCCTGGAGTTTATGTGTCGGCTTATCCAGAAAAAATAGATTCTTCAAAAGACGAGGCGGCGATAGTGGAATTTGCCGTGATAATGGGGAAAAATCCTTTGGCGAGTTGGAAGCTTTTTTTGAAAAGAAAAGATAAAAGCGGAAAAACATACGAGGTTCAAAAAATTGAAGGAACCGATCCTTCTTCTTCTCAAATACTTTTTAATGGAAGAGAAAAGATTATAGGCAATCTTTATCCTCCCGGAGAATACGAGTTTTCGTTGGAGGCTTCGGATGTCAAAGGCAATAATTCCTTTGCCAAAAGATCGATCTATTTGCGATCGGAAGAAAACCCCATCCAGAAGGAAGAAGATACGTCAAAACCCAAGGTTATTTCTTCTAAACCCGTATCTTCCTCGGCCGCTTCCCCAAAAACTTCTCCAAAAACCGAAGCCAAACAAAAATTCCAGATTTACAAGATATATTTCGAACCCGATACTTTTAATATAACAGAAAACAGCAAAATAAAGATAGAACAAATGATGGAAGAACATAAGAAAGCCAAGAAAACCATACTGCTTGTCGGATACGCTTATTCAAAAGAAAAAAAACCCAAAACTACCGCAATTAAAAGAGCCAATGCGGTTAAAAATTTTATAACAAAAAACTACAAAGTAAATCCGAAAAGCGTAATAGTTAATTATAAAGTGGTCGATATAAAAAAAGTAATAGTGGAGGCCAGTTTTAAATAATTATGGCGAAAAAAACAAACGAAAGCGGAATTTTAGGCATATATGTGGATGTTAGCGAAATAACTCTTTCCCTGGCTTATTTAGACAAAAACAAAATAAATATTTCAAAGGTAATTCATATTCCAACCGAGTATAAAACCGAGGGTATCATAAAACCTCTTTCTTTGAATAACGATTTTTTTTCCGACAAACAAAAATGGGTTTCTTCTTTTAAGGATATAATCAAAAAATCGGATTTTAAAACTTCCAAGGCCGTAGTATCTCTTTCTCACGATTTTTCCATTACCAGATTTTTTTCGATGCCTTTTATAGAAAGAAAATTCTGGAATAAAGCAATACCTATAGAATCAAAAAAATATATTCCCGTTTCATTTGACGAGTTGGCTTACGATTTCTACGCCTATCCTTTGGAAAACAACTCCAAGGTCGGGGTTTGTTTTTCTGTGACTCAGAAAAAAACGACCGAGTTTTTAATTCAACTTTTAAAACAAGCCGGCATAGAATTGCTGATGGCGGAACCTTCGGCGGTATCAATGATAAGATTCTTTTCAATAACTTCCGAAAATAAGGACCCTTCGGTTTTGGTTTATGTTTCCGAGGACGAAGTATATACCGCGATAGACTCTGAAAACGTTCCCGTGGTTTTTAGATACCTATCTTTTTCAAAATCTCCCGCTTTTTCGGAAAGGAAATCCTTGGATTTAAAAGGTTCCATGCTTTTTGCGCAGAGAACCCTCCCCAATGTCGATATTAATAAAATAATTTTTGCGGGTATAGGCGGAGATAAGTGGTCCGAACAGGCGGAGAAAGAAACTTCCATAAAACCGGAAATTTTAAAGATGGATGAGAAAATTAATACGGGGGATTTTAAATTTTCAACTATTATGAGCGCTTCGGCTTCGGTTAAGTATCAACGAAAAGAAAAGGTTTCGATAGATATATCCGAGGTCGAAAAAAACAAAAGGTTAAATAAAACGATTCAAAACTCAATATTTATGATAGGCGGATTTGTCGCCGGATTATTCATTCTCCTTTTCTTTATTAACTCTTTGAGAAACTATTTTATAAGAAACGAAATACTGAGCTATATGTCTAAAATGCCGGAGATATCCGAGTTTGAAGGGCTTACCACCGAACAGGCAAACGATAAGGTAGTGAAGATGAGAAAGATAAAAAATTTATTTTCAAAGATAATAATAAAAAGAGATTACTTCGCACCCAAAATGTCGGATATGTGCGATGTGATACCGAAGGATATGTGGCTTAAAGAAATGGTTTACACAAATCCCGTTACCATTAACAACGAAGCCAATATTAAAATAGAGTTTACCATAAACGGAGAAACTTACCTTACCGGGGAAAGCAGAACTTATTATATGGATTATTTTATGAAAGAAATTAAAAAAAGTAAGAATTTCATAATATGTAATCCCCCTTTGGGAAGCATAGATTATAACGTGAGAGACGCCGAAAATTTTAGTATGGATCCTAAAGCCAAGGCGGCTCCGGCCGTTTTTAGAATATCTTGTCATATGGATAAGAGCAAATTATGAACATAAACAAAATATTTTTGGAATTTAAATCTCATATAAAAGATTTGTTTTCGGATATGCAGGCGGTATATTTGGAAAAAGGGCCGGAGCCTTTTAAAAAACCGGTTTTATACGCTCTTTCGGCCGTGGTAGTATCGTATCTTATATATTCTTCCAATACGGGAACTCTTAAAAACAATAAACTGCAACTTGAGAAAACGATTCAGTTAGCGGGTTTTTATAACGAATATGTGGATCTCAAGGCGGCTATGAAAACATACTCCAAAATGATCCCTTCGATAAAAGAGAAAGACGAATTTTTAAACTATCTTTTAAATACGACCGCGTCTAAATACGGAATAACTTTTACCAATATAGACAGCCAGAAAGAATTGAAAGTGGATAATATGTATTTCGTATCCAAACAGGTTCAATTTTCCGCGGATTACGATACCCTGGGAAATTTTATAAGAGAAATAGAAAATTCTCCGGTTTTTGTTGAAGTTTCGCAATTATCGGTAACTAAAAAAAATAACGAGATCGTCATAGGAAGACTGGATGTTTCGCTAAATATTTCGACCGTATTTGTGGAGAGAATATGAAGGGTTTCGTCGCAGAGATTTTATCGGGTATAGCGTTAACCGTATTTTTTGTTTTATCTTTATCTACCGTTAATTCGAAAATAATATCCGAGGATATCGAAAAAGATTTTAGGATGAGTGTGGCCGACTCGGTTTCGACTCAAACCGTTACATCCCAGGTTGAAGTTTCTACAAATGTCGCTACGGCGGAAAAGACAAAACAAGCGACCGAGGGTAATTCTTATTTCGCTCCCAAATCCAAAAGAAATCCTTTTTTAAGTCCGCAAGAATATGAAAAAATAAGGATAATGGAAGAACAGCGTTTAGCTCAGGAAGAGTTAATAAAAAGAATGGGGACAAACGATCCCGTGGTTAAAAGAGAGGATCCAACAAAGAAATACAAACTCCAGGGGATAGTGGGGAAATATGCTATAATAAACGGAGAGATGATCGGAGAGGGCGAAAATTATAAGAAAGAAATTATACTTGAAAAAGTTTATTCTAACTATGTTATAATAAAATATAAAGGTAAGCAGTACAGGCTTATACTTAAGTAGGAGGATAAATGATTAGGTTTTTGATTTTTATTTCTATTTTTATTCAATTACCTTTGTTTTCTCAACAGGACGATTTTGAGTCGGATATGGGAGGTCCGATATTGGAAGATACTACGACAAGCAGTACCAAAGATACTCAAATAAAAATACCGGCCAAAACACAGACTCCCGGCACTCCCGTTAAAGCCGACGCGGTTATAGAAGCCCCTTTATATGAAGAAGCCGAGGATATATCTCCGTTAGATAGGAAAATAGGACCTATAAGATTAAAAAGCGCTCCTCTTACAAGCTTTTTGGATATAATATCCGCCCAGTCTCAGGTTAACTTTATAATAAGCGACGATGTCATAGGAAAACAAATTACGGTTTTCTTAAGAAGAACAACTGTTAGAGAAGCCCTTGAAATATTATTAAGGGTTAAAGGGCTTACATATCAAAGAATAGGTAAAAGTAATACTTATATAATAATGAAAAGGACATCCACTCAGCCGAACATGGTAACAAAAATATATACTCTTAATTATATACCCCTGATACCTTTGACAGAAAAAGAAAACGATCTTAATATCGGCGGTTCAACCGGAGGCGATTCGGGCGGGGGTAATATGCAAATGGGAGGAGGGCAACAGCAGGGCGGAGGCTCGGATACCGAAAGCGCGATAAACATAATTAAAATTTTAAGAAGCGTATTAAGCAAAAAATATGGCTCGATTGCCGTTGATCCAAGGACTAATAGCATAATAGTAACCGACATACCGGAAGTTTTTCCTCAGGTTGAGCAGATTATAGCCGAGCTTGATAAAAAAGCTCCTCAAATATTAATAGAAGCAAGAATTGTAGAAATAAATACAGATAGACTAAACGAGTTAGGAATAGAATGGGGAGGATCACGCGGAGAATTGGCCTATTATGCGGGACCCTCAAGACTAACCGACTGGCCGTTAAGACCCGGAATATTTTCCGGAGACAACTGGAAAAATTTCTTTCCCAAGTCTCCTCAGATAAACGAAGACTCTCCAAGTTCTTCGGCCGGCGGCGGTGGAGGAGAAATAGATCCCATATTTTCTACAAGCAAAACAAGTCCTCAGGGCGTTTATTACGGAGTGTTTAGCTTGGCTCAGTTGCAGGCGATATTCAGGGCTTTAATATCCAGAGGCGAAGCGAGGTATTTGGGAACCCCGAAAATTGTCGCAATGAACAACAAGACATCCGTTATAACGATATCCAAAGAAGCGGCCGTAGCTTCTCAAACCACCGTAGTTTCGGCCGGAGGTTCGGCGGGCTCATCATCTACGGGAGTCGAGAGAAAAACCATAGGACTTACGCTTAAGGTTACTCCTCAGGTTAATAAGGAAGGATATATAACCATGCTTGTTCAGCCCCAATATTCGGATGTGACCTCCTCGGCTATAACAATACAGGGAGTAAACGTCTTGGATCCTATAACAAGAGGGGCTCTTACGATGGTTAGAGTTAAAAACGGCCAGACCGTAGTTATAGGCGGAATGCTTTCTTCGACGGAACAAAAAGTCGTTAAAAAAGTTCCGCTTTTCGGTTATATTCCGGTTATAGGTTGGTTTTTTACTTCGACAAGCATAAGAAGGACAAACACGGATCTGGTTATATTTTTGACCCCGACCATACTTGTAGATTAATATAATAAAATGGCAAGAAAAAGATTAGGCGAAATATTAATAGAACAAAAAATAATAGACGAAGAGAAGTTAGCTAAGGCTTTAAAGTATCAAGAGCAGAATAGATGTTTAATAGGGGAAGCTCTTATTAAATTGGGCTATGCCACGGAAGAGCAGGTCGCCATAGCTTTATCCAAGCAGTTGGGCATTCCTTACGCATCGATACAAAATCAAATATTGAAACCCGAAAAAGGTCAGGATATAGAAAAAATAATTCCGGAAAAATTCGCGAGAGACAATAAAATTATCCCTTTGTTTGTGGAAAACGGAGTTATCGCGATAGCCATGTCGGATCCCACGGATCTTATGCTTTTGGATAACATAAGAGCGATGACCGGAATGGATGTTCAGGTATTCATATCCACAAAAGCTCAAATTCTAAAAGTTATAGACTCGTTTTATCAGATGGAAACGAGTCTTATTGATCAGGTTGTAGATACCGGCAAAGGTTCCGATAGCGACATATCGGATTCGGATGTTTTGACTCCGGACGGGAAACTGGATCTGGACAGGGTCATAATGAGTCAGTCTTCCGGGGCGCAGGCGATCAAGCTGGTTAACGCCATATTAAAACAAGCCATAGCCGAGAGAACAAGCGACATACATCTGGAAAAATACGACGAAAAAATTTCTTTAAGATTTAGAATAGACGGAGTTTTACACGAAAGAACCGCTCCGCCGAAAGAGCTTTTTGACAATATAATAGCGAGAGTGAAAATACTATCGAAACTGAATATCGCCGAAAGAAGGCTACCTCAGGACGGAAGTTTTTCGATAAGATATCAAAACAGAACCATAGAAGTCCGTGTTGCGACATGTCCTACCGTTTTCGGCGAAAAACTTGTTATGAGATTGTTGGATAAGGGTGGAATAGAATTAAATCTTGATAAAATGGGTTTGGATCCTGAGCAGAAGGAGGATTTTTTAAAAGCCGCAAACTCTCCACACGGACTGATTCTCGTAACCGGTCCTACCGGTTCCGGTAAAACCACCACTTTAGCCGCATTGCTTACGACAATTAAAACGCCGGAGATGAATTTTTTAACTTTGGAAGATCCGGTCGAAGTAAAAATGGACGGTATAAGCCAGGTTCAGGTTAAACCGGAGATAGGTCTTACTTTTGCGGCTGGTTTAAGGTCTTTTTTGCGTATGGACCCGGATGTTATACTGGTGGGAGAAACAAGAGACAACGAGACAGCCGAGGCCTGTATAAAAGCCGCTATGACCGGTCATTTAGTTTTGTCAACATTGCACACGAATAACGCTTTGGAAGCCATACCTCGTTTAATAGATATGGGAGTGGAACCTTATCTTTTGGCTTCGACTTTGCTTTTAACCGAAGCTCAAAGACTTGTAAGAAGGCTTTGTCCGGATTGTAAACAGCCTTACAAACCTTCAAAAGAAGAACTTGATATGTTTTTAAAAGAATCTCTTTTAAGTCCGATGCCGGATCCCAATAAAATTATTTTTTACAAACCCAGGGGTTGTCAAAAATGTTTTAATATAGGATACAAAGGAAGAGTCGCCATATATGAGACATATTTTATAACCGAAGAGATAAAAAAGATAATAAGCGATAACCCCGACATATTAAAAATAAAGGAAGTGGCAAAAAAACAGGGAACATGGGATTTAAGGGCAAGCGGTTGGAGAAAGGTTTTGGCGGGAGTTACTTCGGTCGATGAAATGTTAGCTACAACCATAGTCGAAATGTAGTTTTATCTAATTTTTAGGGAGGGAGCGTGCCAAGGTTTATATATACGGTACAAGACTCTGAAGGAAACGTAACCACCGGTTCCATGGAAAGCGAGGATGAAGATAGTTTAGTTACCACTCTTCAAAACAAGGGTTATTTTATACTTTCGATACAATCTGAAAAAGAAAGCGCAAAAGGACTATTTGCTTTAAAGAAAAAGGCGGGGGGAAAAGTATCCGGAAGAGAAATAGTGTTTTTTGGTGAGCAGATTGCGACACTTGTGGCTGGCGGCGTACCTCTTGTCAGAGCACTTTCACTTCTGGCTGAAAATAGCGAAAACAAAGCTTTGCAGACTGTTCTTTTCCAGATAACGAAAGACGTATCCGCCGGTAGTACTTTACATAAAGCGCTCGAAAAACATCCAGATGTTTTCGACGATATATGGGTTTCTCTTGTGGCCGCTGGAGAAGTTTCCGGTCAGTTGCCTTTAGTTTTAAGACAGATTACGAAGTACAAAGAAATGCAGGAAGAAATTAAAGGAAAGATTATAACGGCCTTTGCTTATCCTACGGTGCTATTTTTAATGTCAATGGGCGTTTTGTTTTATTTCGTAATATTCATAGTTCCTGTGTTTGCTCAGATATTTAATGATTTTGGTTTAAAGCTTCCGGTAATAACTAAAATGGTTATGGGTTTTTCTTATATAATTCAAAACTACTGGTTAATGATGATAATATCTTCGATAGCCGGTTACTGGACTTTTAAGATGTATATAAAAACCGAAGCAGGTCTTTTAACATGGAATAAGTTCCTTTTTTCCTTGCCGGGACTTGGCGGTTTTATAAAAAACATGCAATATGAAAGATGCTTAACGACGATGTCTACTCTTTTAAAAAGCGGCGTCAGCATAATAAATTCGCTTGCAGTATTGGAAAACGCTTTTAAGAAAAACCTTATAATTCAAGGAGCTTTAAAAAAAGCCAAAAACGATATAACAAGTGGTAAAGCTATATCTGAATCTTTTAAAAGGACTGGGGCTTTCCCTGCATTTGTGACTGATATGATGCTTATGGGAGAAGAATCGGGTAAGCTTCCTGATATGATAGATGTTTTGTCCGGTTATTATAAAGAGCAGATTAACCAATTTTTAAGAAGGTTTTCGGCTATAATAGACCCCATACTGATGTTGGGAATAGGTGCCATAATAGGAACGGTCGTTATGTCGGTTTATATACCGATATTCCAGCTTTCTCAAATCAAAGGAAATTAGGGAGGATTTATGAAAAAAGGTTTTACCCTTATAGAACTTTTGGTGGTGGTTTTAATATTGGGTATTCTCGCCACCATATCCATGCCTTTATATAGAAAAACGGTGGAAACTTCAAAAGCTACTGACGCTCTTTCCATATTAAACATGATAGCAAACGCCAATAGAATGTATCAGTTAGATAACGGATCATATTCTACCGGCAATATATTATCTACTCAAGTTTTGGTTTCAAATAAGTATATAGCCGACCATCCATGGGCCAGTTATCAATGGAAATTTTGCGCGTGTAGCGATACCGCGGGTTGTGGAGCTTGTGGAGGAGCATCCTGTTCGGCTATGGGAAGAATAGCCTGCGCGTATAACACCTCGGGGCTCGGAGCTCCGTTTAATACATGGAGGTACGAGATCTCTCCCGATGGGACATGTAACGCCTACGGAACTCAGGTTCCGCCCTGTCCTCAGCAGTAGTTATGAAAAAGAGAAAAGGTTTTACATTAGTAGAGATAATAGTATCCATACTTATAAGCGCTATGGTTGCAATGTCTTCTTTTTCCATTTTCACTTCCACAATGACCAGCCAAAAAAAAGCGGACAAAAGAGAAATTTCAGCTCTTGCCATAAGAATGGTTCAGGAGCAGTTAAAGGCCTATGTTACGGCCGATACAGCATGGACTCCCTCTCCAAACGCCAGCTGGAGATTGTGTAATCATTTGGGAGTTTGCGATACATATGCCGGCTGGGCATTGCAAGCCGGGGCTCATAATATAACAAATTTTTTAAACACCGATCCTTTTTTGACAAAGCTTTGCAACGGAAATGTAGCAAATTGCAGTTTTACTTATACCGTTACCGATCTGGATTGCGGATTTGGAATCGGTGCAAATGCTTGTAAACAGGTTCAGTTTAGTTTGACTTACCCGTAATTTATGAAAAAAAATGGATTTACTTTAACAGAACTTCTTATTTCTCTTGTCATATTTTCTTTTATGGCTGTAACTTTATCTACCGTATATGCTACTGCAAACAGATTTTTTTTCCAGCAATACAGAGAAGATATGTGGAAGAACAGGCTTACTCTTTCCATGAAATTTATAAAGAATAAACTTTCTGCTGCAACTGAAATAGAAAGACCGGCTTTGGGGGCGGAAACTAACGACCTCGCGTTTTACACAAATTTTATAAAATCTCCTCCTGGAGATACCACATACCCGGGTAATGGCTGCGCCCCGACTACGGCGGTTAGTTCTCAATGGCATTATTTTTGCGTTAACTCTAATATTTTATACTACTATACAGGAACCATAGCCGCTCCGGCCCAGTGCCCGAACGAAGCGGGAGTCGCCAACTGGATAGGAACGATATCCTGCGGCGTTACCGGCGGAGGTGTTGTGCTTTCTCAAAACATAACCATACCCGCCAATAGAACCACATATTTCGGGAGAGTCAATACTCCCTCAAATACCGTAAGGGTATCTTTAAGGATGTTATGGCAGGCAACCGGTGGATTTTCCACCATAGCTCGAAATATAGACACTTCCGACGAAACTTATGTTACGATAAATAGACCTGCCGCATGGTAAGGGTTGAAAATATCTTTTTTCTCTGCTAAAATGTCAATATGAAGTTAATTAAAAAAAGAAAAGCTTCTCTTTCCGCGACTCTTTTGTTATGCATAGCCATAATTACTATTTCCACATACGTTATGAAATGGGTTTTGGATAGACATACTATAACTACTAGATTTCACAGAAGTTCGGTGGCTACTATGAGAACCGAAGGGATATTTTATAACAGAATATCCTGTTGTCAATACGGTTCCAATTGCCTTTCGTCGGTTGATGGAAAATCGGTGACTATAACTGGACTTAATTGCGGTGCTTCTGCTGCTACATCAGTAACTTTTTCGATTAATGCGGACAATTAAATTTTCTTAAATTCTATTCTTTTAAAAGGCTTAAATTCCATAGAATTTTTCTTGTTTTCGTTTATCGTTTCTTTAAGCCAGTAAAACCATTTTTTTTCAAAATCGTCGTAATCTAAAATTCTATAATTATCCCAGAAAGATTTTTGTACTTCTTTTCCGTTTAATATATCTTCGCAGAATTTGTAAAAAATAAGTTTTTTTGATTCGAACATATACCTTACTATCCCGTAAGATTGAAGATACCAATTAGCTATGTCGTTGTCGTTTTTAATGGAATTTAAATCGGTTTTAAAAAAAGAGTCGAATTTCATATATACGCTTTTCGGACTATACCTTAAAGCTCTGGACCACAAAGGATCCGTTTGATAAGAGATATCCTCCATATAAACCGCTATTCCTTCGTTCAACCATAAAGGAGGGTGTTTTAGTTTGGTATTAAAATAGCTTTCGAAATAAAGATGAGTAAGCTCATGGGTTATGGTCGGAATAAAAGATTCTTTTTTTTCAGAATCGTATACCACTATCGTTTTTTTATCCACAAACGCAAGTCCCTTCGACCATTTTGGGGGGGAAAAACTTCCCTTTATATAATTTTCATAGGAAGAATAAATATATATGTTTGTTTTTTCGTTTTTCATCCACGGAGCGAAAAAAGAAAGATTTAAATTCATTAAATTGTATATCCTTTCAAGCTCTATGGTTAGGTTGGTGATTTGCCATTTTCCTTCCGAAAATATGTTAAAATGAGCAGTTTCTGTTCTGTTCCACTGTTCTTGAGAGTTAAGATAAAATGCTATTATTAATAAGAGCTTTATCATTTTAGATATTTTGCGGTGATAGATTTTCCCGAAAGATGTATTTTGTCCGCTTCTCCTTGATAAATTAGATACCCTCCGTTAGGTCCTCCGTAAGGGCCTAACTCGATTATCCAGTCAGCAAAAGATATAACGTCGGTATTATGTTCTATTATTATCGCCGTGTTTCCTTTTTCGACCAGTCTGTCAACTACGTTTAAAAGTTTTTCGACATCCGCAAAATGAAGTCCGGTTGTGGGTTCGTCCAGAATATATATATTTTTGCCTTCGTTCCTTTTGGATAGCTCATAGGCTATCTTGATTCTCTGTGTTTCTCCTCCGGAAAGCGTAGTCGAGCTTTGTCCTATTTTAATGTAACCGAGTCCCACATCGCTTAATAGTTTTAATTTATTATAAATATGCGGTATGTCTTTAAAAAAACCTAAAGCTTCTTCCACGCTCATCTCAAGCACTTCGTAAATGTTTTTATCTTTATATTTGACTTCCAGCGTATCTTTATTAAATCTTTTACCGTTACATTCTTCGCATTTTATATGAACATCGGGTAAAAATTGCATTTGTATGTCTATATGACCTTCTCCTTTGCAATTTTCGCATCTTCCGCCCGTAAGATTAAAAGAAAATCTGGAAGGGGAATATCCTTTTCTTTTAGCCAGAGGAGTAATAGAAAACAAATATCTTATTTCGTCGAAAAAACCTATGTATGTTGCGGGGTTTGATCTGGAGGTTTTGCCTATCGGAGATTGATCCACCAGTATTATTCTGGAGATTTCTTTATCTAAATTTATTTTTTTAAAAGAGCCCGGTTCTTCTTTGAAAAAAGGATTTATTTTTTTCATGAGTCCTTTATAAATTATTTCATATAGAAGAGTAGATTTCCCGGATCCCGATACACCGCATATTACCGTTACAAGACCCAGGGGTATTTTTACGTCTATGTTTTTTAGATTAAACTGCGCCGCTCCTTTGATTTCTATAAACCCGTTTTTCGGCTTTCTTTTTTCGGTTTTTTTTACTACGGTTAATTTTTTGGATAAATATTTTCCGGTTAGAGAGTTTTGATCTTTTAACATGTCTTCCAATTTTCCGCAAAAAACCATCTCTCCTCCGTATATGCCAGCTCCGGGTCCTAATTCTATAAGCCAATCGGCATTTTTTATCATTTTTTCGTCGTGTTCCACTATTACCAGAGTGTTATCCAGATCTCTTAAAGATTTAAGGGTTTCAATCAGTCTTTGGTTATCTAATGGATGAAGTCCTATGGTAGGCTCGTCCAGAACATAAAGCACTCCGCTTAACCGCGAGCCTAACTGAGTGGCAAGCGATATCCTCTGGGCTTCTCCTCCAGATAATGTTTGAGAGTATCTGGATAATGTAAGATATCCAAGCCCAACATTTAATAAAAAAGTTGATCTCGATTTTATTTCTTTTAATATAAGTTTTGATATCTCTAGTTCCGTTTCTGAAAGATTTAAATTATTTATAAAATTTAGAAAATTTTCTATTGTCATATCTGAAACTTCGGCTATGTTTTTTTCGTTAATTAAAACAGATATAGCCTCTTCCTTTAGTCTTCTTCCTTTACATTGCGGACATTTTATTTCTTTCATAAATCTTGAATATATTTCAGATTTAACAAATTCCGATTCGCTTTCCCGATATCTTCTTTTAATATTGTTTATTACTCCTTCAAATTCTCCGTCTCCGTATAAAATTATATTTTTTTCTTTTTCATTTAAGTCTTTGAATTTCTTTTTAGTGTTTATATCATATTTTTCAGATATTTTTTGTATTATATCGTAATAATAATTTCTCCAAGATGTTTTCCATCTGTTTGTCCTTGTAGTTACCGGGTTTTCCCAGCATAAAAGCGCCCCTTCCTCTATGGATTTGGAAAAATCTACAGCTAAATTTTCATCCACCTCTGTTATAAAACCTATTCCTTCGCATTTTGGGCAAGCTCCATAAGGAGAATTAAAAGAAAATAGTCTTGGTTCTATTTCGGCTATAGATATTGAACAATAAGGACAGGAGTTTTTTTGACTGTATATATTTGATTTGGTTTTGGATTTTATTTCCAGAAGATGATTTTCGTTTAAAGCCAGATCTATATCTTCCCTCAATCTTTCATATTCTTCATCAATAATCGTGAATTTATCCAGTATTAAGGATATCTCGTGTTTTTTATATCTTTCAAGTTTTGGAATCTCCGAGTAAGAGTATTCTTTTTTGTCTATTTCAAAATTTACAAACCCTTTTTTTTTGTATCTTTCAAATAATTCCTCGTAAGTTCCTATCCTTCCGGTTATAAGTGGTATTTTTATAATTATTTTTTCTGAGTAAAACCTTTTTTTTATATCTTCGAATATTGCGTCTTTAGACCAGCTTTTAACGAGTCTTTTACATTTTGGACAGTGAGGTTTTCCTATCCTTGCAAACAATAGTCTCAAATAATCGTATATCTCGGTGACAGTTCCGACAGTTGACCTTGGATTTTTTGATGGCGAGTGTTGTTCGATGGCTATTGAAGGGGAAAGTCCGTCTATAAGATCCACATCAGGTTTGTCCATCATTTCCAAAAATTGTCTTGCATATGCGCTTAAGCTTTCCACATATCTTCTTTGACCCTCGGCGTATATAGTATCGAAAGCTAAAGAAGATTTTCCACTCCCGCTGAGTCCGGTTATTACGGTTATTTTATTTTTCGGTATTTCTAAATTTATGTTTTTTAGATTATGGGTTCTTGCGTCCTTTATCGTTATTTTATTCATAAATTGGCTTTTCTTTTAACGGCATTTTCTAAATATCTGTTAAATACGGATTCATAAATCTCATTTGATTTTTTAGGAAAGTCTTCATTATAATAAGATCCTCTGGATTCTTGCCTTAAAAGAGAGCTTTCTATTATGGCTTTGGAAACAAACGCTATATTCCTAAGTTCTATGAAATTTTTATTTGGCTTGTATTTGTTATAGTAGTAGTTTATTTCTTCAAATATCAAATTTATTTTTTTCTTAGCCTTAATAAGCCTTTGTGTACTTCTTATGATTCCGGCGTAGTTTGTCGTAAGCGTTCTTATTTCATCCCAGTTTTGAGATATTATAACGTCTTCTTCCGATTTTTGCGTTTTAAGATAATTCCACAATATATGTTTCCCTTTTTGCGTATTTGGAATTTCTATTCTGTCGTTTTTTATTGATAAATATGCTTGATATGCAAAAACCGATGCTTCTAAAAGAGAATTGGATGCTAATCTGTTGGCTCCGTGCAAGCCTGTATATGAGACCTCTCCAACGGCGTATAAATTTTTAATGCTTGTTTTTGAGTTTTCATCAACCTCTATTCCTCCGCAGAAAAAATGAGCAGCCGGAACTACCGGGATAGGTTCTTTTGTTATATCTATTGAATATTTTAAACATGTTTTGTATATATATGGAAATCTTTTTTTAACAAAATCTGGTGATTTAAAAGAAATATCCAGATATACGAAATCATCTCCGTTTTTTTTGAGTTCGTTTGCTATGGCTTGAGATACGATGTCCCTTGGCGCAAGTTCTTTCATTGCTGAATAATAAGACATAAATCTTTTGCCTTTTATCGTTTTTAATATGGCTCCCTCACCCCTTAAAGCCTCGGAAATTAAAAAGTTTTGAGCTTTGTGGTGATATAAACATGTAGGATGGAATTGAACAAATTCCATATTTACAAGATTCAAACCGCTTTTATATCCTATCGCGAATCCGTCTCCAGTAGCCGTATGAGGATTTGATGTATAAAGATATGTTTTTCCAGCTCCTCCGGTGGCTATTATTATTTTAGAAGCTAAAAAAGAATTTATTATATTTGTTTTTGAGTTTAATATATAAGCTCCCAGAGCTTTGTTTTTTTCCGGTTTTGTTTTTTGAGGATGAAACTCTAATATTAAATCTATAATTTGATGATTTTCAAATACTCTTATGTTTTTGTTTTTTCTGACTCTTTTTATCAAAGAGTCTATTATTTCTTTTCCGGTATAATCGTATCTATGAAGAATTCTTCTAAAAGAATGCCCTCCTTCAAGCCCAAGCTCGAATTTATTTCCTGATTTATCGAATCTTACACCTAAATTTACTAATTCCTGAATTATTAATGGCGCTTTTTTCACAGTCATTTCCACTATTTTTTTCTTGGATAATCCGCCACCGGTTTTTAAAGTGTCTTTTATATGATTTTGGAAATCATCTCTTTCATCCAGTACCGCGGCTATGCCTCCCTGGGCGTAAACCGAGTTGGATATATCTATTTTTTCTTTCGTTATAAGATTAACTTTTCCAATCTCGCTAAGTTTTATTGCGCAAAAAAGTCCTGCTATTCCGCTTCCTATCACCAGAAATTCGCTTTTATATATTTTTTTATCTTCCATTTATTTATAAAATATATGTATATCCCTTTTTGGGATTATAAATATATTTTAACATTTATTGGTTGGTTTAACAGAGGAATGAAAAAAAATTTAAAATTTTTGCCTTTAATAATTGCGGCTTTAATACTTTATTTCCTTATATATCCCAATTATGAAAACATAATTAGAGTATATCACGAATCTAAGAGAACTTACCTTTTGGTTTCTATGCTTGCGGCGCTTGGAAGCTATTTTTTTATGAGCCTCTCGCTTTATGAGATGCTTAAAATAATGGGACATAAGATACCTTTTTTACAAACTTTTTCCATTACCATGATATCTACAGCGGTTAACTATTTTTTTTCGAGCGCTGGCGCAAGCGGTTTTGCCATAAGAACCCATCTTTTAAACAAAAGAAAAGTTCCGGTAAGTATATGCATAACCACATCTGTAGTTCTTACTGCTTTTATTTATCTTATACTCGGTTTCATAGTATTCCAAAGTTTTATTCTTCATATGATATCGATAAAGAAAATAAATTTGCAGGTGCTGGAAGGTTTTATAGGAACGCTTTTTATTTTCTTAATTCCTTTTCTGTTGACTTTGGTAATGTATAATCATAGATTTAGAAACAGATGGGCGATAAGGATATATTACTTTATAAATTCGACGATATATCAGATAACAAAATATCAAATACCTAAAGAAGATTTTAGGGAGTTTAAAAACCAGCTTAATCACGGAGTTTCCATTTTGCATAGCAAAAGATATGAGCTTCATAAAGTTCTGTTTTACGTTTTGCTGGATTGGGTTTTAAATATTATGGTTTTATATTTTGCTTTTCTTTCTTTGGATATTAAACTATCGCTGGTTAAAATAATAATAGGATTTTCTTTCGGAATGATAATGACCGTTATTCCGATTCTTCCATCCGGACTTGGGGCCATGGAGTTCGTGATAGCTAATTTTTATTCGAATTACGGAGTTCCGATAGAATCCGCGATATTCGCAAGTCTTGTGTTTAGGGTTTGTTATTATATAATTCCGTCTCTGGTAAGTTTTATTATGTTTTACGGAATAAAAATAGCTGAACCTGAGATTAAATACGACGGAAATAAAAAGGAGGATATATGATCGAAAAATTCATGGGTTTTTCCCCAAGGATATCGGATTCGGCTTTTATTCATAAAACCGCGGTCATAATAGGGAACGTCGAGATAGAAGATATGGTTTCCATATGGCCTGGAGCGGTATTAAGAGGGGATGTAGAGAAGATAAAGATAGGTAAAAAGAGCAATATTCAGGATCTCTGCGTTTTTCATCCAAATAGAAATAAGCCCGTTATACTTGGGGAAAATGTTACCGTTGGGCATTCCGCCGTAGTTCACGGTTCGGTGGTGGGAAACAATACTTTGATCGCAATGAACGCTACTGTTATAGACAGCCAGATAGGCGAAAACTGTCTTATAGGAGCTGGTTGTGTAATAACTCCAAACTCGATAATACCGCCAGGGTCTTTGGTTTTAGGAGTTCCTTTTAAAATAATAAGACAACTTACCGATAAAGAAATAAAAGCTCTTTCCGATTCGGCTGAAGATTATTTTAAGCTTATGTCTCTCTATAAATAGTTATGAAAAAAATATTGATAATAGAGGATAATAAACAGGGATTAGAGGTTCTAAAAGAAGTTTTGGAACATGAGGGATATTCAGTAATTTGGGCAAACGACGGTATAAACGGGCTTAGATTTGCTAAAAAGGAATTTCCGGATTTGATACTTTTAGATCTCTTGCTACCTAAGTTTAGTGGTTTCGATATATGTTTGAAGTTGGCCGAAGATGATAAAACCAGAAAAATACCGATAATAATAATATCTACTCTTGGAGAGGAAAAGTCCACTTACGAAAAACTAAGAAAATTTGAAATTATAAAATTTATGAAAAAACCTTATAACATAGATGACCTTTTAGCCGAGATTAAAAAAACATTAAGCTGAATTTAAAATGTATCAAAAAAAAGATATAATTTTACTAATTTTTAGAATCCTTTTTAAGCATTACTCTCATCAGGGTTGGTGGCCGATCTTTGATTTGGATAAGAATATTTCCATATATAGAAAAGGAAAATACTTGCCTGAAAAAAAAGAAATATTTGAAATATCCGTCGGAGCGATACTGACTCAAAATACTTCATGGAAAAATGCGGAGAAGGCCTTAGGAAAATTGAAAAAAAACGGGTATCTAACCCCTTTAAAAATAATTAACTCAGAGAATGAAAATCTTTATGAAATGATAAGGTCCAGCGGTTATTTCAGACAAAAAACAGAAAAATTAAAAACATTTTCTTTGTGGTTTTTAAATAACCAAAAAGATATATTCAAAAAAGATCCTATCTATTTAAGAAATGATCTGCTTAGACTAAAAGGAGTGGGAAAAGAAACGGCTGATTCCATAGTTTTATATGCTCTTGGTGGGAAAATATTCGTAATAGATTCATACACCAGAAGAATATACTCAAGAATTACTGGCGATTGTAAAAAATATGAATACGATGATTTGAGAAAAATATTCGAAAACAATTTGCCTTCAGATTTAAGGATATATAACGAATTTCACGCGCTTATCGTAAAATTGGCTAAAGAAATCTGTCAAAAAAGAAATCCTTTATGCGGGGAATGTCCTTTAAAAAAAATTTGTCGGTTTAAAAGGAGAAAAGATGAATAAAGTAGAAACGAAAATAGAGAAATATCTGGAACAAGAAAACACTAAAGCTGCAAAAAAAATACTCAAGGATATAACGAACAAATCTTATTTTTATTTTTACAAAGGCGAAATTAAAAGAATCGAAGGATTTATGAAAGAAGCCGTCGATTGTTACGAAAAAGTTTTAAACGAAAAAGATAGAGACGATATCGTTTGTTTCGACTCGCTATTAAATCTCATATCTTTATACAGAGCGGAAGGGAATGTGGGCAAAACGGAAAATCTTATAAAAAAAGCCGAAAAAATTTCTCCGAAAGACCCGAGGTTAAAACTTGAAATCGCCATGTTTTATAGGATGAAAGGAGAATTTAAAAAAGCTCTTTTCGAATTAAACAAAATAAAATCCGGTTATCTTTTGTCAAAAGATTTTCAAGGGGTTTCATATATAGAATGGGCGGTCGGAGGAATATACAGGCTTATGGGAGAATTTAAAAAAGCCGTAGATTCTTATGAAAAATCGGTAAAATACGCAGAAAAATCGAAAGACGATTCTTTGAAAACTTACGCTCTTTTGGGGCTTGCCGGTACTTTCAGAGTTTTCGGTAAAATAAAAAATTCTTACGAATGTTACTCAAAGGCCGGCAAGATTATTAAAAGCGACGACTATTTCGCAAAGGCTTATGTTTGTTGCGGTCTCGCTAACGCTTTAAGACAAATGGGTGAAATAAAAAAAGCTATTTTCAATTACAAAAAATCTTATAAACTTTATAAAAGAATAGGCGACAAACTGGATCTCGCTCTGGTATTATGGGGCATGGGGGAGTGCTATAAAAAACTGGGAGAGTTTGAAACAGCTTTGGAAAAATTTAAAAAGGCGGATAATTTATTTAAAAAAGGATTTGAACCGAGAGGTTTTATACTAAACAGGATATCGACTGCACAAACGCTTTATTTAATTGGAGAAAAGAAAAAAGCTAAAAGTATTTATTTTAACGCTTTAGACGAAGCCAAAAAACATAATCTTAATACTTACTTAGAGATATTTACCTAAAATGCTAAAATATAATTAATGATAATCGGTTTTTTAATAGCGATTTTGTCTTTTTCGCCGCATATACTTGCGGGCGAGAAACTGGATCGTTTTTTAATGGGAAGCGTCGTCAAAAGCGAAGAATGGGAGATAGATAGGAAAAAAAACATAGAATATTTTAAAAATAATGTTTATTTTAAAAACTATTATTATATTATGAAATCAGATTACGCCACCTACGATAGGAATAAACAAATATGGGATGTAAAAGGCAAAGTTTATTGCAAAAAAAAGTTAGACGACGGATCGTGGATTGAAATGTTTTGCGATAGGGGAGTTTATTTGGAAAAAGACGAAAAAGCCGAACTTTTTTCTGATACCAGAGTTAAGATGATTTATTATGATTCTTTAAAAAATGAAAATTATCTTTCTTATTCCAAAAAAGCGTTAGCGGATAATAATTATAAAAAAATATTTTTTAAAGGAAACTTTGAAGTTAAACTTTCAAGCATAACCGCTTATTCCGACGAAGCGGTTTACGACGATATGGAAAAAACTTTTATTCTTAACTCAAAACCCTCCGCATTGGGTTTTAACCAAAAATATAAGGTTTATATACAATCTGAAAAAATAAAACTAAACAAAACGGAACTTAGCATATCGGCCGAAAAAAATGTTTTTGGAGTTTTGAAACCTTTTAAAAATAAGGATAAAAAATGAATTTAAGAGCCCAGAATCTTGTTAAAATCTATAACAAGAAAAAGGTTGTAAAAGGCATTTCATTAAACGTTTCTTTAGGGGAAATCGTCGGGCTTTTGGGGCCTAACGGCGCCGGCAAGTCTACTACTTTTAATATGATAATAGGATTTGTCGTTCCGGACGAAGGAAATGTTTATATAGACTCCATAAATATAACTAAGAAACCGGTTTATATGAGAGCGAGGTTGGGGTTAGGATATCTCGCCCAGGAGCCTACCATATTCAGAGAGTTAACGGTAGAAGATAACCTGGTCGCAATACTCGAAAGAACCGTCAAAGATAAAAAAGAGATAAACTCCCGGGTGGAAATGCTTTTAAAAGAATTTAATATAGAAAGATTAAAAAAACAAAAAGCGTATACATTATCCGGAGGAGAGAAAAGAAGGCTTGAAGTGGCGAGAGTGATGATTAACAACCCCAAGATAATAATGCTCGACGAGCCTTTTGTCGGCATAGACCCGATAACGGTAGGGGAATTAAAGAAGATAATAAAATACCTAAAAAATAAAAATATAGGAGTTTTGATAAGCGATCATAACGTCAGGGAAACTCTTTCCATAGTAGATAGGGCTTATCTGGTATATTCCGGAGAAATTTTGGTCGAAGGAAAAGCCGAAGATTTGATATCCGACCCTAAAGCGAGAGAATTTTATTTAGGACATGACTTTAAATTATAAAATAATTTCTTTTAAATTGCTGGCAAATGTTTGTTTCTTCTTTTTTTTGATTTCATGCTCGGGGGAAAAAGAAGAAAAATCTTTCGAAGAAACATCGATGAAAAAATTCTTTTTAACTCATATGAAAAATAGCGAAAAAAAATGGGACCTTTACTGCTCCAGAGCGTTTTTGGACCAAAAACAAGACAAAATAAAATGCTATTCTACGGAAATATCGGTTTACTCGGATTCTGCCAAAATTTCTCAAATAAATTCAAAAACCGGGTTTGGCGAACTTTCAAAAGAATCTTTTTATTTAAAGGACGGCGTAAAAATAATCTCTTATTCTCAAGGACTTGAACTATACTGCGAAAAAGTTTATTTCGATTCGCAAAAAGAAAAGATTTATTCGGATTTGCCGACGACCGTCATAAAGAAAAAGGAAAATGTGGAAATAAAATCCATGGGTTTTGAAGCCAGATCAGACCTTTCAAACATAAAATTTTTTAAACACACCACGAGAAAGATATAAGTTTTTAGAGTTCAAATAATCCCTTCTTTTATCAAATCTCTTTCGTCTATTATGCCTACGACCTTTCTTTTGTCGTCTATGACTGGGATGTTGTCTATTTTTTTTGAGCTAATTATCATTGCGGCTTTTATCGCCATTTCGTTTCGGTTTATGCTTATCGGATTTTTCGTCATATGAACGGATATTTTGTCGTCGAGGGATATGGACGAAAATTTTCTTCTCAAATCCCCGTCGCTGAAATAACCGCATAATCTGTTTTTGTTATCGACTATCGATACCGCTCCGAGTGATGAGTCGGTCATTTTATCGATGGCTTGTTTTACGGTCGCGTTTATATTTACTACGGGATTATCCTTTCCCGTCCTCATTATTTCGAAAACCTTTACATACAGAAGTTTTCCAATGTTTCCTCCGGGATGATTTTGAGCGAAATCGTTTTTATTATACCCTTTTTCTTTCATTAAGGTTAAAGCTATAGCGTCTCCGACCGCCATCATGGAAACGGCGGAAGCGGTGGGTATTATGTTGTCGGGACATGCTTCTTTTTTAGTATTGATATTTATTACCACATCCGAAACGGAGGCCAATTTGGAGTAAGGGTTGTTTATTATCGAAATTATCTTCGCTTTTCTTTTTCCGCACATTAAAGCGAATTTTGTTATTTCCGGGGTTTGACCGGAGTTAGATAGCAAAATAACCGCGTCGTTTTCCGAAACAAGCCCGATGTCTCCGTGCATCGCTTCTACCGGATGAACGAATACCGATTGGGTTTTGGTGGAGGTTAGCGTCGCCGATATCTTTTGAGCTATTATTCCGGATTTTCCTATTCCGCTCACTACCACTTTTCCTTTTATAGATTTCAATAAAGCTATCGTTTCGTCAAAAGATTTGCCAAGAGAATTTTTAAGCGATGTTAATGCGGAAATTTCGGTCTCTATTACTTTTTTTGCGAACTTAACGGTTTGTTTTGTCAGTCTTCTATTTGTTTTTTGGGGTGTAGCCATGGGGTCATCTCCTTGGGTATTATTCTTTGGTTGTATGGAGGCGGAAGTTTGTGGAGAAAATAGCTTGCTATAAAATAAAAAACTATTAAAGAAACATATATTATCGAAAGAGTTTTTATATGCCACTTCGTGTCGCAAAACCAGGAGGGGGGAAGAGTAAGGTCTTTTCCGCATTTTTTGCAAAATTTTAAATTCGGTTTGTTATCGAAACCGCAATCGGGGCATTTCATAAACTTCCTCCTATTTTTTTTGCTATTCTGTCTATCGAATTTAATGCGGACACGAATTTTTTAACGTCTTTTAATTTTAAAGAGTTTGGGCCGTCCGATAAGGCTTTTTCCGGATTTATATGAGTTTCGAAAAAGATTCCCGCTATCCCTTGAGCTACCGCGGACTTAGACAAAGGAAAAACAAATTCCCTATCCCCGGCCGTGCTTGTTCCAAGCCCCCCGGGCCTTTGAACCGAATGGGTGGCGTCGAATATCACGGGATAGCCGAACTTTTTAATTATTTCAAAAGAGCGCATATCCACAACCAGATTGTTATATCCGAAAGTAGTTCCTCTTTCGGTTATCATTATTCTTTTATTTCCTGTAGATTCTATTTTCTTTATTATATTTTCGACTTCGTAAGGAGATATAAATTGCCCTTTTTTGACATTTATCGCTTTTTGAGTTTCACCCGCCGCAAGCAACAGGTCGGTTTGTCTGCATAAAAAAGCCGGAATTTGTATTATATCGCAAACTTCTCTTACTTTTTGGGCTTGTTCGGGAAGATGTATGTCTATAAGAATAGAAACTTTCAGTTTTTCTTTCAATTCTTTAAGTATTTCCATCGACTCGTCAAATCCTATTCCTCTGAAAGAGTTTATGGAGCTTCTGTTCGCTTTATCAAACGAGGCTTTGGCTATGAACTGCGAGTCTTGCGATTCCATTATTTTTTTTAAAGCGGATATCGTTTTTGTGTAATTTTCTTTGCTTTCTATAACGCATGTTCCGCATATGTATTTTAGAGGAAGGGTGTTAGAAAAAGTTATTCCGTTTACTTTTACTTCGTTAGATTTCATTTTGGTTTCCTCTCATTGACGCTTTGATAAAATTGACAAAAAGGGGATGAGGAAAAAGAGGTCTTGAGTTAAATTCGGGATGAAACTGAACCCCTATGAAAAAAGGATGTTTAGAGTATTCTATGATTTCCACAAGTTTATCTTTAGAATTAAATCCGGAGATTATCATTCCGTTTTTTTCGAATTTATCCATATAAGAGTTATTGAATTCGAATCTGTGTCTATGTCTTTCGGTTACGACCGGTTTATTATAAATGTTAAAAGCTAAGGATTTTTTCTTTATCGAGCAGGGGTAATTGCCAAGTCTCATCGTTCCGCCTTTGTCGGCGTTTTTTTGGTTTTCTATTATGGTTATTACCGGATTTTGTGTCTTTGGGTCGAATTCCAATGAGTTCGCGTTTTTGAGTTTTAAAACGTTTCTTGCAAACTCTATAGCCGCGCATTGCATTCCCAGGCATATGCCCAAAAAAGGAATATTGTTTTCTCTTGCGGTTTTTATCGCGAATATTTTCCCTTCTATTCCTCTTTCTCCAAATCCCCCGGGTATTATAAGACCGTCGGAGTTTTTTATCGTTTCTTCTATGGTTTCTTTCTTTTCCTCGGTATCCAGATATTCTATGTGAAGATTTGCCGAATTCGATATGCAGGCGTGAAGGAGCGCTTCATTTAAAGATTTGTAAGAGTCCTTCAGTTTGGTATATTTCCCGGCCATTACTATTTTTACCTGTCTATATTTGTAGGCTTCTTTTATCTTGGTTACGAATCTTTCCCATTCTTTCATATCGTATTGATTGCTTCTAAGCCTTAAAAGCATCATTATTTGCTCGTCCATCCCTTGTTTTTTTAATAATTCCGGAACTTCGTATATGCTGGATACGTTATGGGCTTCTATTATGGCTTCGGGAGGCACGGATGAAAAAAGAGCTATTTTCTTTTTCAAATCCGGCGTAAGAGGCTTTTCCGATCTTGTTACTATTATATCCGGATCTATCCCTATTTCTCTGAGTTTGGTAACGGAGTGTTGGGTCGGTTTTGTTTTTAGTTCGTCGCTTGAGCTTAAGTACGGAACAAGGGTAACGTGAATGTATACGGTGTCGCTTGAGTTTCGGTTATTTTTCATTTGCCTGGCCGCTTCCAAAAATGGAAGACTTTCTATGTCTCCGACCGTGCCGCCTATTTCTATTAGAACTATATCGTATCCTTCTCCGGCTTTAACAAATCTGTTTTTTATCTCGTCCGTAAGATGGGGGATAACCTGAACCGTTTGTCCCAAATATAACCCTTTTCTCTCTTTTTCTATTACGGAGCTGTATATTTTCCCGGCGGTTATGTTGTTGTCGTCGGTCGTATTGATTTCCACAAATCTTTCGTAATGCCCTAAATCCAGATCTGTTTCGGCTCCGTCCTGTGTTACGAAAACCTCTCCGTGTTGAAACGGACTCATTGTTCCGGCATCAACGTTTAAGTAAGGGTCGCATTTAATCATATTTATCTTAAATCCGTGGGATTTTAAAAGCCTGCCTATCGAAGCGCTTGTTATCCCTTTTCCCAAAGAACTAACAACGCCGCCGGTTATAAAAATATATTTGGCCATAAATCCTCCGATTTTAAAATTAAACGATAATTTTATGTTTTTTTATAAACTCTTCCGCCTTTTTTATATCCTCGGGCGTATCTATAGCCGGTCCGAGTCTTTCAACCTTTACCGCCGCTATTCTTAGCCCGATATCCAGGGCTCTTAACTGCTCCAACCTTTCGAGTATTTCTATGGAAGACGGTTTTGACGATACGAATTTTTTAAGAGCTTCATACCTATATATATAAAACCCGCAATGTTTGTAATAAGGAATTTTTCGCGATAATTCCGAAAGCGAATGATGATACGGTATAGCACTCCTTGAAAAATATACGGCGTTTGAGGAGTTGGAAAGAGCGACTTTGACGCAGTTCGGATCTGATAATTCTTTTTCGTTTTCTATTTTCGCTACGGCCGTGGATATGTCGAAGTTTTTGTCGGATTTGAGTTTTAAAAAAGCTTTTTTAATTGTTTGAGAGTCTATAAAAGGCTCGTCCGATTGCAGATTTATTACAATGGAATATTTTTTTCGAGCTTTTTTTACCACTTCCCAAACTCTATCGCTTCCCGATTGGCATTTTGGACTCGTCATTACGGCTTTGGCTTTTATGCTTCGCGCAAAGTCCAAAACTTTTTTATCCTCCGTCGCCACAATCACGTCGTCGGCTATTTTAGATTTTACGGCTTTTTCCCAGACCCATTGAAGTATCGGTTTTCCATAAAGCGGATATAAAACTTTTCCGGGAAATCTTGTGGAACCGTATCTTGCAGGTATTACTATTAAAGTTTTCATTCGTTTATAACCTCTTTCAGTTCTTGCGGAGTGGCGCTTGCCGTACCTATCTTTGCGACCACCAGTCCGGCCGCGTAGTTTGCCACCATGGCGGAATGCAGTATGTTTTTGGAAGCCGCATATCCCAAAGAGAGAACCGATATTACCGTATCTCCCGCTCCCGTTACGTCGAAAACTTCTTTAGCTTTTGTTGGTATGTGAGTCGTTTTTATTTTTTGGTTTAAATTTTCAAATACAGTCATTCCGTTTTCGCTTTGAGTTATTATTAAAGATTTCAGTTTGAGTTTTTTTACTATTTCTATGCCCAATTTTTCTATTTCAAACTGCTCCCTTTTTTCGGGTCTTCTCATTCCGGAAAAAGCCTCCATTATATTCGGAGTCATTGATGTTACCTTTTTGTAAGACATAAAATGCTCTATTTTAGGGTCTACAAATATGGGTATTTTCGCTTTTAACGACGATTCTATGGAGTACTCTATTATTTCCCTGGACAAAACTCCCTTTCCGTAATCCGAAAGAACCAAGGCGTCGATCCCTTTTTTTATAAGGTTTTTTATATTGTCTTTCATTTTTTGTTTAATTTTATTGTCGTAGTTAAATTTTGTTTCTCTGTCTATCCTGACCACCTGCTGATGTTCGGCTATTATTCTGGTTTTTTCTATCGTTTTTTGAGATTCGTCGAATATTATATAAGAAGTGTCGATCCCTTTTTTTTCTCTCATCATCGAGGATATTTCGCTTGCCGCCGAATCGTTCCCGAGAACCGAAAGCATTACCGCTTTGCCGCCCAGATCCGATATGTTGCTTGCGACGTTGCTCGAACCTCCGAACGATATCTTTTCGGAATTTATTTCCACTACGGGAACGGGAGCTTCGGGAGATATTCTTCTTACTTTTCCGAAGATGTATTTGTCCAGTATTACATCCCCTATAATCCCTATCGTTTTATTTTTAAAATTATCGACTATTTTAATAAGTTCTTGTTTTATTAATTTATCCATAAATATATTATATAATTTTTGTTCCAAACGAGTTTTTGTATTTGGTGATGTTTATTCTTTTGTATAATCTAATTATGAAAATACTTATAATAAGATTTTCTTCCCTGGGCGATATAGTATTGACTTTGCCCGTTATAAAAAACATAAAATTAAACGACGAAAACTCGGAAATTTATTATCTTACCAAAAAACAATTCGGCAAGATATTATCTCGGAACAAAGATATAAAAGAAGTGCTTGAATTTTCGTCCGTTAAAGATCTTTTCGAAATCGGGAAAAAATACGAGTTTGATTTGATAATAGATCTTCATTCCAATATTAGGAGTTTCCTTGCTTGTAAAATAATAAAAGCGCAAAAAAAGATAAAGTACGACAAGGATTCTCTTTATCGAAGGCTTTTCGTAAATTTCAGGATACTATCTCCGAAGCTTGAAAAACATGTCGTGGAAAGGTATCTTTCGGTTTTGGAAAAAACAAATTTTAAAATAATAGATAAAAAGCCGGATATAAAAAACGCCGATTTTTCCGAAAAACTCGACTCTAAACCCAGGAAGATACTTATAATACAAACCGCCTTTTTGGGCGATCTTATGCTTACTCTCCCTATGATAAAAAAAATAAAATCCGAAATTAAAGATTCTTATATTTCCATTCTCATAAGAAAAGATACTGCCAAAGCTGTCGAAGGGGTAAAAGAGATAGACGAAATAATATGCGACGAGAAAAAAGAAAGGCCTTTTTTGGCGGAGTTTAAAAGAATAATAGAACTTATTAAAAATAAGGGATTTGACATAGCCATAATTCCTCATCGTTCTCTTAGATCGGCTCTAATCGCTTTTTTTGCAAAAATTAAAATCAGGATAGGATTCGATATTAAACCTTCTTCTTTTTTCTATACTCATAGAATACCTTTCAGCTGGCTGGTACACGACGCCGAAAGGAATTTTATGCTTTTGTCTCCTTTGATAAAAGAAGGGGGAATAGAATTCCCGGAAATGAAAGAAGCTTCTAACGGCAAATTTGGAGATATTATAAAAATAAAACCGTTGATATTGATAAATCCGTCTTCCGTTTGGGAAACTAAAAGATGGCCGGAATACAAATTCGCCTCTCTTATCGATAAACTTTACTCGGAATATTCGGTTACTCCGGTTCTCATAGGTTCAGGAAAAGAAAAAGAATATTGCGATAAGATAAAAGAGATTGCGGGAGACGCCAAATGTTTAAATATGGCAGGAAAAACAAGCTTAGACGAGCTCGTATGGTTGATAAAAAAATCGGATATTTTAATAACCAACGATTCGGGTCCTATGCATATTGCGACTGCTTTGGGCGTTTGGGTGGTGGCTATATTCGGGCCCACCACGAGGGAATTGGGTTTTTTCCCTTATAGCGAAAAATCTATAGTTTTAGAAAAAGATCTTTTATGCAGGCCCTGCAGGCTTCACGGCTCCAGGAAATGCCCTCATTCGCATTTTCTTTGCATGAAACTAATAAAAGTCGAAGAGGTTATAAAAGCGGTTCAAAAAATTCTAAAATATAATTATGAATAAATTGTTTTACTTCGTTCCTTTTGCCGGACTCTTATATTCTCTAAGATGGAGCTGGTGGTATAAAAATCTATCCGGCCTTAACGTTTTGGTTTATCATAAAATAGGATACCCTCCCAAAGGCACCAAATTAAAAGAATTATGGGTTACTCCGGAAAGATTTGAAAAACACATATCCTGGCTTACCAAAAAAGGTTATAAGCTTATAGGTTTTTCGGAACTTGCCGATTATTATAAAAACAACAAACCGGTAGACGATGTGGTTTTGGTTACATTCGACGACGGATATGAAAATAATTACAAATACGCTTATCCCATACTTAAGAAATATAACGCCAAAGGAAATATATTTGTGGTTTATAACACCATAGGCAAAGTAAACGTCTGGCATAATCCCAAAACCGAAGTGTGGATCAATATGGCCACAAAAGAAATGCTAATAGAAATGGATAAAAGCGGGGTTATGGAGTTCGGTTCTCACACTATGAATCATCCTCGACTTGCAAACATAGACATAGAAGACGCAAAGTGGGAAATATTCGAATCGAAAAAACAACTTGAAAATTTGTTCCAAAAAGAAATAATAGCATTCGCCTATCCTTACGGCAACGGCGCTTACGAGCCGGAAATAAGAAAGCTTGTCCTGGAAGCCGGTTATCTTTTCGACTTTAGTTTCAAACAGGGAAAAACATCCTGGCCGTGGGAAAGAGAGAAAAAAACTCTGGATAGATTATTTATAAAATACTCGGATTCTTGCTTCGATTTAAATTTGCATATTAAAAAAGGCGTTTCGAAAATATTTTAATGAATCTTGAAAAGCTAAGAAATGAGATAAAATCTTTTTATATCGGAAAATTTTTTTTATTATTATTAAGCTTTTTATATCGATTTGCTTTTTTTATCAAAAAATCTTTTTATTCCGCCGGTATTATAAATCCAAAAAGCTTTAAAAAACCGATAATATGCGTTGGCAATATATCGACCGGAGGAACCGGAAAAACCACTTTTGTGATATCTCTTTCCAAGGAACTGGCAAAATCGGATATAAAAACCGCGGTAACGATGAGAGGATACAAAAGCGGATACGCTAAAAACGATGTGGCCGACTCCAAAATAGTCGGTAATTTTTTCGAAGACCAAAAAATGGCGGACGAACAAAAATTAATTTCGCTTTCTCTTAAAGATTTGGGAATTCCGGTCGTCGCTTCAAAAAACAGAAAAAAAGCGATAGAATACGCGATTGACAGATATAATCCGGATGTTTTGATAATGGACGACGGGTTTCAAAATTTTTCGATTAAAAAAGATTTGAATATCGTAATATTGAATATAAATATGCTATACGATAAAATACTTCCTGTTGGAAACCTCAGGGAAAGCTATTTAGGATTAAAAAGAGCTAATTTTGTCATTTTAAACCATTGCGAACTTTTCGATTCGGATTATATAGAAAAAGCCTATTCGTATGTAAAAAAATACGTAGATGAAAACAAAATAATAAAAGCGAGCTACGTCATATCCGGATTTTTGAATAACGTAACCGGAGAAAAAATAAGCCTGGAATATTTCAGGCGTAATTTTAAAGATGTGGCTTTGTTTTCCGGAATAGGAGACAATTCTCAGTTTAAAAAAATGATAGAAAAAAGCGGTTTTAAAGTTTTAAAGGTCTGGCAGTTTCCGGATCATTATAAATATTCCTACGAGGAATTAAAATCCATAAATAATCTGAGAGACGGGCTCCCATTATTGACCACATATAAAGATTCGGTAAAGTTTATGTCGAAATCTGAAGAAATATTTTCGACCGATATTTATTCGGCGGATGTTGATATTAGGTTGTCAGAAAATTCCATTATAGATTCGATTAAAAAAATATTGAAATGAAAATAATATATTTAAAATCGAGAGAAAAAAAACCGGCTGTTTTTTTGGATAGAGACGGCGTTATAAACAAAGATATTCCCGGCAAATATATAAAATCTCTTTCGGATATAAAATTATATAAAACGGCTTTAGAGGGGCTAAAAAAAATATCTTCCTGCGACAGATTCCATTTGATAATAATCACCAACCAATCCGCCGTAGGAAGGGGGTATATAACCGAGAGAATCTCGAGAAAAATAAACGACAAAATAGTAAAAACCTTAGAAAAAGAAAAAATAAAGATTAACGCCGTTTATTACTGTCCCCATTCTCCCGTGGATAATTGCGATTGCAGAAAACCCAAGCCCGGACTTATAAAAGAAGCATTAAAAGATTATAAAATAGACCTCAAAAAGTCTTTTTTGATAGGAGATAAAAAAACCGACATGGAGCTGGCTTTAAAAACCGGAATAAAAGGCGTTTTTGTTTTAACGGGTCAGGCTAAAAATCAAATAAAAAAACATAGGAAAATAAAAGCCGATTATGTTCTTAAAAATTTAAAAAACGCGGATAAAATAATATGCCGGTAATCTTTTTAATATCTTATTTCTTTTCTTTTGTTTTTGGGGAAAATTTTTTCGATGCCTATAAATCCGTAAAAGATAAGGAAACATTTCCCTTCTATTCGCAAAAATACGAATATAATATCTACTGGGGTTTTTTGAATGTCGGAAAAGCCGTCATAAAAGTGGAGGATGTGGTGGAAATTTCCACCAAAGTCTACGCTTACAAAATAGTATCAAACGCCGTGTCGAGTTCTTTTATAGCCAACCTATTTAAAGTAAGAGACAAAAACATAGGATATCTGGATGTCAATTTCGAGCGTTCATACGGTTATTATAAAGACATTAACGAAGGCAAATATTCTTTAAAGGAATACACGGTTTTCGATTATGAAAATAAAAAATTTTACGGCAAAAAAATAAAAAACGGGAAAGAAAAAGAGCATTACGGAGAACTGGAGCAAAATGTTTACGACATTCTTTCTTCTCTTTATCTATTTGTAAAATCCGAAAAAGAACCGGAAAAGGTCAAGAAAATAGATATAGTTACCACAAAATTGTGGAAATTGGAAGTAATAAATCACGGCATGGAAAAAATTAAGATAAACTCAAAGAAAATAAAATGTTATAAACTGGAACCGAAGGTCGGAGACGACGGGATATTCATTTCAAAGAAAGGAAGAAGCCTTTATGTCTATTTGTCCGAGGATAAAAAAGTGCCGGTAATGCTGGAGGCTGAGGTTTTTATAGGAAGCGTAGTCGCTAAATTGGAAGATTACGACAAGGAAAAGTGATAAAACGCGGAGCAAAAAATATATAATATCTTTATAATGAAAAGAGGGATTATAATATTTGTCTTTTTATGGTTTGATTGCTTGGTCCTTTTTTCCGCTATGACTTCCGGTTCTTACAGAATAAATACCCTTTACCCTTACACAACTCCAAATACGGATTACAAAGTTTCCTATTCGTATAGGCTTTTGGGCAATATTCTGCCTTTAGGCTATACCAACGCTACGGGAGCGAGAATAGGTTTATTCCCGGAAGTTTTGGGGCTATCAAGAGGCCCGGAGGCGACGGTGGAAAACGCTTACGCATTCCCCAATCCCTGTAACATAAAATACGGTTGTAACGGGATTTCTTTTACCAAATTGACTTTGAGATGCGAGATAAGGATATTTAATATCGCCGGGGAACAAGTAAGAACGATATTAAAAAATTCTAATGTTGAATCTCAGGGTTGGGATTTGAAAGATTCTAATAACAATACCGTACCGAGCGGTTTATACATATTTTACATAAAAGATGAAAACGGCAAGACCAGAAAAGGAAAACTGGTAATTATAAGATGAGATTTTTAAAATGTTTGGAGGAAAAATGAGATTTTTTGTTTTGATACTTTCGGTCGTATTCTTTCCGATTAATCTTATTTCCGGCGATGTTAAAGTTAACTCCGTACCCAATCTCATAAGCTATCAGGGAAGAGTGGAAAAAGACAACGCCCCTTTAAACGGCCTTTTGCACATAAGATTTAGAATATACAAATACGAAACTGGGGGAAGCCCTGAGTGGACAAGCGACGAGTTTTTAGTCGAGGCGAGGTCGGGGATATTTTCGGTTAGTTTTCAACCGCCTTTAGACATATTTTCAAAAGGAAATTCTTTATGGCTTGAAGTTGAAATAGAAGGTGAAAAACTGAGCCCAAGAGAACCCATAAATACGGTCATATATTCTTTGATTTCGAAAAAATTGGAAGACGGAGCATTTGTTCATTTCAGCTCTTTTACCGTAGGAACAAATCCCAATGCCATAGGACCTTCCGGCCAAAGAGCAATCATATTAAACGGCGGCATATACACCGATAGAATATGTTTTACGGATAATTCTTGCATGAGTACAAGCGGCGGTTCTTCGGCCACAAACGAGGTCTATTCTCCGGTTGATGTTTTCATAAGAGCGGATAGCGTAGGAGACGGTAACGGCGCCATAATATTTCAGACGTCGACTACCTACAAAGGAATAATTACAAACTCCGGCAATTGGGGAATAGGAACTCAAACGCCTTCCACAAGATTGCATGTAAACGGAAATTCTTTAGTATCCAACGATTTAACTGTCGGAGGAAATTTTTCTTTAACCGGAGTCTTTAATAACGGCGTAATTAGAGGGACAAACAACGAACAGATAAGCGTAGGAGTAAACGATAATAGAATCGATTTTTTAGTTAACGGTACCACCGGAGTTACTATAAACAACGGAAATTTGGGCATAGGATATACAAACCCTACAAGAGCTCTGGATGTAAACGGCAATATAAGAGCCGTCGATATGGATATATCCAATCTCATAGTTTCAAACGAAATTAGAAGTTTTGGGGGGAACAACCTTATAATTCAAAGAACGAATCTTTTGAATGTAGGAATAGGAACCGATACTCCGAAAGAAAAACTTCATGTAGCGGGTACCATAATGGCTGACAGAGGCATTACCGCATCCACGGCTTCGTTTCTTTCCGATGTAAATATCCTTGGAAATCTAAACGTTACAAACTTCGGCAAAGAAGTTAAACTATCTTCTACGACGATATTCGGAACTTTAAACGTAAAAGGCGGATTTACATTAAATAACGATAATATAGCCGCTTTAGCATCCACCCAAACATTCTCGGCTCAAAACACTTTTACCGCCCAGATTACGGTATCTTCTCACGCCCTGATAAGCTCCAGACTGGGAGTAGGCGCGAATTCTTTTTCATATTCCGATCCTTCATATATTCAAATAGGAGAACCTAATGTCCCTTCTTCTTCTTCCACATTATACATCTCCGCCGGAGCCAATTCCCAGGGAAGGGTTAATTTTTATAGAGGCTCATCCAAAATAGGATCGATCGGAACAAACGGAAACAACATACAGATATTCTCAGGCGGTTCGGATATTTCAAAACTTTATATAGATTCTACCAACTTTAAAATATATAATTCCACTTTAATAATATCTCCCACCCAAAACGATTCAGCTCCCGCTTTATATGTGGACGGAAATTCGAGAGTGGGAGTGGGAACGAACGCTCCGACTCACCCTTTGACCGTATCCGGAAACATAAAAATTACCGGTTCGGGTAACGGTATCATATTTAACGACGGAACAATACTAAACTCAAGTTCTTCCATATCTGTAGGAGCGATATCAAACAACTCTGATGCTCTCATTCAGGCGGATGCCGATAGCAACGGAACCGGCAAAATAATACTGAGAGTTAAAAACAACGATTCTTTGATAGTCGATAATACGGGCAAAATAGGAATAGGAACGGCAAATCCTTCCGACAAATTTCAAATAATAGGAGGCGATGTCGTTATAGGAAACACTATAAATCCGTATTCGGGAGATAGCAAAGAAGACCTTGTAGTCGCCGGCAATATAGTGGTAGACGGCACTCTAAAACAAAGAACGGCTACGCCGGTCGAATTTACCTCGCTTTATGTTTCACAGGATGTTTATCTTTCGACCGCTACGGGTTATAAAACCGGAATAGGAACTTTGACTCCAAATTACACTTTAGACGTTAACGGGGATATAAACACTTCGGGAAACCTGCGTTTAGGAGGAACAAATATTATTACAAGCGGACGCCTTTTGCAAAATTTGACTGGGATATCTTCATCAGGAAACATAAATTTTTCTTCTCTTACTTCATCAAGACTTGTAGCTACAGATGGCTCTAATAATCTTACAAGCTCCATAACATCGGCCAATTTAGCCTCTTCTATTACCGACGAAACAGGAACGGGTTTGGCGGTATTTAATACGGCCCCTTCTTTTAATACGAGCATAAGCGTAAGCGGATGGGGGAATTTTACTCAAGGTATTACCGCCTCAAGCGGAACCTTTACCGCTTTCGGACAATATTCCATAGCATCCTCTTCCGGAATAAACATACTAAACGGAACGGTAAATCTAAATAACTCGGTAAGAATTAAAAATTCTTTAGATCCTATAGACAATCAAGACGCGGCGACAAAGTCATATGTGGATAATAAGTTTTTAATAGGGGGTTCGGAACCTAATTCATGGCTTGTTACGGGCAATAACGCGGGTTCTAACAGGGTTTTAGGTACGACAAACTCTCAGTCTTTTAATATCATTTCAAACAACACTCCGAGAATAACCATAGGAGATACGGGATTGATAACATTTTTGTCCGGGGTTGGACATACGATTTTTACAAACGGAATTACCGCCTCTTCCGGAACATTTACGGGAAATTTTTATGTTGGAGGCAGCCTAAATTTAAACTCTCTAACCGCCTCGAGGCTTGTGGCGACGGACGGATCAAAGAATTTAACAAGCTCCATAACATCGGCCAATTTAGCCTCTTCAATTACCGACGAAACAGGAACAGGTGCGGCTGTATTTAATACGGCCCCTTCTTTTAATACGAGCATAAGCGTAAGCGGATGGGGAAACTTTACTCAAGGCATTACCGCCTCAAGCGGAACTTTTACCGCTTCCGGCGTCACACAGTATAGCATAGAAACTTCTTCTGGTATTTTTGTAACTACCGGAACGGTAAATCTAAATAACTCCGCAAGAGTTAAAAACTCTTTGGACCCCGTAGATAATCAAGACCTCACTACCAAAAAATATGTGGATTCTTTGCTCGGAGGAGGAGGAATAGAGCCTACCGCATGGATTATCACCGGTAACTTAGCCGGTTCTAACAGGGTTTTAGGTACGACAAACTCTCAATCTTTTAATATCATTTCAAACAACACTCCGAGAATAACCATAGGAGATACGGGATTGATAACATTTTTGTCCGGGGTCGGACATACGATTTTTACAAACGGAATTACCGCCTCAAGCGGAACCTTTACGACCGCATTGAAAGTAAACTCTTTTACGACGGCCGGTTTTGTAAAAAATAACGCTTCGGGAGTACTAAGCGGGGGCAACTCGATAGTAGCCACCGATATACCTACAAGCAATCTGGTAAACGGAACCGGAATATCGATGAGCGGGACTTTGACAAATAGAATAGTAGGTTCCGGGGATAACATCACGGTATCTCTTTCCGGCCAGGCTTTAGCTTTCCATAATTTGGCTACCAATGGTATTGTTACAAGAACCGCCGCAGATACAATAACGGCAAGAACCATAACAGCTGGCTCAACAAAGATAAGCATAGCAAACGGAGATGGAGTATCTGGAAATCCGACGATAGATGTCAATGAAGCGGCCTTAACACTTACAAATATTGGGGGAACTTTATCAGTTTCAAAAGGCGGAACAGGTGCTACGACTTTAACCGGTCTTTTAAGAGGAAACGGAACTTCCGCGATAACCGGCGGCGCTACGGTTAATTTGGGTAGCGAAGTGAGCGGAACTCTTGGGGTTTCTAATGGCGGTACAGGAAGCACTACTTATACATCAAGTCAATTCCTATGGTATAACGGTACCAATATAGTTGCAAGCGGATATTCAAATTCAAGTTTCGCCAACGCTTCACATACTCACAACGCAAGCGATATAAATGCTGGAACTCTTCCCGTAGCACGTGGCGGGACGGGAAGTACGACATATACAAACAATCAACCAGTTATTTATAACGGAACGGCTCTAATATCTTATGCGGGTTTTAACGGGTCCTTTACCGTAGCAAATTCAACGAGTCCCACGGGGGGATGTACTCAGTTGAATTATCAGTACGGTATTTTGGCGTCTACTCAAGCCGTTGCCTGCCCTTAATTATTTCCAGATTTCCTTTATTATTTTTTGAGTGGCGCCCTGAAGGGATTTTAACGTTTGGTTGGATTTCTCGCCTATTTCTTTAAGTTTTTTATCGTCGGATAATATTACGCTAATTCTCGCTTTTAAGTCGTATTCGTCGGATACCACAAATCCTCCTCCGTTTTCCAAAAGTTTTTCTGCGGATTCTTTTTGACTTAAATAATTGGGTCCAAACAAAACAGGTTTTGAAAAAACCGAAGGCTCCAATAAGTTATGCCCTCCTACTCGGTTTAGCGTTCCGCCCACAAAAGCAAGAGCCGATATCGAGTAAAAATAAAGCAACACTCCCAATTTATCCGCCAATAGTAACTCTGTATCGTATAAATCTTTAAAAGGGTCTTCGGATATTTTAGATAAAACCGCGTATTTTATCTCAAACTTTCGAATTACATCTTCAAACTCTTTTGTTTTCTCTATGTGTCTTGGAACCAAAACATATCTTATTTCTTTTATTTGTTTTTTTAACAAAATAAGGCTTTTAATTATTTTCTCGGCTTCGTCTGGATGAACGCTTCCGAATGTTATTATTTTTTTGTCTTTAAAATCCAGTTTGTTTATTTCTTTTTCAAAAGAAAACTCGGGTGTAGTTTCTTTTAAATTGTCGTATTTGGTGTTTCCGCATAATAAAAGTTTTTTTTCTTCGACGAAATTTATAAGCAAGTCGTAGCTCTTTTTGTCTTGAGCAAAAAATCTTTCTATGTTTTTAAATGTATGTTTTATTAGAGGAGAAATAAAACGATAAAATTTAAAAGTTTTTTCGCTCATTCTCGCATTTATGTAATAAACTTTGCATTTTTTAGCCGATTCCGATATGAATATGGGCCATATTTCAGTTTCGGATATGAAAACCATACCGGGATTTGCTTTGTTTAAAAATTTTTTTACCGTTTTTTGAATATCGAAGGGAATTAAAAAAGAATTTTCGGTTATCTTCTTTGCGCTTTCAATAGCCGTTTCGGTAAAAGTCGTTATTATTATCGGGTTTCTTGGAAACTTTTTTTTAAGCGTTTCTATCATTTCTTTTGCCGAATTTAACTCTCCCAAAGAAGCGCAATGGAAAAGAATCGTTTTTTCCTTAAACCGGGGGAGATCGGGGAAAAGTCTTTTTTTAAAAGATTTTTTCGTAAAAGACCTGGTTTTAGAAAAAAAAGAAAAAACAAAAGCAAACAAGATTCCGATATAAGAAATGGATTTATATATATTAAAAAGTAATTTTCCCATTTAGAAACTATTTTTTCTTTTTAAGGCTCCAGTATACAAAAAAAAGAGCGGAATATTTGGGAACTATGACGCCGTTTTCCGATTTTATTCCTATTTTTTCAGACTGCAGTTTAGTTAAATACGAAGAAAAATCCGAGTCTAAAACTATGAAGTTTTCAAAATTGAAAGGAGAATAAACAAAATACGGAAGAGATAATTCGGAATTTTCCTTTTTCGCTTCCTCGGCTATCATATCGGTTAAAGCGCCTATTGCGGTTTTGGTATATACTTCAAGAGCCGTTTCTGATATCTTTTTCTCTTCTTCGTTTTGGCCGTTTATATGGTCTTCAATCTCTTTGGAAAGAGTAAGGCAGGATAAGGTTATGGTATTTATTTTTTTCGATTTATCTGTCGGATCGAACTCTCTGGTTTTTACGGTTTCCAGAAAATCCGATACCGAAAGGTTTAAATATATGGCGGAAAGTTTCGTTTTCGATATTGCGTTAGATATAAACTCTTTAAAGTTTTTTTCAAAATTGTCTCCTTCTCCAAACAATGAGACGGCATTTAAGCCGTTTTTTTTGGTTTTCCTTATTATATCGTAGTGGTATATAGGAACTTTGAAATTTTCTATTCTTCTCATAAATCGGTAAAGTTTATTGTTTTTGCCATTCGTAAGCTATTGTTGTCGCTATGGCAAGTGTCGAATAAACTCCGGTTATGGAACCTACAAGCATGCAAAAAGAAAAATCCGCTATTCCCGAACCGCCGAAGAAGAATAAAATCACCAAAACCATTATTACGGTCAAGCTGGTTATTATGGTTCTCGATAAAGTTTCGTTTATGCTGGTGTTTATCAACTCTCCGAAAGGCATTTTCGGGAATTTTTTTATATTTTCTCTCATTCTGTCGTATATAACTATGGTATCGTTTATCGAATAACCGGCTATGGTTAAAAGGGCGGCGACTATTACAAGGTCTATTTCTCTGTTCGTTAAAGACATTGCAGCTATCGCCACCATAACGTCGTGCAAAAGGCCTATTACGCCGGTAATTCCCCATACGGGATTTGTGAATCTAAAAGCGATATATACTATTATCCCGAACATAGAAAGAACTATCGCAAATATAGCTTTTTTCGCAAGTTCCTTTCCTACCACGGGGCCCACAAAATCTCTTTTTTCTTCTTCAAACTTAACTCCGGCTTCATCCAATGCCGTTATTATCTTTTGGGCGTATTCGTTTACGTTTTCCTGACTGCCTTTTACCATTATACCGAAACTATTGTTGTCGTAGCTTCTTATCTGAGCGTCTATGGAATTATCTTTCATTATTTTCCTTATCTGTGATATGTTTTCGCCGGAGTTTACTTTCACCTGAATAAGAGTTCCGCCGGTAAAATCAAGTCCCAAATTAAGACCTTTTAAATATATTGAAATGAAACCGCTTATTATGACCAAAGCCGAAAGAGCGAAAAAATAATATCTTTTTCCGATAAAATCGATATTTGTCTTAGGTATAATTTTCATAAATCCTCCTTATACGCTCAGCTTCTTTGGGTTTGAAGTAAGCCAGAAATCGTAGATGGTTCTGGTAACAAAAACCGATGTGAAAACGCCTATTACAAGACCTATGGTAAGGGTCGTCGCAAACCCTTTTACCGGCCCCGAACCGAATTGAAAAAGGAATACGCTTGTAATCCATGTGGTCAGGTTAGAGTCGAATATCGCGCTCCACGCTTTTTCATACGCCGTGGAGATGATTATGGGTATTGGTTTTTTTAAATCCAGCTCTTCCCTCATTCTCTCAAGTATTAACACGTTGGCGTCCACGGCCATCGCGAGAGACAGTATCATACCGGCTATACCGGGTAGCGTTAATGTGGCGTTAAAATACGAAAGCACCGCAAGAAGTATTATAAAGTTTAATCCTAAAGCCACATCCGCAACAAAACCGCCGCCTCTATAATAAATAATCATAAAAATAACGACCGCGATAAATCCTATCAGACTCGCTTTGACGCCCTTTGAAATTGAGTCCTGACCCAGAGTAGGTCCGACCACTCTTTTTTCTATGATTTTTACCGGCGCGGGAAGAGCTCCGCTTCTAAGAACAAGAGCTATGTCTCTGGCCTCTTCCATAGTAAAGTTTCCTTCTATTATCCCTTTTCCGCCGGTTATTTTTGTTTTAATTCTCGGAGCGGTATAGACCACGTCGTCTAAAACTATGGCCAAAAATCTTTCCACGTTTCTTGCCGTAAGTTCTTCGAAAAGTTTTCCGCCCTCTTTGTTAAACGAAAAAGCGATATTAGGCATTCCAAACTGGGCGTCAGTCTCGACTCTCGCGTTTTCAAGATAAGCTCCGGTAACTTCCACTTTCGATTCTAAAACATAATATTTAACATCCGAAGTTTCTCTGTCGGATTTTCCTTTGAGTATGGTAAGATTGGGTGGGAGTATTTTTTTTATTTCCGGAGCTATATTGCCGTCTTTATCTATTGCGGGTTTGTTAAGCTTTGAAATTTCTTCCTGTATTTTTGCCGCCTGAGTGGATTCGTTTACGAGCATAAATTTTAGTTGCGCGGTTTTTCCTATCAAAGCCTCGGCCTGTTCGGTTTTTGATATTCCCGGCAGATCAACGCTTATCCATCTATCTCCGACCTTGGCTATAGGGGTTTCGGCTATTCCGTAGGCGTCAACTCTGTTTCTTATTATTTCTATCGCTCTTTGCATGGCGTCCGTAATTTTTTCGTTTTTATCCAATTTGTCTATCTCGAGCTCCAATAAAAGATGCGTTCCGCCTCTTAAGTCGAGCCCCAAATTAAGTATATGTTTGGGCCTTTGTTTCATCGCTTCTAATTTTTCTCTTTCTTGCGGAGATTTGGAGTACCACTCGAATGTAAAATAAAGAGAAAACAAAGACAGCAAAATAACCGCCAATATAACAGACATTTTCCAATGAAGGGCTTTCATATATGACTCCTTTTTATTGGTTGATATTAACCGAAGTAACCGCCGTTTTTAACGCCGTCACTTTTACGTTTTTGGATATTTCCAGCTCTATTTCGTTATCTTTTATGGATGTAATCGTTCCGATTATACCCCCGACGGTTATTACTTTGTCGCCGACTTTCAAAGAATCGAGCATCTTTTGTCGTTCTTTCATTTGTTTTTGTTGGGGTCTTATGAGAAGAAAATAAAATATGGCTATCATCAATATAAAAGGCAAAATCTGCATTATTGCCGAAGGCTGAGCAGCGTTCATAAAAAAACCTCCTGATATCTAAAAGTTACATTTATATTTTATCATATTTTGAGTTTCGTTTGATTGTACTTGGATAGAAACTCGTTAAAAGCATCATCGAATCTATCTTCTTCTATGGCTTTTCTCATTATTTCGGTTTGCCTTATTAGAAACCTTATGTTATGAATGGATATGAGCCTGTGGGAAAGAAGCTCTCCGGATTTATAAAGATGAGAGAGATAAGCTCGGGAATAATTTTTGCAGGTCAAACAATCGCATTCGGGGTCCAGAACCGATTCGTCTTTTTTATAGCAGGCGTTTTTTATATAGATTTTGCCGTATGTGGTTAAAGCCTGTCCGTTTCTTGCATTTCTTGTTGGCAGTACGCAGTCGTACATATCAACTCCGTATTTGGTGGCGGTCCATATATCTATGGGGTCTCCCAACCCCATAAAATAAACCGGCTTATCTTTCGGCGCTATTTCGGTAATATAATCGAGGGTTTCAAACATCTCCTGTTTAGTCTCTCCCACGCTTAATCCACCTAAAGCGAAACCGTCGAAACCCAATTCGTATCCCCATTCCAAAGATTCTTTTCTAAGGTCTTTATAAACTGAACCCTGAATTATCGCTAAAATTTTCGGTTTTGGCTGGATATCCTGGGTTATTTTTTTAAAATGTTCAATCGATTTTTTAGCCCAGTTTTTAGTTTTTTTAAGAGCGTCTTTCGCTTCTTCGTATTCCGCGGGGTTCTTAACGCACACGTCTAAATGAGTCCATATATCCGAATTTATCGCAGACTGATAATCTATTACTTTTTCCGGAGTAAAAAAGTGAGGAGAGCCGTCTATGTGAGATGAAAAATGAACCCCGTGCTCCGTTATTTTTCTTAAATTAGAAAGACTGTAAACCTGAAATCCGCCGGAATCGGTAAGTATAGCTTTGTCGGTTTTCATAAAATTGCCCAAACCGCCGAATTTTTTTAGCACCTCAAGCCCCGGCCTTAAATAAAGATGATATGTATTTGAAAGCATACACTGGGTTCCCACTTCTTCTATATCCTGGCTTGAAAGCGCTTTAACGCTTGCCTGAGTGGCTACGGGCATAAAAACCGGGGTTATTATTTTTTTATTTCTTACGTAAATTTCGGTTATTCTGGATCTTGAGTTTTTGTCTATTTTTATCGTTTTGAAATAATTTTTCATAATCCTTCTCCGATTTATATTATAAGACAGGAGTCGCCGTAAGAATAAAATCTATATTTTTCTTTGACGGCTTCTTTATACGCTTTATATAAAAGTTCTCTTCCGGCAAAAGCCGCCGTCATATAAAGCGGGGGGGAGTTTGGGACATGAAGGTTTGTTATAAAACAATCCGCCACTTTAAATTTATATCCCGGTTTTATAAAAATATCGGACTCCGCCGAGCCGGAAATTACAGTTCCTTTTTCGTCGCTCATTTTTTCGATCGTTCTCATGGAAGAAGTTCCCACCGCGAAAATTTTTTTCCCGTTTTTCTTGGCCGCGTTTATATCGTATGCCGATTTTTCGGATACTTTGCATCTCTCGGAAGGCATTATAAAAGACGATGGATCTTCTCTTACCATTTTAAAAGTCCCGTATCCGATATGAAGGGTTATTCTTGCTATTACGACTCCCTTTCCGGAGAGTTTTTCGATAATTTCGTTTGTGAAATGGAAACCCGCGGTCGGAGCCGCTATTGAACCTTTTTCTTTAGCGTATACGGTTTGATATTTTTGTTCGTCTTTGTCGTATTTGGCAATATTTGTTTCTTTTCTTTTTTTAATTATGTAGTTGGGTAATGGGACATTGCCGTATTCCTCTATATATTGTTCGGTAATAGGTTTATCGAAAGTTACGGTATAACCTCCGTCTTTATTATTGGAAACGGATACTATTTTTATCCCGCCCTCAAGCGTATATTTTTTACCGTCTTTTAATTTTTTAGCCAAACAATTCCAGACATTCCCGTATTCGTCTTTTTTTTCTATTAAAAGCAGGTCTTTTTTTACGCCTTCTTCCGTTGCGTATATAAGTTTATATTTAACCACTTTTGTTTCGTTTAAAACCAGACAATCTCCTTCGTTAAAATATTCTATTACTTCATTGAAAATCCTGTGTTCTATTTTGTTTTCTTTTCGGTTAATAACCAGAAGCCTGGAATTATCTCTTTTTTCAAGAGGATATGGAGCGATGAGAGGTTCTATATCGAGAGTTTCAAACTCTTTTAAAGTATTATCTTCTGTCATAATAAACGTCCTCTATGTCTTTTATTTTTGAGCCCGGATAATAGAAGTTTAAAATCTTTTTATAATCCGCTCCTCTGTCAGCCATTTCCCTTGCACCGTCCTGACAAAGCCCGACTCCGTGGCCCCAACCCTTTCCGGTTATCTTAAATCCGTTTTTCATTTTTATTATGTTCGTTATTAAAGTGCTTTTCATGTCGAAGTTTCCTACGTGGTTTCTAAAATCCTTCGCCTCAAGCTTTATATTTCCTTTGTCGGTTTTGAATAAGAGTTTAACCGCCCTACCGGATCTGTCTTTGGAATATATTTTCATATCTTTTATTTTAAGCGCGGAATGTCCGCTTGAGCTTATAAAATTAAGTATATCGGAATTTGATACATAAACGGACCATGCGGCATGTTTTGAGTTTTTGTAATAAGGGTCTTTCACCCCTTTAAGCGGAGGAATGATATCGCCGTTCCATACTCCGCTTGGAGTAGTTGTTTGTCCGCCGGAATTTGCGTGATAATAAGCGTAGAATATCTTGTCTTTATAAGTTAAAACCTCTCCTCTCGTCTCGTTTACCGCCGATATGATTTGCGGAGATATGTTTTCAAATCCGGTATAAACCTGATGTTTTGTCGAGTTGGTCATATCGTAATCCGCGTTTCTGTTTAACGACGCCAATGTGTATGTCCTTGAAGCCACCGCCTGGGCCTTTAAGGCTTCCATCGGCCAGCTCGTTCCCATCTCAGGTCCCAATACGCCCCATAAGTATCTTTCTATGTCAACAAATTCTATTATTTGAATTTTGCCTTCGGAGTTTTTTATTTTAAATTTTCCTCTGTATTTTTTCCCGTTTATAATCATATGGCTGTTTGGATTAGAGTTTTCAAGCAAAACGGGGGAGTATAATTTTTGTAAAGATACGTATATGAAATCCGAACCTTCGGCCTTAATGTCGTAATTGGATTCTTCGACCAAAAGATATTTTTCTCCCGTTTTTTCTTCGGTTAAATAAACCTTTCCATAAGTTTTTAAGCTTATTTTTTCGGAATTGTTTTCTATGAGTATCCTGACCTCTATGCTTTTCGATATTCCGTCGGCGGAATATAAACTTTGAGACAGGATTAAAAAAAATAAACTCTTAAAAAAGATTTTCATTTTTAGAATAAGGCAATTTCAGATGTTTATAGGCTTTTTCGGTTAATACCCTTCCTCTGGGGGTTCTTTGTAAAAAACCGGATTTTATTAGATAAGGCTCTATTACGTCGGTAATAGTATCTATTTCTTCGCTAAGAGCCACAGCGAGGTTTTCCGCCCCGACCGGCCCCCCTTTAAATTTTTCGGCTACGGTCGCAAGAAAAAATCTGTCCGTTTTATCAAGCCCCATCTCGTCTATTTCCATAGATTCAAGCGCTTTTAGAGCTATATCTTTAGTAATTATTCCCTTTCCTTTCACATCGGCGAAATCTCTTACTCTTTTTAAAAGCCTGTTGGCTATTCTTGGAGTGCCTCTCGAGCGTTTGGCTATTTCGGCTATTCCCTCTTTTTCAGTTTTTACTTCCAGTATTTTTGCCGACCTTTCGATTATTTGAACTATTTCCTCTTCTTCGTAAAAATTTAAATTTACCGCTATTCCGAATCTATCTCTAAGCGGGGTGGTTAATAAACCGCTTCTTGTCGTGGCTCCGATTATAGTAATTTTGGGAGTTTGTATTTTTAAAGTCGTAGCTCCCGGTCCTTTCCCGGTATTTATGAAAAAATTGAAATCCTCCATAACCGGATAAATACTTTCCTCAACCGCCACGTTGAGCCTGTGTATCTCGTCTATAAAAAGAACATCCCCATCGGAAAGTTCGGTGGTAAGCGTCGCGGCCAAATCGCCCGGTTTTGTTAAAACCGGACCGGAGGTAACCTTTATGTTAACTCCCAACTCGTTTGCTATTATATGAGCTAAAGTGGTCTTTCCCAATCCCGGAGGAGCGTAGAAAAGACAATGATCCAGCGGTTGTTTTCTCTTTTTTGAAGCTTCTATGAATATCTTCAAGTTTTCTTTTATTTTGCTCTGACCGATAAACTCTTCAAGAGACTTTGGTCGTAAAGAGTATTCGAATTTTGCTTCTTCAGAATTTTGATTTTTATCGTATATATATTCCATAGTTATTTAAAAGAAGATATTTTCCTGAGCGACAATTTTATTAAATCCTCTATGGTCAGTTTATTCTCGCCTTTTTCTTCCAGTACGGAGTTTAAAGCTTCTCTGGAATCGGAAACTTTATACCCCAAGCTTATAAGAGCGTTAAGCGCGGTTTCGTAACTTGAGCCGAAGAATTGGGATTGGTATCTTTGATTTTCGGAAGTTTCAAATCTTTGAATTCTATCTTTTAGCGATAATATTAGTTTATCGGATGTTTTGGTCGTAAAGCCGAATAAATTTTTTAGAGTTTTCGTATCTTTTGTTTGTATGGCTTTTTTGAAGTCTTCGGGAGATTTCAATATTTTGTTCATATACTCTATCGCTTTTTTCGGTCCGGTGTTGGGTATGGAATTCATTAATAATTCGAATATTTCCAGATGTTTTTTTTCTAAAAATCCGTAAAGATTAAATCCTTCATACATACTAAAAGAGGGGTAGATAAAAAACTCGCATACGGCCTGTCGGTTTAACCGGGAAATTAAACCCTGGCATGTTTTGATTTTATATCCGATTCCGTTAGTCTCCAAAATTACGTAATCCTCGGATATTTCTATTATCTTTCCTTTTATATAAGATATCATAAAATATTTTTTTTCCTTAACTCAAAAAGCCTCAAATCGGTAAGAGCTATGGCTATCGCGTCGGCCACATCCGGATAGATTTTTTCCTTTATCGAAAACATCATTGCAATTACGGACTGTATCTGCTGTTTTTGCGCGTTTCCGTTGCCGGTTACGGTTTTCTTTACCACTCTCGGATTGTATTCCGAATAAGGAATGTTGAAATTTTCAAGAGCGAGAAGTATCACTCCTCTGGAATGAGTGGTCAGAGATTGAGTTTTAATTTTATCTATAAAATAAATTTCTTCTATGGCGGCCCTGTCCGGCGAAAACTCCTTTATTTTAGAGCCGACCGATTCGTATATTTCCTTTAGCCTTTTTGAGAGAGCCAGCTTCGAGCTGGTTTTTATTAGCCCGAATTCTTTTAAAATTATTTTATTTTTTCCGTCTACTTCTATTAAAGCCCATCCGGTATCTTCAAGCCCCGGATCTATTCCCAGGACCTTCGTCATTCTTTTATAAGCTTATCCAACAATTCTTTGGGTATGTCGAAGTTGGAGTAAACGTTTTTTACGTCGTCGTGATTTTCCAATTCGTCCATCATTTTAATTATAGAGCCGGCTTTTTCTTCGTCGGTTATTTTAACTTCGTTTTTAGGCAACATCGTTACTTCCGCCGATGTGGTTTCTATCTTTTTTTCGCCGAGCTTTGTTTTTACAGATTCGAAAGATTCGGGAGAAGTAAGTATTTCATATACGTCGTTGTCTTGTTCGTTTTTTATATCCTCAGCCCCGGCTTCTATCGCCACATTGAAAAGTTCTTCTTCGGATATATTTTCTTTTTTAACGGTTATATATCCTTTTCTTTCAAAAACCCAGCTTACGCAACCGTTTGTGCCCATATTTCCGCCGTGCCTTTCGAGTATTACCCTTAATTCGTTGAAAGTTCTGTTTTTATTGTCGGTTGTAGCCTCTATCATAACCGCAGTCCCCTGAGGTCCGTAACCTTCGTATATTACCTCTTCGTAAACCGCACCCGGAATCTGACCGGTTCCTCTCATTATCGCTCTTTTTACGTTATCAAGCGGCATATTGACTTCTTTGGCGTCGTCTATGGCTTTTCTTAGCCTCGGATTTTTATCCGGATCTCCTCCGCCCATTTTTGCTGCTATAGTTATTTCTTTTATAAGTTTTGTATATATTTTTCCTTTTTTAGCGTCGTTTGCGGCTTTTTTGTGTTTTATTCCGGCCCAGTGAGAATGTCCGCCCATATATTCCTCCTATTCATAATTCAAAAACAAATATATAATAAATACATATGTAAAGAACGATCGTTTTAGTTCTTACTTAATTATTTTATAAAATATAATCCTGATTTACAAACATGGCCCCCTTAGCTCAAAGGATAGAGCAGCTGCCTTCGAAGCAGTTGGTTAGAGGTTCGAGTCCTCTAGGGGGCGTGCTGGTTCTAAGAAATGCGAATAGCATTTCGCGAGGACTCGAAAGCCCGCAGCGAGCTTAATCATACAAGCGAGCGAGGGGCGGTCTGCGAAAAAATTTTCGGTGAGAAAATTTTATTTGTAGGAGAGTCCTCTAGGGGGCGTGCTGGTTCTAAGAGATAAATATATGAAAATTCATAAGGGTGGATATGAAGTTTAATTGTAAAGAATACGGAATTTACGTTTTAGTACCCACGCTAATAACAATTTTAATATCTATTAGATACTCATGGAGGTTTTCAAGAAAAATAACAGAGAGCTTAAACTACGAAACGGGGTTCGTATTTTCTCTGCTCATAACCTTTTTCTTTTCTTTTTTTATCGCGCCCTATTCGGTTTATTTTTATGTCTGGATAGTTTCTTTGTTGTTCGGAAATTAAAATTCTTATTGCTTGCTTAATAATCAATATTATGATAAATTTTATTTATGAGTTTGTTTTTTTTGTTTTTTTTAAACTTAAATATTTTTTCGGCGGAATCGGTTTATAAAATTTACGATTCGGCTATAAAAAGCTGGTTTGACGGAAGGATATCCGATTCCATAGGCTCTCTGGAATATATCGTTTATAACTCCACCGACGATAATCTAACTTTAAAAGCCGGAAAAGACCTTATGGTTCTTTTAGCCGAAACAAACGAAAACTCTCTGGCAATAGCTTACATAGACAAACTCAAGGCTATAAAACAGAACGATCCTTACTTAGAATTTGAAAAATCTTTCAATCTTTTTTCTCTTAACAAATATAAAGAATCTTCTGATAATTTTGATAACGTATTCGCTACCACAAACGACGAAGATTTGATTTATTTTTCGCGGTTTGTAAAAAGCATGGTGGAGATGAATTTAAGCGGATATGAAAAATCTATGGACGAACTTCAAACCGTTTATAAAAAATATCCTTCGCTTTTAGCCCCTTCTTCTTATCTTATATCCGATATGTTTAATCGGATGGGCAAAAAATTATCTGCGTTGAACTTTATAAAAGATTCTTTGAAATACGACTCTCAAAACGTTCAAGCGTTAATAGATCTGGCCGAGTTATACGAGGAGGTCCATTATTATCTTCCCGCATGGCAATCCTTCTATACTTTAAAAGAAATAGATTTTTCCAATCCTTACTTTTTAAAAAAATCCGAAAAGTTAATAAAAAAAATAGAAAAAGAGCCGGACGAAATTTTTTACTGGACAAGACTCTCCTGGCCGGTTCATAACGTCCCATTACAAAACAGGTCTTTAACCAATCCGATAAAAATATCTCTATATTCGGACGAAAAGGGAACCCCGGCTTATTTGGATTCTTTTTATTTCATATCCAATTCGGATTTCGAGGTTTTCGATAGCGTTTTGGGCAAAACCTATTATGGAAAATCTAATATGCAGTATTCCATGGAATACGTAAAATCCAACAGAATATTCGAATTAAGAGATAACTCCAGATCCAAACTTTATTCCACAAGAAACAATTTTGATATAAGACTAAAAGATCCTAACGGAGTTTTGTTGATAAAAAAACCTTCGGTTTCCGAAGTCTTTTCCGGAGTAAACAAAAGCGATATGGAGATTTCAAATAAGCTTGAGGTTATAGTCTCAACCTCGGGAATGACTCTTTACAATCAAACATATATTGATCATATAATACCTTCAATGGTCTCGGTGATAAAAGGTCCGAAAGACACTTACGAGTTTGTAAAAGCGCTTACCGTAATGGTTCGAACCTATCTTTTAAGAAAAATAAACGCTTCAAAAAATTATGTTTTGCCCGATTCCGATAAAAAGTTTTTGTTTAAAGGACTGCAATATGAAAAAGAGCAGTATGTATCCGCGCTTAAAGAGACGGCAAATCAAGTTTTGACCGACAACTCGGGTTCTTATTTGGACGTTTCATATTCTCTAAATTCGGCCGGAAAAACCTTGTCGGGAGTCGACGATAATTCGTCAAAACCGTCTTCTTTGACGCCTTTTGAGTTATTCAGATGGATAAGTTTCGATTTTTTCAAAAAACCCGCAAACTCCATACCACAAGACCAAACGCTTCTTTCCGAAATATCTTGGCTTGTATTGTTAAAACCCAAATGGATAGAAGATAGATTAAATAGAGAATATAAAATAGGTAAAATAAAAAACATATATGTTCTTAAAAGAGACGAGTTTGGAATAGTAAAATCTATAAAGGTTGAAGGAACCGCGGCCAATGCGGAAATAAACGGAGAAGATGAGATAAAAAGATTTTTGTCCGGATCCACTCTTCGCTCAAATCTATTCTATATAAGGCCGATTATGAAAGGGAAATTCCCCGAGTTCTTTATAATAAAGGGCGTTGGAACCGGAAATTTTACGGGGCTATGCGTCTACGGGGCGAATTACTTATCTAAAAATATGGGTTATAATTACAAACAACTCTTAAAACATTATTTCCCAAACGCAGTATTAAGATGAAAATAAAAATAGTTCATATAATAACCAAATTGGAGCTTGGCGGAGCTCAGGGCAATACCATATATACGGTATCCAATCTGGATAAAGATAAATTTGATGTTACCCTTATTTGCGGAAGAGGAGGGGTGCTTGACGAAAAGACGGGAAAGATTAATGTCATTTTTATAGACGATTTGGTTAGAGAAATTTCACCATTTAAAGATATAAGAGCTTTTTTGAAAATATACAAAATTATTAAAGAAAAAAAACCGGATATAGTTCATACCCATTCTTCAAAAGCCGGGATAATAGGAAGGTTTGCCTCTTTTTTTGCGGGAGTTAAAAAGATAATACATACATATCACGGATTCGGATTCAACGATTATCAAAACATGTTTGTAAAATATTTTTATATTCTTATAGAAAAGATCTCCTGCGTTATATCCGACAGGATAATATTCGTTTCAAAAGACAATATTAAAACGGCGTTGAGATACGGCATAGGAAAATCTATAAAATACGAGCTGATAAGAAGCGGAATAAAATTATCCGATTATTCGAATAGGAAAAACTACGAATTTATAAAAAAATTGGGAATAGAAAAAAACAACTCCGTAATAATATCTACCGTGGCCAATCTAAAACCCCAAAAAAATCCCGAAGACTTCTACGAGGTCGCCAAAAACATAATAAACTCGGGGTATGACGTTTATTTTATATACGCCGGAGGTGGAGAAAGGCTCGAATATTTCAAAAAGAAAGCGGAACTCGATAAAATAAGTAGCAAAATTTTTTTCGTGGGATGGGTTTTAAAACCTTTCGACGTATATTCCTGTTCGGATATTTTTATCTTAACTTCTTTATGGGAAGGATTGCCGAGAAGTCTTGTGGAAGCGATGAGCTCGGGAGTGGTTCCTGTATGCTACAAAACGGACGGAGTTAATGATATAATAATAGATGGAACAAACGGCTTTATAGTCGAGCAAAAAAACATTAAAAAAATGACGGATACAGTAAAAAAATTGATAGAAGATCCTAAACTTTTAGAGGAGATAAAAGAGAATGTGTTAAAAACCGATCTTTCCGAATTCGATATAGATTTTATGGTTAAAAAACAAGAGGAACTTTATTTAAATTTATGAGTAAAATATCCGTAATAGTTCCGGTCTACGACGAAGAAGAAAATATAAGCCCGCTTTATTCGGAAATTGTTAGCCGGTTGAACGAATTTGAGCTCGTATTCGTAGACGACGGAAGCAAAGACAAAAGCTGGGATAAAATAAAAGAAATAGCTTTAAAAGATAAAAGAGTAAAGGCGATAAGATTTACCAGAAACTTCGGCCAGACTCAGGCTATTAAAGCTGGGATTAAAAACTCAACCGGCGAAGTAATAGTTATTTTAGATTCTGACCTTCAAAACGATCCCGCCGATATACCGAAACTTATGGCGGAGCTTGAAAAGGGCTACGACCTGGTAAGCGGGTGGAGGAAAAAAAGAAACGACCCTTTTTTTACCAGAGTTTTGCCTTCTAAAATTGCGAACAAAATAATTTCTTTTTCAACCGGAGTCTATCTTCACGACTACGGATGCAGTTTGAAGGCTTATAAAAGGGAGATTATAGAAAAAATAGACCTTTACGGCGAAATGCACAGGTTTATACCGGCGCTGTGCAGTTATGTCGGGGCGAAGATATCCGAAGTAGAGGTAAACCACAGACCGAGAATAAAAGGAAAGTCCAAGTATGGAATGATAAGGATATTTAAAGTCATTCTGGACCTTTTGACAGTTAAGTTTATGGGTAACTTTATGACCAAGCCCATATACTTTTTCGGCATTTTTTCATTCGGTCTTATCTCGATTTCTTCTTTGTTTTTTTTGATTACCCTCTACAATAAATGGTATAATCATATATTTGTGAAGGACCAGCCGCTTTTTTTGGTCGCAATATTTCTTTCGCTGGCGGGCCTTCAGCTCGGATTGATAGGCGTAATAGCCGAGATGCTTACGAGGATCTACTATTCGAGCGAAAAGAGAGATTATTATATAAAAGAAAAGATTTTATGAACAAAAATGTTTTTGAGTACGACATAAAAAAGATAAAAAGAGACGGAGGGCTGACCGAAAACTACGACTCGGACATAGGCTTGTTTTCTGATTGTTTAAGCCCTATAACTTCGCTTAGCCGAATAAACATATCCGTGGAATTTTACTTAAACGAAAACTCAGTTTTATTAACCGGCAAAGTAGATGCAAAAGCGAAAACCGTATGCTCAAGATGCGGAAAAGAAATGGAAATAGATATGAGCGAAGAGTTCGAAGAAACTTACGAAGCCGAAGAGACCGTAAACATAAAACCTCTGATAGACGAGGCTTTGACATTATCGGAACCGTTGAAATCAGTATGTCAAAACGACTGTTCTCAAAGGCAAGTGGAAAATTTCGAATTAAAAAGATTTAAAATAAAATAAGGAGAAACACTATGCCAAATCCAAAAAGAAAACATACCAGATCCAGAAGAGACTTAAGAAGATATCAGGCATGGAAATTGGACCTTGTAAACCTTTCCGCCTGTCCTAACTGCGGAGCTTTGAAAAAACCGCATATAGCCTGTCCTTCCTGCGGATACTATAAAGGCAAAGTCGCCGTGGTAAAAAAAGAGAAAACAAAAAAACAAGAAGAGAACAAATAACATATTAAAACCGCGATTATGAAATTGTGTTTAGACGCTCACGGCGGAGATTTCGGGTTAAGGCCAAATATAGAAGCGGCTATAAAAGCCGTTTCGGAGCTTGGGGTCGGGATTGTTCTTGTAGGAAGAGAAAAAGAAATAAGAGAAGAGTTTAGAAGATTGGGTCAAAACGAAATTCCAAAATCCATAGAAATACTCGACTGTAAAGACATAATAGATATGGGAAAGGAACCGGTTGAAGAGTGCAAATCTAAACCCGAATCTTCCATAATGGTTGGTTGCGAACTGGTAGGCGACAAAAAAGCCGACGCTTTCGTTTCGGCCGGCAATTCGGGAGCCATTATGGTATCCTCTCTTCTTAAAATAGGAAGGATAAAAGGAGTGGCAAGACCCGCTATAACCGTTCCTTTCCCTACCGAAAACGGTTTTTCTCTTTTACTGGACGCCGGAGCCAATATGGACTCCAAACCTTATCATCTTTTGCAGTTTGCCATAATGGGGTCAATATATATGAAAAATGTCGCGGGGATATCCAACCCCAAGGTGGGAATTTTATCCATAGGAGAAGAAGAAACCAAAGGAAATTCCTTAGTAATAGAAACAATACCTTTACTTAAAAATTGCAAACTGATCAATTACTACGGTCCGGTAGAAGGTAGAGATATCCCTTATAATTTATGCGACGTGGTGGTAACGGATGGATTTACCGGAAACGTAGTTTTAAAATTATCCGAAGGTCTTTCAAAATTTCTTTTCAAAGAAATAAAAAACGGAATATCTAAAAGCTTTATATATAAATTGGGAGCTTTGATGATGAAAGGAGTTTTTTCCGAAATAAGGAAAAAAACCAACCCAGACGAATTCGGAGGGGCTCCGCTTTTAGGCATAGACGGAGTGGTGATAGTAAGCCACGGAAAGTCTTCATCTTACGCCATATTCAACGCCCTTAAAAACGCTAAAAAACTGGTTTTGGAAAATATAATAGAAAAAATGAGAACCGAAATAGAACAAAGCATGGATAGCGTCAAATCTAACGCAGTAAACGGAGAAGTAAATGAAAGAGTTTGAAAACAAAGTCGTTTTAATAACGGGATCCGCGGAGGGAATAGGAAAGACGATAGCCGAGGTTTTCGCCGAAAACGGAGCAAATCTGGTTTTAACGGATATCTCTTCGAATATAGAATCGGTGGCATCAAAAATAGCCGTAGATTTCGGAATTAAAACTTTAGGAATTATTCAAAACGTTTCATCCGAGGAAGATTGCAAAAAAGCGATAGACGAGACGATTAAAAAATTCGGACAAATAGACGTACTTATTAATAATGCGGGCATTACCAGAGACGGCCTTTCGATTAAGATGAAAGAAAAAGATTTCGAGGATGTGATATCGGTCAACCTTAAAGGTCCTTTTCTTATGTGCAAACACGCTTTTATTCATATGTCTTCAAAGAGATATGGAAAGATTATAAACATATCTTCCGTGGTAGGACAGACCGGTCAGGCCGGGCAGGCAAATTACTCCGCTTCAAAAGCCGGGCTTATAGGGCTTACAAAATCTTTGGCGAGAGAATTTTCAAAAAGGAACATTAACGTAAACGCCATAGCCCCGGGATTTATAACCACAAAGATGACCGAAAAACTCGAAGAAAAAGTTAAGGAATCTATAATTTCTCAAATACCGCTAAACAGATTCGGTTCACCGGCGGATGTGGCGAACGTCGCGTTATTTTTAGCTTCGGATAAAAGCTCATATATAACCGGCCAGGTGATATCCGTAAACGGCGGATTATATATGTAACATAATAATCATATTGTTTTTTTGTATTTTTTGATATAATATAAAATAATCTAAAACGGAGGAAAACGATGGCAATGACAAGAGAAAATGTAGCGGAAGAAATAAAAAAATTAATATCGGAGTCTCTTTCTACCGATATAAACGAAATAAAAGAAGATTCTAAATTTGTAGACGACTTAGGGGCGGACTCTCTCGATATAGTAGAATTGGTTATGTCTATGGAAAATAAATTCGATATAGAAATACCGGATGAAGACGCGCAAAAAATAAAAACCGTAGGCGAAGCTATAGATTACATATCGAACAGAGTTTCGAAGTAATTGATGTTTTTTAATAACCATAAAGAATTAGAAGATAAAATAGGGTATTCTTTTAAAGATAAAAAACTTCTCGACAAAGCCTTAACTCACAAATCTTATTCCGTTGAAAGAAAAATGATTTATCACAACGAGAGATTGGAGTTTTTGGGAGACAGCGTTGTCGGACTTATAGTCTCGGAGCATCTTTTAAAAAAATATCTCGATAAAGACGAAGGGTTTCTTTCGAAGATGAAATCGTATATAGTCTCGTCAAAAAATCTTCACAGATGGGCAAAAATAATAGAGCTTGACAAATATATAAAACTTTCAAAAGCCGAAACTCTTATGGGCGGGAAATCCAAACAGCAAATTCTCGCAAACGCTTTCGAGGCGGTTATCGGAGCGATGTATATGGACGGGGGCTTCGAAAACGCCAAAAAATTCATATCGGGACTTCTTGAGGCAAACCACTACGCTCCGATACTTGATTATAAATCTCATATTCAGGAATACTCTCAAAAGAAATACAAAACGCTTCCTCATTATAAACTTATCTCTCAAACCGGACCCGACCATAAAAAAAACTTTGTAGTAGCTCTTTATCTTAACAATCAATATATATGCGAAGGAGAAGGCCAGAGCAAAAAAGAAGCGGAACAAAACGCCGCTAAAAAAGCCGCGGAAAAACTCCACATAAACAACATAAAATAATACTTTTCGGAGGATTCTATGCTTTTCAATTTTAACGAAACCCACGAGGAAATAATCAAGCTTTCAAAGGATTTCGCAAACGGCATACTAAAACCTTTATCCGAAGAATACGACGACAGGGAAGAGTTTCCTCTGTCTTTGTTAGAAGAGTATAAAAAGTCGGGCTTTTATTCCATTTTATATCCCGAAGAATACGGGGGGATAAACGCCGGTCTTACGGGATTGTGTTTATGCATAGAAGAGCTTTCGAAGGTAGACGGCTCTTTAGCTCTTCCTCCTGCGACTTCCGCTCTCGGAGCAATTCCGATGATACTATACGCAAACGAAGAACAAAGAAAAAAATATTTTCCGTTACTTGCTTCTGGAGAAAAACTTGCGGCTTTCGCTTTAACCGAACCCGAGGCGGGCTCGGACGCCACATCTATAACCACCCAAGCCAAAAAAGAAGGAGATTATTACCTAATAAACGGAATGAAACATTTCTGCTCTTCGGGAAACATATCGGACATTTACATAATATTCGCAAAAACCGCTCCGGAAAAAGGAGCCAGAGGAATAAGTTGTTTTGCGATAGACAAAAACGCCGAGGGATTTAAGATAGGCAAGAAAGAAAAAAAATTGGGAATAAAATCCAATCCCACGACCGAAATATTTCTCGAAAACGTAAGGGTTTCAAAAAACGATATGATAGGACCGGAAGGGTTCGGGCTTTTCGTTTTGCAGGAAACCTTCGATTATTCAAGGCCCGGAGTCGCCGCGCAGGCCATAGGCATAGCCGAAGGAGCTCTGGAAATAACGGTAAAATATTTAAAACAAAGAAAACAATTCGGCCAAAGCATAATATCCTTTCAGGCGGTATCGCATAAAATCGCGGAGCTTGCAACAAAATTGGAAGCGGCAAAATCTTTTCTTTACCTGATAGTATCGAGAATGGACGAGTCCTATACGCAGGCGTTTGAAAACGCGATAAAAAATCAGAAACCTTTAAGAGAGGAATTAAAAAAAATATCAAAAGAAAGATGGACCAAATACTCCGCTATGATAAAGCTTTACGCCTCGGACATCGCTTTCGATATAACTCAGGAATGCGTAAATCTATGCGGGGGAATGGGTTATATGAGAAGCTTTGGAGTGGAAAAATTTATGCGAGACGCAAAGGTTACGCAGATATACGAGGGTTCCAATAACATACAAAAAAACGAAATAGCGCTTCAAATTTCAAAAGAATACTGATGAAACTATGCGCAAAATGCCAAAAAAACTCCGTTTTCGAGTCGAAAGAAACCGCTTTATGCAAGGGACATTTTAACGAATACATATTCGGAAAAGCCTCTAAAGTTTTAAAAAAATACGCCGACAAAAAATCTAAAATTCTTTTAGCTTTATCCGGCGGAAAGGATTCGGTTTGTTGTTTTTATATTCTTTCAAGATTGGGCTATGATTTTACGCCGGTTTATCTGGATTTCAATTTTAATGAAAAAAACTTAAGATTTATTAAAAAACTTTCGGATAAATTTAAAAAGGAAATAATTATTTTAAAATCTTCAGATTACGGGATAGAGATAAAAAAAATAATGGATAAAAAATCGGGATCCAACCCGTGCGTCATATGTTCTACCGCAAGAAGATATATATTAAACGACTATGGGGTTAAAAACAATTTCGAAATGATATCTACGGGACATAATCTTACCGACGCCATAAATCAAGCGCTAAATAACATGAAAAACAATTTTCTTTTGGGTTTTAAAAATATAACTCCTTTTTTAAAACCTCAAAAAGAAAAAAAACTTTTAGGAAGAATTAAGCCTCTTTATTTGGCCACGGATAACGAAATAAAATTTTTTATGGAAATGAACGACATACCTTACTTCAAAGGAAAATGTCCGTACTTTAAGGGTTTTTTCTTTAAAAAATATATAAACGATATTGAAAAAAAGGATAAAGATATTCTTATAAAAATGGCTTATTCTCTGTCCAACTTTTCATCGGTAATAGAAAAAACGAAAAACGATATTTTTATATCCGACAAACTCTGCAAAATATGCGGATACCCCTCTTCCGGCGATACCTGTTCTTTTTGCAAAATAACAAAATATTGAATTTAAAAAATGCCACCAAGTTAACATTTTTTATATTAATTCATCATAACTTTAAATAACCACTTATACGAACGATCGTCTCTAAAAGTGGTTAGCTAATAAAAAATAAATTATTAAGTATTTAGTCTTGTTATAAGATATTGCTATCATAAGTTTAGAAACTTTATTATACATAACCCACCTACAGAAAAGATTTAGACTTAAAATAATCGTATTGAGTATAATAATAAATATGGGGATAAACAAAGAACTGAACGC
>DYIF01000011.1 GCA_020723765.1 Elusimicrobium minutum
TATTTTTTATCTAACGACTTTATCTTCGATGACATTTTTTATTATCTAATGCGAAATATTCATAACCTCGATATAATTTTGTATATTATATTTTTGATTTTATTATTTTATAAGGAGCGGTTATGAATAAAATTCTTAATAAAGAAAGAAAAGATTTTACCAAAAAGGACATAATAAAGATAATTAAATCCAAGGGAATAAGAGCCATAAATTTCAGATATGTGGCCGGAGACGGAAGATTGAAAACGCTAAATTTGCCCGCTTGCGATATGAAATATGTCGATAGGATACTTTCTTGCGGAGAAAGGGTCGACGGTTCAAGCCTTTTTAAATCCATAGACACATCTTCCAGCGATCTGTATGTCATTCCGAGATATTCCACCGTTTTCGAAAATCCTTTTTCATCGGTGCCTTCGATCGATATAATATGCAATTTTTTTACCAAAGACGGAAATCCCTTCGATTTGGCTTACGATTATACGCTTTTAAAAGCCGAAAAAAAATTCAAGGAAATGACCGGTTATGAAATTATGACATTCGGAGAATTGGAATATTACGTCATATCTTCTAAAAACGATCTTTATCCGATGAGCGCTCAGAAAGGGTATCATGAAAGCTATCCCTTCAATAAATGGGAGATGTTGAGAGTCGAAGCTATGGATTTGATATCCGGAGTCGGCGGAAAAGTCAAATACGCCCATAGCGAAGTCGGTTTTATAAGAACCGAGGATAAAGAGATGAGTCAAAACGAAATAGAGTTTCTCCCATCCTCTCCTTTAGATAGCGCGTATCAGCTTCTCGTTTCCAAGTGGATACTTCATTCTTTGGGTCTTAAATACGGCGTAATAATAACGTTCGCTCCCAAAATATCGGTCGGCCATGCGGGTTCGGGATTACATATACACAGCTGTATAACCAAAAACGGCAAGAATGTTATGATAAAAGATTCCTCTCTTTCGGCGGAAGCGAAAAAGCTTATAGCGGGTTTTTTAACCGTTTCCAAATCCGCGACGGCTTTCGGAAATACTCTTCCCACATCCTATCTCAGGCTCGTCCCTCACCAGGAAGCGCCGGTCAGGGTTTGCTGGGGTTATAGAAACAGAAGCGCTCTTATAAGGGTTCCTTTAGGCTGGACGATAGACAAAAATATGTCGGATCAGATAAATCCAAGCTCTGGCCCTAAAACTTCGTATCCTCATTCGCAAACCGTTGAGTTTAGAGCCGGAGACGGTTCCGCCAATATACCGCTTTACATAGCTTGTTTAGTATGCGGGGCGTTAAACGGTTTTGAAATGAAGGATTACCAGAACTTTACCGACAGGCATTTCCTGGACAAAAATTTATTTCATCAGGAGCACAAAAGCATAAGGGATAAATTCGAATCTCTTCCGAGTTCCTGTTACGAGTCTTCTTTGGAACTCATAAAGTCCAGAGAAATATACGAAAGACATAAAATTTTTTCTCCCGTTTTGATAGATTCCTTCGTTAAAAAATTACAATCTTACAACGATAAGAATTTAAGCGAAAGATTATACGGAAAAGAAGAAGAAATAAAAAGGATAGTGGAAGAATATCTTTACTGTTAGGAGAAAAATTGTTAAACAATCGCCACCCAAAAATACTCGTCGTTTTCTCCGTTTTTGTTTTTTCGCTATTCTCGCTTACCATATTGTATTTTAAAAATAAAAAGATAGAGGTTGAAGTTTCAGACAAAAAATTCGCTTATTTTGAGGGTAATTTTAAGACGACTCTGGAAAAAGAGTTAAGGGATAAAAAAATATCCGAATACGATATTAGGAAAATAATAAACGCATACTCGAAGCTTAAAATAGATTTTAGAAAACTTTCCGAAAAAGACGATTATTCTATAACGCTTTCCTCTTCCGGAGATTTTATATCTATGCATATAGACAGAGGGGATTTGTCTTACTCGGTTTGGAAGTCCTCTTCGGAATTTTTATCCGAGAAAAGCATAAACTCCGTTAAAATTTCCACTTATGCCGCCGAAGGAGAGATAAAAAATATATTGTGGACTTCGATGACCGACAAAAACATTCCTCCCGATATAATACTTAACTTCGCGGATATGTTCGGATGGGAGATCGATTTCTTGACCGAGGTTAGAGACGGGGATAAATTTAAAGTGATTTATTCGGTTAAAGAAAACCTTAAAGGTAAAATAATAGAAAGAAAAATTCTTTTCGGGGTCTATGACGGAAAAGAAACCGGCAAAAAAATAATGGCGTATTTCGACGGAGATTATTATAACGAAAAGGGAGAAGGAGCCCGGTCCATGTTTTTAAAAGCTCCTTTGCAGTATAGAAGGATATCTTCTTATTTCACATACAAAAGGTTTCATCCGGTTTTAAGATACGTAAGACCGCATTTGGGGATAGATTATGCCGCTCCATCGGGCACCCCGATTTCTTCCGTAGCCGACGGGGTAGTGGTTTATAAAGGCTGGAAAGGAGGATACGGCAATTATGTAGAAATAAAACATCAGATGGGTTATGTAAGCTCGTACGGGCATCTATCGAGGTTTGCTTCCATATATGTAGGAAAAAGGGTAAAACAGGGAGATTTGATTGGATATGTCGGAGCCACCGGAATAGCGACCGGTCCGCATTTGGATTTTAGGATAAAACAGGACGGGAAATTTATAAATTATCTTAAAATAAAAAGAACATCGAATAAGAAACTTGCTACGGACAAAATCCCATTATTAAAAGAAAAAATTAACTTTTATCTTAATAACTGATTTAAAAATCAAAATAACATCGGAATTATTTCTATGGCTATGAGAAGTATTATTATTATTTCGAGTATATGTCCTCTGATGGCGTTTAATTCGGCTTGAATTACCTGAGTTATTTGAAAAAGGGTATTCATTTTTCTTGTTATGGAATTGTGCCAGTCGTCGAACCTGAACTGCTCGGCGCAGGTTCTAAATACGGTCGCTATATATGGATCTCCGACCGTTTTAAAAGAATTTTCTATTTTACCCAATAAATCCGAAAATTCTATGTAGTTTTTTGTAGCCTCTTCGGATATTTTGGAATAATTAAACTTAAATATTTTGGTAAATTTTTTGTTTTCGTTTTCGAGCGAATCGTATAATATGTCGAGTTTTTTATCTATCAGATAATCGTAATATCTAAGTTCCAAAAGATGGGTTAAAGAAAATTCTATTCCGTCGGGTATATCTCTGCTTCCGTTAGGCTCTATTACGATGGCCGCATCCCAGTCTATTATCGCCATGTCGTTTTCGTAATATTGTATGTAATTTTCGGTTATGGGGACGGATGCTATGGATGATAATTTCGCGTCCGATTCCCCCAATATTAAAGAGGCGACGTCGACCTTATCGAATATTTCTCTGGGATTTTTAAGTCCTTCTACGGATTCGAAAAAATAGGTTATGTAATCTTCAAACTGTTCCCATTCCTGCGGAAGTTTTATCGAGTCTATTATTATGTTTTTAATTTCGTCTTTTATTTTTTTTGCCAATAACTCTATATCCTGGGTTTCTTCCAGATATTTTCCCAGAGATACAATCTCTTTCCAATCGGTATTTTCGCTTAGAACTATTTCCGAGGTTATGCTTATGGCTCCGTAGTCCCATATTTTGGCGTGAAGTTTTAAGTCGTAATTTTTTTCGTTTATCTTTATCGTTTCGTTCCCCACGTTAATTTCCAGAGGGGCTTCTTTTATTATTATGGCTTTTCTCGGGTCTTTTGAAAATTTAAATCTTAAGCTGTTTTTTTGTTTTGAAAAAAACAAAGCTTCCGCTCGGGATAGATTTATTTCCCATCCGACGTCGAAAACGTTATGTATAAGTATGGAGCCTTTTTTAATCGATATCGACATTAGAGTTCTAAAACCTTCGATGCGGACTGGTCTATCTCGGACTCGTAGCTTTTATCGTAACCTGCCCAGAATTTGTAAAGGTTATGTTTTTTGTCGAGTATGTAAACGTAGGGTACGCCGGCTATTCCGTAATTTCTGGCTATATCCACTCCCTTATAGGCAAGCTGAAATTTTACTCCGGTTTTTTTCTCAAATTCTATGGCGCTTTCTATATTCCCCCTTGTGGATATGCCTATTACTTCAAGGCCTTTGGGTCCGTATTTTTGGTATATTGTTTCTATAAATCCGGAAGCTCTTAAGCAGTAAGGGCAGTTTTCGGTAAAAAACATTACCATAACCGGTTTTCCTTTGTAATTTGAAAGGTCTATCTCCCCTCCGTTTTTAGAAGGCAGTTTAAAATAAAAATCGGTTTTTGAATAATCTCCGGATACCGTTTGGGTTTCTTGATTTTGAGATGCCGATTTTTCTTCGTTTTTAGAGCATCCTAAGACGAAAAAAAACAAGGCCGCTAATATTCCTATTTTTTTCATGTCTCCTCCTGAAAATTATTTTATCATTTTATAAAGCAAAAACATAGCAGTATTGGCCGCGGCTTCTTTTATGTAAGATCTATCTTTTTTTAAAAAGATCCTTTTTTCGGTTAAAGTTTTTTCTTTGCCCGATATCCCAAACCACACAAGTCCCACCGGTTTATCTTCCGTTCCGCCCTCCGGGCCGGCTATTCCGGTTACGGATACTGAGTAATCCGAGTCGAATATTTTTCTCGATTTTAACGCCATTTCGTAAGCGGTTTGCTCGGATACCGCTCCGTATTTTTTTATCGTTTTCTTGTTAACCTTAATCATCTTTGTCTTAATTTCGTTTGAATATGCGTTAATTCCCCCCAGGTAATAAGCTGAACTTCCGGGTATGTCGGTTATTCTGCTGGATACAAGTCCCCCGGTACAGGATTCGGCTATAGAAAGAGTTTTTCCTTTTTGTTTTAAAAGCTCTCCCAATTTTTTTTCTATCGTATCTTCCTCGTATCCGTATATATTCGGGCCTATTATTTTTTCTACTTTTATTTTAAGTTTTTCTATTTTTCTTTTATCGTATCCTCTCAATATGAATTCGCAGATATTTGGACCGGAAAGTATTGTAAAATCTTTTTTTGTTATCGGTTTTAAAGCTTTTTCAAGCTCGGATTCTTTTAAGTCCGCGATTTTAAATCTTACCGAATATATTCTTTTTTTTGAGTTCAACTTTTTCGATAAAAAATCTTTAATCTTATCCCACATGCTTAGCCACTCGTTTAAAGGTCCGGGGATAAGTATTATGATTTTTCCGTTAAATTCTATTATTTCCCCAAAGGCGGTCCCGTTTGGGTTTTCGAGCAGCATGGCATTTTCCACCGCCATGCATTGATTTTTTAAATTTTTCTTTAATCTTTTGAATCGGTATTTTTGTTTTAAAAAATCGTATATGTAGTTGGAAAATATCAATTTCCTTTTTGTTAATATCGAAACGGCTTTTCTCGTTAAATCGTCGAAAGTGGGGCCTAACCCTCCGCAGATTATTATAAGTTCCGAGCGGGATAAAGCGTATTTCGTAGCGGATAATATTTCGTCAAAATCGTCCTCGACAGTCGCCTCATGATTAAGCTTTATTCCCATTTCTCCCAACTTGTTCGAAAGGATTTGAGTATAGGTATTTAATTTAAAATCTAAAAGTTCCGAGCCTACGGCTATAAAAAAAGCTTTCATATTAAAATTATACAGATTAGCAAAATAACTTGCAAACCGAAAAATTATTTATTTAAACTCAAATAATGTAAAATTTCTAAAAGAGGTTTTATGTTTAAGTTTTTTTTGTTTTTTGTTTTCGCGTTTTGTTCGAATTTCTTAAAAGGAGAAGATATGAAACCGCCTAAAGCTAAAAAAATGGAATATATTATCGAAAAACATAACGATAAAAGAATAGATTATTATTACTGGCTTAAAGAAAGAGACTCGAAAGATGTTTTAGATTACTTAAAAAAAGAAAACGAATACGCCGAATATGTCTTGAAAGACTCTCAAAAAACGAGAAATAAAATTTATAAAGAACTTAGAAGCAAAATAAAAGAATCTTATTCCACAGCTTTGACAAAATATAAAGATTATTTCTATTACGCCGAGTATTTAAAGGGAAAAGAGCACCCCGTTTATTACCGGAAAAACGTTAAAAGCGGTAAAACCGAAAAAATTCTGGATGTTAATTTTATAGCTAGAAAAAAAGAGTTTTGTCACGTCACTTCTTTAAAAGTAAGCCCGGATCAAAATCTTTTGGCCTATGCCGCCGATTTTGTCGGAAGAAGGTTTTATACTATCTATTTAAAAGATTTAAAAACCGGAAAAACGATGGAAGAAAAAATAGAGAACGTGACTCATAATTTCGTCTGGGGAGCCGATTCGAAAACTATTTATTACGTTAAACAGGACTTGGAAACACTGAGATGGGACAGTTTGTTTTCTTACGAGATAGGGAACAAAAACGCTAAGGAGATATACCGGGAAAAAGACGAGACTTTTTCCGTTGAAATTTCGAAATCCAACACAGAAAGATATTTGTTTTTAAATATAGCCTCGACCCTGCATAACGAAGTTAGATATTTAGATTTGTTCCAAAAAGAAGTGGAATTTAAGATTTTTAAACCGAGAGAAACCGAATTGGAATATTCGGTGGAGGACGGAGAATATGTTTTTTATGTATTACACAACAAAAACGCGAAGAATTTCAAGTTGTCTTATGTGGCCAAGAATTTAGATTTTTCCAAAATTGAAAATTGGAAAGATCTGATAGGACATAAAGACGATGTTTTGATTGAAAATTTCGAGGTATTTAAAAATAGATTGGTTGTACAGGAGAGAAAAAACGGAGTCGTGATGTTTAAGGTTTTAAATAGAGATAACGGGGATATTAAATATATAGATTTTAAAGACGAAGCTTACTCGGCGTCGTTCGGCGAAAATCTGGAATATGAAACCGATTATTTTAGGTACTACTACGAATCTATGGTTATCCCTCCCACCGTATACGATTATTCTTTTAAAACGGGAGATTCTTTGTTGGTAAAACGAAAAGAGGTCCCCAATTACGACCCTTCTTTATACGAAACGAAAAGGTTGTGGGTGGATTCGAGAGACGGGACGAAAATTCCCGTAAGCGTAGTTTATAAGAAAGATAAAAAAGATAAGGTTTACGTTTACGGTTACGGTTCTTACGGCTATCCTTTAGACGCGGATTTTAATTCCTCAATCTTTCCTCTGGTCGACAGAGGATTTGTTTATGCCGTAGCGCATGTAAGAGGCGGAAGCGAGTTGGGAAGGAAATGGTATGAGGACGGAAGGCAACTTAAGAAAAAAAATACTTTTTACGATTTTATAGACGTATCGGAAAGTTTAAAAAAAACGTACTCTACAACAGGTATCGTTGTCGCGGAAGGGGGTTCGGCCGGAGGGCTTTTAATGGGGGCGATAGCCAATATGAGCGAAGATTTATATACCGCCATAATAGCGGAGGTTCCTTTTGTGGATTGCCTTACTACGATGCTCGACCCTACGATTCCTTTGACCACTTCCGAATATGACGAATGGGGCAATCCTGATATAAAAGAATACTACGATTATATAAAATCTTATTCCCCTTACGATAACGTTGAAAAAAAGTGCTATCCAAATATGCTGGTTACCTCGGGGTATTATGATTCTCAGGTTCAGTACTGGGAGCCGGCAAAATGGGTAGCAAAATTAAGGGAGTATAATACTTGCCGGGACAGGTTGATAATACTTAAAACCGATATGAGAAGCGGTCACGGCGGAAAAACCGGAAGGTACGAGTATTTAAAAGAGTTGGCTTTTAAGTATTCCTTCGTATTAAAAGTTGCCGACATAAAAGATTAGAAAAATATTTTTCTATTTATAATCCGAAATGCGAAACGTCCAACATATTCGCTTTTTTGGTATAATATTATATATATGGCTTTTCTCTTGATACTTTCCGAAAAAGTCGATTAATATTTTAATATGTCGGTTTTAAATTAAGGAGGAATTGAATGAAAACTCAGTTAAAATCAAAAAAAACAGCAAAAGAAACCAAACTCCCGAAAAAATTAGTTTATTTTTTCGGCGGCGGTAAAGCCGAAGGCAACGAATCTATGAAAAATACTCTGGGAGGTAAAGGAGCAAACTTAGCCGAAATGGCCGGTCATCCAGCTTTAAAACTTCCGGTTCCTCCGGGGTTTACGATTACCACGGATGTTTGCACTTATTACTGGGCAAATAACAGGAAATATCCCGCGCAATTAAAATCGGAGGTTGAAAAAAATTTAAAAAGAGTCGAAGAGCTTACCGGTAAAAAATTCGGAGATCCCAAAAATCCTCTTCTCGTATCTGTAAGATCCGGAGCCAGAAAATCAATGCCTGGCATGATGGAAACGATTTTAAATGTCGGTCTTACCACAAAAACTATACCGGGTTTTATAGAGCTTACTCAAAATCCGAGGTTTGTGTGGGACTCTTATAGAAGGCTTATAATGATGTATGCCGATGTCGTTATGGAAAAAGCCGCGGGGATAGAACCCGAAGACGATATGGGAATAAGAAAACAATTGGATAGAATGATGGAAGAAAAAAAGAAAGAAAAAGGCGTTCATAACGATACCGAGCTTGATGCAGAGGATCTAAAAGAACTTTCCGAAAAATTTAAAATTAGAATAAAAGAAGTACTCGGAAAAGAATTTCCCGATAACCCGATGGATCAGTTATGGGGAGCGATAGGTGCGGTTTTCGCTTCATGGAACGGAAAAAGAGCCGTTTCTTACAGAAGAATAGAAGGAATCCCTGACGAGTGGGGTACCGCCGTAAACGTTCAAACTATGGTTTTTGGAAATATGGGTAACGATTCGGCGACCGGAGTCGCTTTTACAAGAAACCCGGCGACCGGAGATAATAAGTTTTACGGCGAGTTTTTGATTAACGCTCAGGGAGAAGACGTGGTAGCCGGAATTAGAACTCCAAATCCGATAAACCAGGACAGCAAAAACGAGCATTCGAAAGATTTGCCTACTCTTCAGGAACTTATGCCTTCCGTTTATAAACAATTGGACGAAATAAGAAAAAAACTTGAGAAACATTACAGAGATATGCTCGATATAGAGTTTACGATAGAAAAGGGTAAGCTTTATATGCTTCAGTGCAGAGTAGGAAAGAGAAACGGTTTTGCCGCGGTTAAAATGGCCATGGATATGCTTAAGGAGAAGTTAATAAAAAAAGAGGAAGCGGTAATGAGAGTTTCCCCCGCTCAGCTTGACGAGCTTCTACACCCGATATTGGATCCCAAAGACGAAGCTACCAAGAAACCCATAGCTAAAGGTCTTCCCGCCGGTCCCGGAGGAGCGGTAGGCAGGATAGTTCTTACCGCTAACGACGCGGTAGAATGGGTAAAAAAAGGCGAGAAGGTGGTTCTGGTTAGAGAAGAAACCAACCCGGAAGATATAGAAGGGATGAGAGCCGCAGAAGGAATACTTACCGCAAGAGGAGGCATGACATCTCACGCCGCATTGGTTGCAAGAGGCTGGGGTAAGTGCTGTATAGTCGGAGCCTCCGCCGTTAGCATAGATATTAAGAACAAAACCGTCAAAATAGCGGACAAAGAGTTTAAGGAAGGAGATTGGATTACTTTAAACGGAACCAAAGGAAACGTTTACGAAGGCAAAATCAATATGCTCGACGCCGGAGAAAACAAGCTATTGAAGGATTTTTTGAATGTCTGCAATAGCATAAGAAAATTGGGCGTAAGAACAAACGCCGATACCCCGGACGATTCCGCCAAAGCCAGAGACTTCGGAGCTGAAGGAATAGGGTTGTTTAGAATAGAGCATATGTTCTATGGGAAAAATTCCGACGAGCCTTTGTTTAAATTGAGGAAGATGATAGTTTCTAAAACTCAGGAAGAGAGAGTAAAAGCCTTAAACGAATTGTTCCCTTATATGAAAAAGGACATAAAAGAAACGTTGAAGGTTATGAAAGGTCTTCCCGTAACGATAAGGCTTATAGATCCTCCGCTTCACGAGTTTGTTCCTCATAACGAAGAAAAGTTGAGAGCTTTAGCTAACGATTTGGGCATTTCATACGAGGAATTGAACCAGAGAGCCGAATCTTTGAGAGAGTCCAACCCGATGATGGGTCATAGAGGAGTAAGGTTAGGTATTACATATCCGGAAGTAACCGAAATGCAGGCAAGAGCCATACTCGAGGCCTCCGCCGAGCTTATAAAAGAAGGGGTTAAGGTTTATCCGGAGATAATGATACCCGTCGTTTCTCATGAAAAGGAAGTGGAGTTTATAACTCCGATAATAAGAAAAGTTTACGAAGAGGTCGTTAAAAAAACCGGGGTTAAAAAAATAGAATATAAGATAGGTACCATGATAGAAATCCCGAGAGCGTGTCTGGTAGCCAACAAATTGGCCGAGACAATGGAGTTTTTCTCGTTTGGAACCAACGACCTTACCCAGATGGGGTTCGGATACTCAAGAGACGATTCCGGAGTATTTTTGAAAGAATATGTCGAAAAGAAAATACTGCCCTCCGATCCTTTCCAGACCATAGACCAGGAAGGCATAGGAGAGTTTATTAAAATGACGGTATCGCGAGGAAGAAGCGTAAGAAAGGATCTTAAGATAGGAATATGCGGAGAACAGGGCGGAGATCCAGCTTCCGTTGAGTTCTGTCATAATGCGGGGTTAAATTATGTTTCCTGCTCCCCGTTTAGAGTTCCGATAGCGATACTCGCTTCGGCTCAGGCTCAGGTAAAGTCCGGTAAGAAAAATTAAATATTAGATAAGCTCTCCCCGGGAAGAACCCGGGGAGAGTTTTATGATTATGCGATATAAACCTTTCCCCGTTATACTATCTTCGCCGAGCGGCGGAGGTAAAACGACTATAAAAAAAGAGATAATATCTAAAAGCGATTTGTTCGATTTTAGCATAACCTGCACCACAAGACCCAAAAGAAAAGAAGAAATAGACGGCAAGGATTATTACTTCGTTTCCGATAAAGATTTCGAAAGAATGATAAAAAACGACGAGCTTATCGAATGGGCTTACGTCCATAATCATAGATACGGTACGCCCAAATCTTCCGTAATGAAGATTGTAGATAACGGCAAATTTCCGATTATGACGATAGACGTGGTCGGCGCTATGAACGTAAAAAAAATAATGCCTAATTCCGTTTTAATATTCGTCATTCCCCCCGATTTTAATATGCTCGTCGAAAGGTTAAAAAATAGAGGAGATTTGATATCGGATATAAACATAAGAATGAATACCGCGTTAAAAGAAATGGATTTTGCAGAAAAATTCGATTATCTCGTTTTAAACGAAAAATTGGAAGATACGGTTAACTCCGTAATCAATATAGTCTTATCTGAAACTCAAAGAGTTTTTAGGAATCAAAATATTTTAAAAGATTTTAAATTTCAGATTAAGAAAACGATAGAAAGTGGAGGAGTAAAATGACAAAACAAAAAACAAAAGAGAAAAATGTCAATGAAAATGCGGAGGTTAATCTCGACGAGCTTATAATGAACGCTGGTACCGAAAAATATACGGCGCTTGTTCTTGCGATGAAATGGGTTTATCACTTAAAAAATACCGAGGAATATAAAGATAAAACCACGGCCGAGATAATAGAAAAAGCTTTAAAAGACGTTCTTACCGGTAGTGTAAAACCCGAAGAGATAGCCAAAGCTATGGAAAAAGACGAAGAAATAAGACTTGAAAAAATAGCCGAAAGAAAAAGAGAAAAAGCGGCCAAGAAAGCGGCTAATGATAAATAAAAAGATAATAAAATATATAAAAGAAGAAATAATCGACGAGGAGGATTACATTCCTCCTCGCTATTTTTTAAAAACGAAATGGGAGTCCGATTCTTCGAATTTTAAAATAGAAGAGAAGGTTTTAAAAAAGGAAGTCCCCAAAGAAATAAGCGAGGAAATTACGAAAAAAATAGATTCAAAAGAAGAAAGCCTTGAAATACTTAGAAAGAAGGTATCCGATTGTAAAAAATGCAAATTGGGATTTTCAAGGAATAACGCGGTTTTCGGCGTAGGAAATCCCTATTCTTCGGTTATGTTCGTCGGCGAGGGGCCGGGTTGGGATGAGGACCACAAAGGAGAACCTTTTGTGGGAAGAGCGGGTCAGCTTTTAGATAAAATACTCCTATCGATAGAACTCGACAGAACTAAGGTTTACATAGCTAACATAGTCAAATGTCATCCTATGATAAACCCCGAAACTCCGGAAGCGCGTGGAAACGATAGGCCTCCGACCGAAGAAGAGATTTCGGCATGCAGATTTTACATAGAAGAGCAGATAAGAATAATAAAACCCAAATGCATAGTTACACTCGGAAACACCGCCACAAGATTCATACTTAACGAAAAAACTGGCGTATCTAAACTCAGAGGCAAATTTTACGACATACCTCAGAATTTTTTCTTCGATTTTGAGATAAAGGTCCTTCCCACATACCACCCGGCGGCGTTACTTAGAAATCCTTCTTTAAAGAAGGAAACATGGGAAGACATGAAAATGCTTAGAGATTGGCTTAAATCCCAATGATAGCCGAAGTCCTTTTTCCGGTAGCTTTGGATAAAACTTTTTATTATAAGGTCCCCGAAGATTTAAAATCTAAAATAAAAAAAGGATTAAGGATATATTCTTCTTTTGCCAACAGGGAAAAGGTTTTGGGATATGTTATAGATTTAAAAGAAGAAGATGGTTTTGAAAATCGATTCGAGCTTAAAGAAATAGAAGAAATAATAGACGAAAATCCCATATTTATCGTCGAGAAATTCATGGAGCTTAGCGAATTTATGTCCCAAAGATGGGTTTCTCCCTTAGGTATGGTTTTGGGCGAGTTTTTAAGATTTATTCCTAAAAAAATAGAATCCTACAAACTATTCGATAATTCCGATTTAAAGATTTGGAAAAACGAAAGAAAAATAATAGTATCTTCGGATCCAAACGCGTTAGTTAAAAAAATTAAAGATTTGGGTAATAGTTGCGTCGTAGTTTTTTTCCCGAATATATTGTCGCTTGAAATCTTTTCAAAAAAATTAGAGTCGCTTAAAATGCCTTTTTTGAAATACTCTTCCGAAGAAAAAATATCTGAAAGAAAAAAAATTTCAAGCCTTTTATTGGCAAATAAAGTCGGTTTGGTTTTAACGACCAAGGCCGGAGTATTTCTTCCTTTTCCCGCCGATTCTTTTTTTATCGTTACGGATCCTTTAAATCCCATGTATAGACAGTTTGATAGACACCCTTATTATTCCACGGTTGAAGTCCTTGAAAAAATATCCGAAATATTTTCTTATTCTTTATGCCATTTTTCCGCTTCCCTTTCTCCCAATTTATTAATAAAAAAAGAAAAAGGATGGGATACGGAGACTTTGAATGAACCAAAAACGGGTTTTGAATTAAGAGATATAAAAAAAGACGGTTTTGATTCGGATGCTTTTTTAAAAGAAATACAAAATCTTTTGATTCAAAATAAAAAGATACTTATAATGAGTTATTCCAAATATATGGCGAGTATGGTTTATTGTCCCAAATGCGGATGGATTAAAAGATGCGATAAATGCAGGACGGCGATGAAGGTCGAGATTTTCGATTTTCACAAAAAATATTTATGTTCTTACTGCGGTCGTAAAGAAGAATATTCGAATATCTGTCCGCAATGCAAAACAGTAATAAGCGAAAAGGGAAGCGGGACTCAAAAAATATACGACATATTGGTATCCAATTTCCCCGATAAAAAGATAAATGAAATAGACGGAAGATGTCTTTATTCTAAAAAAGTTTTTAATCAAACAATAGAGGTTTTATCTAAAGAAGACTACGATGTTTTGATATCCACCGACATTATAGCATCGACGGCCATAGATATAAAATTCGATAATATTTATTTGGCGGTATATGAAAATCATAACGACTACGATTATTCTTATTCGGAGAGATTCGCCGACAAAATCGCCGTATTGTCATCAAAGCTGAAAGAGGACGGTAAATTGACAATATACGCTTATAATCCCGAAAGCTATGTTTTTTCGGCTTTAAAATCCAAAGATTATTTGACGCAAGAAGCGGCTTTGAGAAAAGCGTTTAATTACCCCCCTTACGCCTATCTTTATAAATTTGAAATAATCGGAAAAGACAAAAAAATATTAAAAGAAAAGATAAAAGATTTTATTAAATCGGTTGAGGATAAAAAAAACGATTTGGGAGTAATAGATTATATTCCCGGACTTAAAATTAAAAAAATAAGAGGAGAAGAATTTTATTCGCATTCTTCCTGGGTGAAACTCTCAAATTACAAGCAATTTTTCGATTTTCTAAAAAAATATTGCAAAGAAAATAAATTTAAATTTAACGCGATAGAAAAATAATCTTCAATGTATTCCGTGCATCCATTTCCTTAACTTCGGAGTTATTATTATTAGAAGTATCGCGGATAAAAACGCCGTAGTCGTAGGTATTAGGAAAAACTTTGAATGGTCCATCGCGTCGTAATTTCCGGCAAAATATCCTCCCACAAAGTTTGCGGCAAAAGACGATAAGAACCAAACCCCCATCATTAGAGAGGCAAATTGGGCCGGGGCCAGTTTTGTTACAAGCGATAGCCCCACCGGCGAAAGACATAATTCTCCGAGAGTGTGGAAAAAATATGCTCCGCAAAGCCATAAAATGCTTACGGGTCCCGAGGCTTGATATACCTTTGCGGCTATAATCATTATGACAAACCCTACTCCGAGTAACGCAAGCCCCATCGAAAATTTGGCCGGAGAAGATGGTTCTTTTCCCATTTCGCCCAATTTTACCCAAAGTTTCGAGAAAAAGGGCGCCAGTATGAATATAAGAAGGGGATTTAACGATTGGAAGTATCCCGCCGGCATTTCCCATGAGAAACCGAAAATGTTTATTATTCTGTTGGTTTCTCTATCGGCAAAAAGAGTCAAAGAGCTTCCGGCCTGTTCAAACGCCGCCCAGAAGAATATTGAAAAGAAAACCATTATGAATATTACGGCTATTCTTTGTTTTTCTATTTTTGTTAAGGTAGAGTTTTTGGAGTTTGAAAGGTATGCGTATATAAGCCCGAATAATACTATTATCGCGATTATCCAGTAAACGTAATTGGGAATCGATTCTTTTATTTTATAACCGGAAAACTGGAAAGCGCTTAATACCAAAAAAGTAATTATGACCGAAAGGATTATGATTGGCGGATAATAGTTTTTGCTCGGGTTTGAGGGTTTTATGCATTTGTCTCCAAGAAAAGTTTTATTTCCCCAAAGATACATACTAAGCCCTATTACCATCCCTATTCCCGCCGCTCCAAATCCCCAGTGCCAGCCCACTTTTTCCCCCAGGGTTGAGCAAACAAGAGGCGAAAAGAATGCCCCTAAATTTATTCCCATATAAAATATGGTAAAACCTGCGTCTCGTCTGGGATCGTTTTGTTCGTATAAAGAACCGACTACCGTGGATATGTTCGGTTTAAAAAAACCGTTCCCTAAGATTAATAGTATTAAAGCCGAAAAGAAAAACGGAAGAGCCGGGAAAGCCATGGTAAAGTGTCCTAAAGCCATAAGTATTCCGCCTATGACTATCGCTTTTCTTTGGCCTAAGTACCTGTCGGCTATATATCCGCCTATTAAAGGGGTCAAATAAACCATCCCGGTATACCACCCGTATATCTGGCCCGATTTCTCGGTTGAGAATTGTAAAAATTTTATCATATATAAAACCAAAAGAGCTCTCATACCGTAATATGAAAATCTTTCCCACATCTCCACAAAAAACAATAAGAATAATCCTTTGGGTTGATTTTTGTGTATGCTCATAAACTCTCCTTATTTAATTTTTTCACCTTATTAAATTATATATTTTTTTAAAAAAATTTTATATAATAAAAAAACTGAGGGTGGTTTTATGAAAAAAGACATAAACAAAGAAAAAAAACTTTACGATTTTTTACGCTTTCTCGATTCCGAACAATTCGAGAAAGCCGAAGAGTTGCTGGACAATGTAAAAGATCCGAAGATGCTTTTGTGTTTCGCCATAAAAACACAAAAGAGGCTTCCATGGGACAAAGAGGCTATAATCGTAAAAAATCCCGTTGCGGCTTTGATATATGTAAAAGATATTTTGAAGAAAAGATGGGAAGAGGCCGAAAAAGAGATATTTAAGCATGAGGAGTTGAAATTTGAATATTACAGAGACATTTTGAAAATGTCGGAGGTTGAAACTGCTGCCGCTATGAGAAGAGAAGAAATAGATAAGGCAAAAACGCTTATAAAAAAAGAAATACTCAAAACCGCGCGAGAATTAAACCGTAAAAAGTTTTCGGCTAAGATAGTAAAAGAGAGGTTTGAAAATTCGGATGTTAAGGTAAAAGAAATAACTTTAAAATATAAGATAGACAACGAAACTTTAAAAAGCATTCTAAAAGATATAGCCGAAGGCAGATAGGTATTTTATTTGTTTGATTGGTTGGAGTAATACTGCCCGGTTCCCAAAGCCGATTTTACCGTTATTAAAGCGAATTCTTTTCCGTATTGTTTTACCACGCTTACGTTTTGAACCTCAAGTCCGTCTCCGAAAAAATGTTTGACCCATTTGGAGGCCTCGGAAGTAGTCGCGCTTTTTATAAATTTGTCGGCGAAAACCCCCGCGACGTTGTCCGATTTTATTATCGGGACCTTCATAACAAGTTTAGTAGCCGCGCTTAATCCGCCTTTAATCAATATGTTTCTAACGCTTATGTTGCACTGAAAAGTTTCTTCTCCTATGGGAAGACCGGTCAAAACCACAAAACCGGCGGGTCCGCTTAAAGCTATCAAAGGAGAAAAATATTCGAAATTTGAAAACATAAACTCTCCAACCGCGTTTATTACGACGTTAACGTTATAAACTCCGTATTTTTCGCTTAAAAGTTTCGCAAGTTCCTTTCTCATCTCATACATATCTCCCCAGCTTAGCCTTACCTGCTCGAATGGATTATCGGCCAATTTCTTAGCGACCTTTTTAGATACTATTTCCTCGGCCGCCGCCATGGCTTTCTCTCTTACTTTTTTTACGTGTTCCAAGGCTTTTTGGTCTCTTTCTTTGATCATGCGGGAGTATATTTGAGCAAGTTTATATCTATCCGTTTCTATCGCGCAGTTTGATTCGGAGTATCCTTCATAGCCGTTAGAGCATTCTCCCCCAAGCCTATAACATACCAGATCCGGCGAACCCGGATTTTTAATTTGAGCGGGAATATATTTAAACGGACCGCAGTCTTCTTTTACTTTTGAGGCGTAATGCTCCAAAAGTCCGGAATCGGAAAATCCCAGGGTATTGCTGTTTGAAAGCCTTAAAAGTTTATCGGCGGCTTGTTCTACGGAACAAAATCCTCTTGCCGACTGTTCGGTTTGTTTCTGAGAAGATTCTACTACGGTCGGAGCTTTCACCGAGGGAACCGAAACCCTTGTGGCGTCCTGCCTTACCGTATTAAAATCGTATAAATCTTGAGAAAAAATATAAATCGGGGTCATTAAAAATAAGATTAGGGATATTTTTATCATAATTTCTCCTAATATAGTTTTAATATAGCCATATTGACTTGTCAAGGGCCATTCAGGCATAATTTTAAATAGTTGGAGAAAATTAGATGTATAGAAGCATAGATGTATGGATGTATAGAGAAAACTTTAGACATTTGGTTCCGCTCGTTCAACATTAAACTTTGAACATTTAACTTTAAACTTACGACATTTTGTTCTTGTCGTGCAACTTTCAACTTTAAACATGCAACTTATGGTCTCTATCCCCTATTCTCTCCTCTCTATTCTCTGACATATGACATTAAACATTGAACTTTGAACATTAAACTTTAGACTTTAAACTAATAGGTCGTCTTTCATTAAATATATATAAAAATTGTAAAATATTGTTTTGAGGTTATTATGGAAAAACAAATTGAAATAATAAAAAGAGGAACGGTAGACATAGTAAGCGAAAGCGAATTGATAGAAAAACTTAAAGAAAAAAGACCCCTTATAGTTAAGTTGGGAGTAGATCCCACAAGCCCCGATTTGCATCTGGGACATAGCGTGGTTTTAAATAAATTGAGAGCTTTTCAAGATTTGGGTCATAAAGCCGTTTTAATAATAGGCGATTTTACTTCTCAGGTAGGGGATCCGAGCGGCAGAGACACTACAAGACCGGTTTTGCCTCTTGAAAAAATAATGGAAAACGCGAAAACTTATACCGATCAGGCTTTTAAAATATTGGATAAAAATAAAACGGAAGTCAGATTTAATTCCGAATGGCTTAAAAAATTCGTAAGTTACGACTCGGATAAAATAGAGCTTTTCGGCGTAGCCAAAAACATAACTATTTCCAGGTTGCTCGAAAGAGAAGACTTTAAAAATAGGATGAAAAACGAAAATCCGATAAGCTTGCTGGAAATACTTTATCCCATTTTTCAGGGTTACGATTCGGTCGCGGTAAAAGCGGATGTGGAGCTCGGAGGGCAGGACCAGATTTTTAATTTGCTTGTGGGAAGAGATTTGCAAAAAATGTACGGTATGAAACCTCAGATATGCATAACCGTCCCCCTTTTGATAGGAACGGACGGAGCCAAAAAAATGTCCAAATCTTATAAAAACTATATCGCTTTCAACGACACTCCCGCGGATATATTCGGGAAAATCATGTCTATTCCCGACGAGCTTATGTACGATTATTACGAGCTTCTGACAGACGCGGATATGAAAGAAGTAAAAAACAAACATCCTATGGAGGCAAAAAAGGAATTGGCTTTTATTATGGTGGAAAGGTTTTACGATAAGGAAAACGCGTTAAAGGCCAAAGAAAACTTTGAAAAAGTTTTTTCCGCAAATAAAATCCCGGACGATATTCTCGAATTTAAGTTGAACACTCCTTCCAAGCTTTCTCAGCTTATAGTATTTAGCGGAGGAGCAAAAAGCAATAACGAAGCGAGAAGGCTTATCTCAAGCGGAGCCGTGAGAATAGACGGAGAAAAAGTATTGGAAGACAAGTTAATAGATAAAGGCGGGTTTGTACTTCAATGCGGGAAAAGGCATTTTAGAAAAATAGTTTAAGGGGGCGTATGAAAACCTTATTAATTTTATTCGTTTTTTGTTTTCCGGTTTTCGGCCAAAACGATATCAATCAGTATAAAAAAATGCTCGACCAGGCCCTTAAAATGCAGGAGTCTCAAAACGCTTCATCGGGAGCTATGGATATAAGGATAGAAAGAATAGGCGGAAACGTAAAAGTAATAACTTCATACGAAGAAGAAGCGGATTTGACGGATAATTACCAGTATCCTTTGGAGGCCGGGGATACGATAAAAACCGGATACGACGGTTACGCCAACATATACATAAACAATATAGGCGTTATAAGATTGGAAAGAAATACGGAGCTGGAAATAACGGAACCTTCAAACGATATGGTGTTTAGTTTGTCTTTAGGCTCCGTAGTCTCAAAAATGGAAAGTTTGAATAAAAGTAAAATGTCTTTAAAAATAAAAACCCCTTCGGCTCTCGTTGCGGTCAGAGGGACGGAGTTTGCCGCGGAATATTCAAAGTTTCAGGATGAAACATCCGCCGCGGTGTTCGACGAAGGCGAGGTTTTTTTATATCCGGGAGAAAACGAGGATGAAACCAAAGCGATTAAAATAACCAAAAACTCCGAAACTTCGTTAACTTCTTCTTCCAAAAGAGTAAAAGTAACCAAACTTTCCAGGTTTTTAAAATACAAAAGAAGCTTAACCGAGACCAAAAAAAACCTTATAGCTCATAAGAAGAAATGGAAGAAATTCGATAACGAGCATAGACAAAAATTTAGGGAAGCTCTTTTTAAAAAAAATGTCGGTCAAACAAAACAAAAGAAACAAAATATTAAAAATACCGGCACTCTTAAAAAATGAGATTTTTTATAGCTTCAAAGATAAACGATGAATATATAGATGTTTTGTTAAAATTCAACTCTTTCGTTAAAAATTCTAAATTTGAAGTTTATAATAAATTAAAGTTTGTGGAAAAGGAAAATATTCATTTGACCTATTTTTTTTTAGGAGACATAATAGACGACGAACATAAATATAATTTGATGAAATCTTTTGAAATTTTTAAAAACCTAAACAAAATTAAATTTTTTTCAACTCGATTGGGGTATTTTCCCGATAAAGAAAAAATTAAAGTAATATGGGCCGATGTGGATAAAGAAGCTTCCGAAATGCTTAACGATATCCATTTGAAAATAAAGGATATTCTTAATCGAAATAAAATTTATACCAACGAGAATTTCGTTCCTCATATAACTCTGGCGAGAGTCAAATCGTTGCTTTTTAAAGACGAAGTATCGCATATATCGCAATTTCAATTCGACAAAGCTTTCGGTTTTTTTGAAAACATAGCTTTAATGAATTCCGTATTGAGTTCAAGGGGTCCGAAATACGAAACCGTTTTTGAGGTAAAACTTTTATGAAAAAAATTATTTTAGCTATTTTTATTTCGGTCTTTATTATGGCGGCTTTAATCTGGATTTATGTTTATATGCCGAGAGAAACCGTTAAGATATTCATACCTGAAGGGTCGAATGCCATAGAAATATCGAAAATACTTAAACGAAATAATATAATAATTTCATCTTTTTATTTTAAAGCCCTTGTAAAGCTGACAAAAACGGATAAAAAAATAAATCCGGGCGAATATGTTTTTATGAAATATACTCCGCATGAAATAGTTTTATATAAAATGATAAATCAAAAATATTTAAACTCGATAAAAGTCTCTATACCCGAAGGATGGAGGGCCGAACAAATAGCCGAAAGACTATATAAAAACGGGGTTATTAGAAGCGAAAAAAAGTTTATGGAAATAGTAAAAAAAGAATCTCTGGAAGGATATCTTTTCCCCTCCACTTATTATTTTAATAAAAATATGAGCGAAGAAGAGGTGATAAAAGTCTTTAAAGATACCTTTGATAAAAACATAAGGCCTTTGTTTTCCGTTTATAAAATACCGGATTGGCTTGACGAGTATAAAGTAATGATAATAGCCTCGATAGTTGAAAGAGAAGCGGTTTTCGACGAGGAAAGAGGTCTTATAGCCGCGGTATATTTAAACAGGCTTAAGAAAAAAATGCCTTTGGAAGCGGATCCTACCGTTCAGTACGCTTTAGGATATTGGAAAAAAGGGCTTACATATAAAGATCTCGAAATACCTTCCCCTTATAATACTTATTATGTCGGAGGGCTTCCTCCTACCCCGATATGCTCTCCCGGGAAAAAATCGGTAGAAGCCGTTTTAAACCCGGCTCAGATAGACGCCATATACTTTGTTGCGGATAATACCGGCAAACACGTTTTCAACGTCAAATACGAAGAACACTTAAAAGCCAAAGAAAAAGCCAAAAGGGAAAGAATGGGAAGATAAAATTATCTTTTGCTTCTTAATTTGATTATATGCAAAGTTACCGCAATAGCTATAAATAAAAGCAATATTTTTAGATAATATTTATTTATAGATGCCGCGGATATTATTATCGTTATCCATAGAATAGATATGCTCGATATTTTTACTTTTATGGGTATTTCTTTTTTCTCAACATAGTCTTTTATATATTTGCCTAAATATCTGCTATTGATAAGCCGGTCGTAATGTTTTTGAGAGCTTTTTAGATAACAGTACGACGCTATTAGAAGGAAAGGGGTTGTAGGAAGCAAAGGCAAAAAAATCCCTATTACGCCTATAACTACAAATAAGCTTCCTAAAAATACCAAAAAATATTTTTTAATATCCTTCATAACTAAATATATTTTAATAATTATAGATTTAAATTTTTAAGCCGAAAAATAAAAAGTTCATTAATCCAGATTATTTAAATCTTTAATTCGAAATATCGTTCTATTATTTTTCAATGCTTAGCGTAGTAGAATGGACGAGATGGGGAGCAAACCCTCTGACCTCCTCGTTGCTCACTCGGGTTCGGTGACTTAGCAAATCAAGAAGCAAAAATGGCGTCACAGCGCCTCGTTCTTAAAATACTTATGATTATTCTACGAAGCTTTAGTGTAGTAGAATGGACGTGATGGGGATCGAACCCACGACCTCCTCGTTGCGAACGAGGCGCTCTCCCAGCTGAGCTACACGCCCAAAATATGCCCTTATCTTTATTTTACTAAAAATGACGGGGGTTTTTCTATATATGATAATTTTATTTATAACCCTTATATCATTTTTTGTATAATTGAATTTATAGAGGTTTTTATTATAAGGAGCGAGTATGCCAAAAGACTATTTTCCGTTAAAAGAAAAAACAAGATATGAGTATGAGTTTAAAAGTTCGGAATTTGACGGGATAGCCAGGGTATATATAGATATAATTAAAATAAATAAAAAAGGAAAAAATGCCGTGGCCGACGCCAGAATGAAGTTTGTATTGAGAGACGAACATACGACCGAATTTAAAATAAAAAAAGATTCCAAATGGGTTATTACTACCGACGGCATAGTCGTTGGAGGAAGAAAAGAGTTTCCCATACCTCCGAAAGAAGGTGTTAAGTGGGACGAGTATCCGGATTCCAACGAGATAGTATCTATGACAGACAAACTTTCCATTAAAGCCGGAAAATTTACCAACTGTCTTAAAGTTCTTACAAAAATAGCCGGCGGAGACGCCGGGATGGCGACAAGATATTACGCTCCGGGCGTCGGATATGTTATGGAAGATTATATGGCGGAAGATAAAAATTGTTTCGTTGAACTCGTTTCGGTTTCAAAGCTTAGCGACGAAGAGCTCTCTGAAAAAAGGAGAAGGAAATGAAAACGGCTACGATAAAAGAAATCCTTTTAAACGATAAAACGGTTAACGATATTACTTTGATGGGATGGGTAAAAACGAGAAGAGACCTTAAAAGCCAATCTTTTGCGGAGTTAAACGACGGTTCAACTAGACAGAATCTTCAAATAGTAATAGATAATTCCGATCCCAAATTTCAATCCGTACTTGCCAAAATAGTAAACGGAGCTTCGGTTAAAGTTATCGGAGATTTGGTCCAATCCCCCGCCAAAGGCCAGAAATACGAAGTTAAAGTGAAAGAAATATTAGTTTTGGGAGAATGCGATCAGGAAAAATATCCCATTCAAAAGAAAAAGACATCCGACGAGTTTTTGAGAACCGTCGCTCATTTAAGACCGAGAACCAACAAATACGCTTCCATGTTAAGAATAAGGTCCGAGCTTAGTTTTGCGATACATAAATATTTTAGAGATAACGGTTTTTTTTATGTACATACCCCCATTATAACCTCTTCGGATTGCGAAGGCGCTGGACAGATGTTTAGCGTATCGGCTTTCGATATAGGCAACATAAAAAATCTTCCTATAGACAAAGACGGCAATGTGGATTTTTCCAAAGACCTTTTCGGAAGAAGAACTTATCTTACAGTTTCCGGGCAGTTGGAGGGCGAGACTTTGGCTTTGGGATTGGGCAAAATTTACACATTCGGTCCAACTTTCAGAGCCGAAAACTCAAATACTTATAGACATGCGGCGGAGTTCTGGATGGTAGAACCCGAGATGGCGTTTTACGATATATACGACGATATGGATCTCGCCGAAGATTTTGTTAAAAACATAACAAAACATGTTATGGATAACTGCTCACTCGATATAGAGCTTTTTGCTAAGTTCGTCGAACCCAATCTTATTAATAACTTAAAAAATGTAATCGAAACAAAATACGAACGGCTTACTTATACCGACGCGGTTAAAATTTTGGAAAAGGAAAACGAAAGATTTGAAAATAAAGTAAGTTGGGGAACTGATCTTGCAAGCGAACATGAAAGGTTTTTAGTCGAGCATTATTTCAAAAAACCGGTGATAATGTATAATAAACCCAAAAATGTCGCCGCTTTTTATATGAAACTAAACGAAGACGGTAAAACGGTAAGAGGTATGGACCTCTTGGTCCCGAGAATAGGAGAGCTGGTCGGAGGAAGCGAAAGAGAAGAAAGACTCGATGTTTTAATCGAGAAAATGAAAGAATTTAATATGAACATAGATTCTTACTGGTGGTATCTGGATTTGAGAAGGTTCGGTACCGTTCCTCACAGCGGTTTCGGTTTGGGATTTGAGAGAATGATGATGCTGGTCACGGGTATAGGGAATATAAGAGACGTTTGTGCATATCCCAGAGTTCCCGGATATGCGGAGTTTTAAATTATCTTTTAGCAAATTGAGTTATATCCTGGAATACCAGTATGACCGTGTCTTCGCCGTTTATTTTTGCGAAGTTTGCGGAATAACCTATTAATTTGCTTTTTCCGCCAAAAATTATGTTTGTTTCCATCCTCGAAACGGATTTTTGATTTTGAACTATTTCTTTTATCAGATTTAAAAGATTTTCGTTTTTTACTCCTTCTCTTTCGGTTATTATTTCGGCTTTTTTATTCATGAATTTTAGGTTGTTTGCCGAATATATTATTATTCCGGAGCTCATTTGATCCAATATAACCGAGAAATATTTGCATTTTTTATCCGCCTGTTCGGTCAAATCGTTTATTTCAAAGTGATAGCTTATTTGGCTTGATATTATTTTGAGAGTTTCAAATTCGTGGGGAGTAAATTTTTTTTCTTTGTTTGCGAAAAATAACAAACCGTAATTGTTTTTATCGTAGGATATGGGAATCGAAATGATGGAGTCCAATTTATATCCCAAACCGGGTAAAACCAGATAAGTATTTTTCAGGTTTTTATCCTGAATTAAGGAATCCGTTTTTATGGGAAGAGAATATTCAATAGTTTTAGAAATTATTCCGTCTTTTTCCCAATCTATTTCTTTTATTTTTTCTATTTCTATGCCCTGAGATAAAAAAGGCTTTAACTTGTTTTGCTCGTCGTATAAGAACAGTATCGATAAATCTGGATTTATGGAAACCGTTATTTTATAAAAACAATCGGAGATCGTATTTTTTATTAATTTCGAACTTTCTAAAATGGTTACTATCGAATATATAAGTTTATAATGGTACAAACCCAATTCTATTTCCGCCATATTTATAATTTTACAAATTTTATAAAATAATTTTAAGGAGAGTTTATGACAAGAAACGAGGCTCTGGATTTATTAAGAAAATACGTTAAAAACGAAAATTTAATAAAACATTCGATAGCCGCCGAAGCCGTTATGAAAAAATTGGCTTTAAAACTAAACGAAGACCCGGAAAAATGGGGTCTTTGCGGTCTTTTACACGATATAGACGTGGAGCTTACGGCTCAGGATATCAAAACTCATACTCACAAGGCCGTAGAGATACTTAAAGAAAACGGGATATCGCAAGATATTATAGAAGCCGTTAAAATGCATAATCCCGTTGCATGGGAAAAAGTTTCCGAAGAGCCTTTTCATATAGCTTTAAGAGCCGGAGAAACGGTCACGGGATTGATAATAGCCACCGCTCTGGTATATCCCGATAAAAAACTTTCAAGCGTAAAGCCGGAATCGGTAATTAAAAGATTTAAGGATAAAAGATTTGCGGCCGGGGCGGACAGAAGTGTAATAATGGAGTGCGAAAAAATAAATATTCCTTTGAAAGATTTTATAGATTTGTCGTTAAACGCGATGAGAGAAGTAAGCTCGGAGTTGGGGCTTTAAAATAAAAAAAGCGGAGAAGATTTTCCCCGCTTTTTTTATTAATGTTTATCGGTATATCAATAATCGAGTATAAGTGAGCTTGAACTTCCCGTTTTTACGGTGTTTTCTATCCAGTTTTTAACGGCGCTTACCTTTGAATAAATTCCATATTTCCCTTCTCTCGCGCATCCCTCACCCCAGCTAACCACACCGACAAGATACGCTTTTGAAGAGGTTTTGTATACCAAAGGACCGCCGCTATCTCCCTGACATGAGTCTTTCCCGCCGGTGGCGTAACCCGCGCATATCATTCTGTCGGTTATGGCGTTAGGATAAGCTTTTAAGCAGGTTGTTTTGGATACGAGCGGAAGAGTTACTTTTTGAAGCGTATTGGAGATGTCTCCGTTTTCTTTGGTAAGTCCCCACCCCGCTACCGTTAGATTGGTTCCGGCGTTTAATTCCAGCGTGTTTAATTCTATAATCGGAGCGGAGGATTGTCCGCTTAATTTGATTAAAGCGTAGTCGTAGTCCATTGTCTGGGAATTCCAGGAAGGATGTTTTATTATTTTAACCGGAGTAAATCTTTGACCGACGGTATCCGTGAGCTTGCTTATGCCCGTTACTATGTAAGAAGGAGTTATTCCGTCTACGCAGTGAGCCGCGGTTAAAACCCAATCCTTTGCTATTAATGAGCCTCCGCAGAAATGGCCGTAGTAAGAATGTTGTAAGGAAACTATGAAAGGAAATTCCGAGTTTGTCGTTGTCACTCCGCCGACTATTTTCGAAACCTTTTCTTCGGTTCCTATGGCCGGTTGAACGTTGGGAAGTTGCAATTGAGGTATGTTTAATTTGGATTGGTTGTCAAAATCTATATTTTGAGAACTTAAATATAAACCGTTTGCTATCGTTAACAGTAACATTATTATCTTTTTTATGTTATTCATATCTCCTCCTTTTTATATTATAAAGATATTTGAGCTATTTTCAATTACGATTTGCCTAATTCGAATTAGGACTTATGTCCTAATCTTATCTGATTTTCCCACTGGCCGAAAGCTATGTTTTTTGAAGTAAGAGAGGATAGAAATCTTCTGGTTTTTAAATCGATCGGCTTTGGTTTTAAATTTTCAAAAGGCGTGTTAGGAAGAGGGATAAAATAATGGAGATGAATTCTGGCCGAGTATTTTTGAGTCAATATTTCTATTATTTTTTTAGATTCGTTTAAATCTTTTTCGGTTTCGAAAGGAAAACCGAATATAAAATCCACATCCGCCTCTAAATCGTTTTTTCTTAATATGGATACGGCTTTTATTATGTCGGATGAGGTGTGAGCTCTATTTATTTTTTTTAATATCTCGTCGCTTCCGCTTTGTCCTCCTATTATTATCCTTTTGGCCGAAGTTTTCCCCTTTAATATTTTAACGATATCTTCGGTTATATGTTCGGGCCTTATTTCCGAAGGAAAGCTCCCCAAAAAAACCCTTCCTTTCCCTTTTACCGCTTTGTTTGTCTCGTTAACCAGCGATTCGAATTCTTTTAGATTTAAATCTTTTCCGTTTACCGAACCGTAAGAGGCGAGGTCCGGAGTAATAAATCTTATGTCGGTAAAATCGTTTTTTAAAAGTATTTCTATTTCTTTTATTATGTTTTCTATTTTTTTGTGCCTTTGAATCTTTCCCATATTAAAAGGGTTCTGGCAATAAAAACAACTGTAAGGGCATCCTCTCGTAATCTCAATCGAACCGAATCTTTTAAATTTATCCGAAACCGATTGATATGAGTTTATGTCTATGTTTTTAAAATTTTTAATAACCTTATTTTTTGGAAGTAAGCCGTTTGTTAAGTTTTTTATAAATTCTTTAAACGTTTCTTCCCCTTCCCCTATAAAAACATAATCGAAATGGTTTGATATTTCCGATGAGTTTTTGTCGTATATATGAGGCCCGCCCGCGATGGTTAAAGATTTCGGGTATTTTGTTTTTAAGTAAATAGAAAGTTTTTTTTCTTTTTCATAAAAAGGGGTCATAAAAGAAAACACGAATATGTCGGTTTCTTTTTTATTTATTATGTTTTCTATTTCGGAAATTTCGTAAAAAAAACGGACTTTTAAATCTTTTAAATCTTCTACGACAAAAGACAGGGAGTTTATCGAATATTTGTTGGCTTTGGTATTATGGAAAAAAAGATTCACTTTATGTTACCGCTTTTTTGTAAGCCTCGTAGGCCGTGTAAGATGTTCTTGCAAGCGGAGAAGATACTACCGCTTTAAATCCGATTTGTAGGGAGTAGTTTTCAATTTCTTTAAACTCTTTTGGGGAGTAAAATTTAATTATAGGATAATGTTCTTCCGTCGGATTTAAATACTGTCCTATTACTATTATATCGCATAAATTGTTTTTAATGTCGGTCAATGTCTTTTTGATTTCTTCCATATTTTCGCCCAAACCGATTATTAAAGAAGATTTGGTTATGGTTTTTGGAGATTTTTCTTTTATATATCTTATTGTTTCAAGGCTTCTTTTATAATTTGCTTTGGGTCTTATCTCCTTATATAATCTTTCCGGCATTTCTATGTTGTGAGAGATAACCTCCGGATTTGCCGACAATATTGAGTCTAAGGACTTAGTATTTCCTTTAAAGTCGGGAATTAGCGGCTCAATTATAGTATCTGGAGATAGCTTTTTTATTTGAGTTATAGTTTCTTTAAACTGTTCTGCTCCCCCGTCTTTTAAGTCGTCTCTCGTTGGAGACGTAAAAACTACGTATTTAATTTGCCATTTTTCCACAAGCTTTGCTATTTTTTCCGGTTCTTTCGGGTCCGGAGGTTTTGGTTTATCTTTCGAAACCGAGCAAAATTTGCAATTTCTTGTGCATTCGGTCCCCAGTATTAAAAAAGTGGCGTGTTTTTCTTTAAAGCATTTTCCTTTGTTGGGGCATTTCGCTTCGTAACATATGGTGTTTGCTCTATACTCTTTAAGGTCTTCGTCGGTTTCTATGGCGTTTTCTTCTTTATGAAAAAATCTTTTTTTTTCTCCCACTTCTTTTACTATCCAATCGGGATATTTCATATTTTATTTTTTATTTTTTAATTTGTATTTTCAATTCGTTTAATTGTTTTTCTCCCACTTCCGACGGTGCTTCGGTCATAGGACATATTCCGCTTGTGGTTTTTGGAAAAGCTATAACCTCTCTTATGGAATCGTATCCGCATATTACCGCTATAAGCCTGTCGAATCCTATTCCTATTCCTCCGTGAGGCGGAGCGCCGTATCCCAAAGCTTCGACCAGCATTCCGAATTTTTCATAAATTTCTTTCTCGGAGTATCCCATAAGTTTAAATATTTTTTCCTGTATTTCCCTTCTATGGTTTCTAACCGAACCCGATCCCAACTCCACCCCGTTTAATACCAGGTCGTACTGGCATGATTTTATGTTTTCAAGTTCCTCTTTTTTGTCCAATTTATATAGTTCCTCGGGTAAAGGAGCGGTAAAAGGGTTGTGTGTGGCGTCGTATCTGTTTTCGTCGGCTTTCCATTCTAAAAGTGGGAAATGTCTGACCCATAAAAAAGCCCATTTCTTTTTTGGATTCTGGTCTCTTTTTATTATTTCGTTTCTTAAAATCCCTATGTAATTAAGTATGTTTTTTTTGTCGTCGCTTAATATAAATACGGTATCCCCTTCTTTTATGTCGAAAGACTTTTTAAGAGATTCGACCTCCATTTCTTTCAAAAACTTTGAAATAGAAGAATCTATTTTGCCGTCTTTCATCTTTAACCACACAAGTCCCTTGGCGCCGTTTGATTTTAAAGTCTCGGTGAGTTTGTCTATTTCGCTTCTTGAGTATTGATGGGCGTTTTTCGCGTTTATCCCTCTAATCGTTCCGTTAGATTCCACGGTTTGCCTAAATATTTTAAATTCGGTATTTTTGAATATCTCGGTTACCTCTTTTATTTCGTAATCGTATCTCAAATCCGGTTTGTCCGTTCCGTATTTTAACATCGCCTCTTCGTATTCCATATCCATAAAAGGGGTTTCTATGTCGTAGCCGGCAAACTTAAAAACCTCTTTCATCATCCCCTCTACAATCAAAGCCACATCCCTTTCGTTTACAAAACTCATTTCCAGATCTATCTGAGTATGTTCCAACTGCCTATCGCTTCTTAAATCTTCGTCTCTAAAGTTTCTGGCAAGCTGAAAGTATCTGTCCATACCGCTTACCATAAGAATTTGCTTAAACATTTGAGGAGATTGCGGAAGAGCGTAGAATTTTCCGGGGTTTATCCTTGAAGGAACCAAAAAGTCTCTGGCGCCTTCCGGGGTGGATTTGGTAAGTATCGGGGTTTCCACTTCGTTAAAATTATTCGAGTAAAGATAGTTTCTTACAACCTGGGCTATTTTGCTTCTAAATACCAGATTTTTTTTCATGGTTTCTCTTCTTATATCCAGGTATCTGTATTTTAATCTGGTTTCCTCGTTTACGTTTATGTATTCGGCTATGGCAAACGCGGGCTCTTTGGAAGTATTTAGTATTTCCAGATTTTCAAGGTAAACCTCTATTTCTCCGGTCGGTATGTTTTTATTAGCGTTACCTTCGGGTCTTTTTCTTACCGTTCCTTCAGCTTTTATCACATATTCGTTTCCTAAATTCTCGGCAGAATTAAAATGCTTGTTGGAAGGTTCGACGACTATCTGAGTTATTCCGTATAAATCTCTTAAAACTATAAAAAGAACTCCTCCGTGATTTCTTTTCGAGTCCACCCATCCGCATAAACTGACCTTTTGGCCTTCGTTTTTTAAATTTAATTCTCCGCAGGTATGTGTTCTCATCATAATTTTCTCCGTTTTTGTTTTAAATAATCTTTAAAAGCTCTTTTATAAGATTGTCTTTTTCTTTTTTGGATTGTTCTCCGGTTGAAAGGTCTTTAATCGTAACCGTATTGGAAATAAATTCCTCTTCTCCTATTATTAAAGCGTATCTCGCGCCGTTTGAGTTTGCGCTTCTCATTTGAGATTTTAAACTTTGGTGAAAGCTTGAAAAATCCGACTTGATTCCGCTATTTCTGAGGCTTGATAGCAACTCGAAAGCGTATTCGGAATATTTTTGGTCGGCGGTTATTACGAAACATAAAGGCTTATTTTTAAAAGATATGTTTTCTTTTTCGCATAGCATTAAAATTCTTTCCGCTCCCATAGCCCAGCCGACGCTCGGCGAATTTGGACCTCCCATGGATTTTATAAGATCGTCGTATCTTCCTCCGGCCGCTATGGCATCCTGGGAACCTAACTCAGCGGTTTTAAACTCGAAAACCGTTCTTGTATAATAATCAAGTCCTCTTACCAGAAGTTTGTTTTCTTTATAATCTACGTTAGATTTGGTAAGCAATTCTTTCAAAGTTTTATGGTGATCCTGGCAGTTTCCGCATAGATGTATGGAAGGGATGGATGAAAATTTTTCTTTGTCGATTTTGCAGTCCAGAACTCTCAACGGATTTCTCTCTATTCTTTGTTTGCATAAATCACACAATTCAAGCTTCTTTAAGTTTTCTATTAATACTTCTCTGTATTTTTTTCTGCATTCAAAGCAGCCTATGGAGTTTATTTCTATTTGATAAGATTTGATCCCTATTTTTTTAAGTATCGTATCCAGCATTATTATAACCTCAGCGTCCGAAAAAGCGGAGTTCGTTCCTATGTATTCCACCCCTATTTGCTCAAATTCCCTAAACCTTCCCGCCTGAGGCCGTTCCGCCCTGAACATGTTGCCGATATAGAAATATTTTGTATTTTCTCCCTTTATGTTAAGGTTGTTGTTTATATAAGCTCTTGCTACCCCGGGAGTTCCTTCGGGCCTTAAAGCTAAAATTCTTTTTGATGCGTCTTCAAATTTATACATTTCTTTTTCTACTATGTCCGTCGTTTCTCCGGTGGATTTTATGAATAATTCTTGATATTCTACCGTCGGTATTCTTATTTCCTTATAATTGAAAATTTCAAAAACCTCTCTCGATATCCTTTCTATCTCCGAAATTTTGAAAGACTCTGGATATATTATATCTTTAAATCCTCTTACGGTATTCATTATCTCATTCCTTCGACTATCTTTTTTATTTTTTCCGGCTTTAATATGCAAATCATTTCTCTTTTGCATTCTATTATACCTTTGTTTTTTAAGTGAGAAATTATCCTGTTTACCGGAACTCTCGTAGTACCTATATTTTTGGCTATTTCCTGCTGGCTTATTTTTATTTTCTCGTTTTTTTCTTGAATATATCTTTCGTATATGAACTTTGTCACTCTTCCGAACATGTTATGAAATATAAGATTTTCTATTTCCTCATCCGCTCTTTTCAATCTTTCGGCCATTATGTATAGCATTTTAATCATAAAATCTTTATGTTTAAACAAAAAATTTTGAAACTCGTTTGCGCTTATTACATATAACTCCGAGTCTTTTTCGCATACGGCGGAGGCAGTTCTATATTTCACACCCAAAAGCGCGAGTTCTCCGAAGAAATTTTTTTCCCCTATTAAAGATAAAATCTTGTTTTTTCTTCCTATACTCGTAAATATCTTTACTTCTCCGCTTTTAACTATGAAAAAAGTTTTGCCTATTTCGTTTTTATTAAAAATTATATCTCCTTTTTTGTATTTTTTTATTTTACCTATCTTTTGAAGTTTTTTAATGTCCGAATCGGATAGTTTATTGAATAGTTCTATGTTTTTAAAAACCTTGGAAATCATATCGTTTTCTCCTTGAGATAAAAACATAGCAAACTCCATAATCAAAGATAAATCGCCGAATTCGAGTTAAAAACACTTAAACTCGACCATTTGTCTCTGCCAGTCGGTTTGCTTTACCTTAATAGATATATTTTATATAATTTTGTTAGGGATTTCTCAGGAAAAAAATAAAATGTTTTTTTGAGGAGGTTTTATGGAATATATAGATGTTGTAACGGAAAGGCGTTCGGTCGCCAACTTCGACCCTTCTTTCGTTATTTCGGACGAAGAAATAAAAAAGATTTGCGATTATGCAGCTCTTGCTCCTTCTTCAATGAATTTACAACCGTGGAAGGTTATAGCGGTAAAATCCAAGGAAAAAAAAGAGATACTTATGAAAGCGGCAATGAATCAAAGAAAGGTTGTCGACGCTTCGGTAGTTTTTATAGTAATAGCCGATACCAAAGCTCTGGAAGAGCATATAGATAGAGTTTTGGAAAACTGGGTGAATTTGGGGTATCTAGACAAAAAAACCGCCGAAGGATATAAAAACTTTTCAACCGCATTATACGGAAAAGAAAATACCGAACTTAAAAGAAAATTATTCGCGATTAAAAACGCTTCTTTTTTTGCAATGAACTTGATGATTTGTGCAAAATCTCTGGGTTTTGACTCTCATCCGATGGACGGATTTGACGAAGAGGCGATAAAAAAGAATTTTTCGATACCCGAAGATAATATCGTCCCTCTAATAATAGCGGTCGGAAAACACGACAAATCCAAAAAACTTTTGCCCAGAGCCATGCGTTTTAAATTCGAAGAATCAGGCAAGATAGTCTAATAAAATAAAAAACCCCCCTCGGTAAAAACCGAAGGGGGTTTAAGCCTGGGTAATTTTAAAATTATCTGTCGAAACTGAAGTTTAGGGCTTTAGAGGTGTCGAAAGAATCAAAATTGGTTTCGACTCTTACGCTTTTTACAGCGCTTTGAGTTCTAATTTCCGGAACTATTCCCGAGAGATATTTATATAATACCGATATTTTTGTAACATCCTCTCCCCTTCCTCCGTTATTATCTACTCTGTTGGATATAGTACATCCTGCCGGGGATTGAACAAAATCATTGTCCCCTCTTACCAGTATTCCCTCTATAAGTTTAGTTTGCTGGTTAAATACCGGAGATCCCGAGTTTCCTCCATAGGTATCCAGATTGGCTACGAAGTAGCCGTTCGGAGAAGGATCTCTTACCACGGCCCCGTCCGCTGATTTAACCGGAAGTCCGACCGGGTATCCTATTACAAACATCTGCTGACCGGCGGATAACTTCTGGTTCGTGTTTATTTTTAAAATTTTCTTGTTTGTAACTTTTCTGTCCAATTTGACTATCGCGTAGTCCGGTCCCAATCCGGTTCCCTGAGGGTTATCCGGCGTAGGTTCAGGGCCTACATTTGTTTTTACTATGTTTTTGCATTGGTATACTTCGGAAGAATCGAACTCGGTCTGAGGGGTATTCGGGTTATTTCTGTTTTTTACCGCATATCCGAACACGAAATAAGTCGAATCGCATTTTGATTGATTGGTTATGCAGTGTCCCGCGGTAATTACGGTATCTTCTGATATCAAAGCTCCGGAACAAAAAGCCCCTATGGTTTGTTCCCTGAAAGGTTCGTCTTCGCATAAATTTAATCTATCACCGAATTTCATTGTGGTCAAAACGTATTTGTTTTTGGAGGAGTCGAATCTTACGTTTGACTTATCCCATAAAGAAACAACCGAGTTGGCTAATTCTTTTATGTCGGTTGTCATTTGAAAGTAATCTTTTCTGTTGTCGTCTCCGTATATTACTTTATTTGCGGAGAATAAGTTTGCGACTAAGGTTATCGCCGCGACGAAGATTAAGGTGGTGTTCTTCATACTTCCTCCTGAATATAGTTTAACGCTATCTTGATTAAAGTCAAATATTTTTGGTCCTATTTGAGTATAGGACTAAAGTCCTATTAAAATGCGGTAAAGGTTTTTACCGTAAATTTGTCTATAAGGTTAATGGATAATATGGATATGAGTATTACGGATACGATAATTATCAGATAGAAATATTTTTTAGTTTCTTTAAATATCGGGGTTTGGGTATCTTCTTCCCAGGATATCCCTTTCTTGAAATAACTTAAAAGATTATAGAATGAATAGCATTCGAGGGCAAAGAAGACAAATCCGATATAGCCGTATACCGGCATTTCAAATAGCTTCGGTTCGTTTAAAAAAGGAAGATGATAAACCCATTTGGCGCCGGATTTGAAATTCCAAAACTCCCATAACAGGCCGCAGATTAAACCGGCTAAGGATATGTTTAAAACCTTTTCCATATTTCCGCCGGATATCTCTCTTATGAAAGACCTTGTCCCCAATTTCAGATTAAGAGGTTCGGTTATTAATAACGGGAAAAACCATATGAATGGAAATAAATATTTGGGTATTATTAAAACGAATAATGTCGATAATATACCCGCCCATATAATATTATCAAATTTAATTGGATTTGTTTTGAAATTTTTTGTTTTTATTTTTTTAAATATGCCTATAGTTTCTATCAATTCGGATGTCTCGAATATCGCAGGTAAAACCGTGGCGTATGCGAAAATATATCCGAAGTATCTTAAAGAGTTGTCGTAAGGCAACATTACATAAGACCAGTTTTTTAAAAATATATTGAATATTTCGAATAAAAACCACCATCCGAAAGAAACGAATAGCATATAAAAAAATTCGGATGTTCTTGAAATTATAAGCGAATTTCTTTTAATTGAGTATATGATACCATCGACTATAAATATGTAAGAATACCACGTGAATATGTAATATAGACGATAAAAAGGATCTATTTCGAAAGAAGCGAAAAAAGAGGATACAAAATAAACTATGAATCCCACTGATATGAAAATGATATTAACGCTCATTTCTCCCCCCTTATTACAACCACCCCGCCCTTATCGTGTCCATTCCTCGGTTTCTCTATGATTTTTGAGTTTTTTATTAGCCCGGGATCTGTAAAAAGCGTCTGATATGTTTTGATTTTTTTAATTCCGGTTCGTTTAAGAATATTTATTATCGTTTTTGGCGAATAAAACTTCGCTTTTTTATAAAAAATATTTTCTTTTCTTTTTTTCTTGTAATATCTTCCCATATCGCTGTTTCCATTTATCATGGCTATTATTATTTTCCCTTTCTTTCTTAAAACCCTTACCGATTCTTTTACGGCTTTTGAAGGATTTTTTAGAAAACAAGCGGTAAATATAATAAAAACGGAGCCGAATTTTTCGTTTTCAAAAGGTAAATTATTGGCGTTAGATTTATAGGTTTTAATTCCTCTTTTTTGCGCTATTTTAAGGGCGTTTTCCGATATGTCTATGCCGTACTTTATCCCTAAGGCTTTCGCAAATCTTCCTGTCCCAACTCCTATTTCAATAGAGTCGTTTGTTTTAAAGTCTATCGCTTTTTTTATGGACTCAACTTCTGATAAAAAAATAAATTTATTTTCATCGTACCATCTATCGTACTCTACGGCGTATTTATCGAATGGGTTTTGCATTTTAGTATATAAAATTCTTTTTGAGTTTTTCTATTTTTTCTTTTATGTTCGGAGATTGGGTTATCTCGGTTACAAGGCATACGCATTTCGCACCGGCTTTGATTACATCCTTTATGTTATGCTCTTTTATTCCGCCTATGGCTACGAAAGGTATTTTTTTGTTTTTTACAACCCAGTTAAGATATTTTAATCCGACGGGCGGCATGACATCGTCTTTTGTATGGGTTTCAAATAGCGGGCCGACTCCGGCGTAATCCGCTTTTTCCTTTACCGCCTTAATATATTGTTTCGGTTCGTGAGTCGATACTCCTATTATAAAATCTTTCCCAACAAGTTTCCTTACCGCTTCTACTGGATAATCCTCCTGGCCTAAATGGACGCCGTCCGCTTTTACCATAATCGCAAGGTCCGGGTGGTCGTTTATTATGAAAACGGCGCCGTATTTTTGAGTAAGTTTTCTTATTTCGAGGCATTCTTTATATTTTTCTATCGGGTCTTTGTATTTTTCCCTATACTGAATAATTTTTATCCCGGCTTTAAGCATTTCTTTGACAACCTCTATGTTATTCCTTCCGTTGGAGTGTTTTTCGTCGGTTATGCAGTATATGTTTTGAGTTTCAAAAAGTTTTATTTTTTCCTTTTTATTCATACTCTTCTCCTTTTAAAACTCTTCTTAAAACCTCATCCGCCTGCATCGATGCCACCACGCAGACCTTGGGCGCTAAAGGTTTAAATTCTTTAATTGATTTTTTAAGATCTCCTATTATCGTATAATCTTTTTTTCTTATTATTTTTATGTTTTCTACGTCTCCAAAATCCGCTATGCCGCTTGCGGTAATCAACTTTTTTTTCATCTTTACGGCCGTTTCAAATATAAACATTTTAGTTTCTTCTTTGTCCACCGCCTCCACGACTATATCCGGCTCGTATTTCCCGATTATTTTTTTCAAATCGTTTTCGTTTATCTTTTTGTTTAAAGCTTTTATTTTGGCTTTGGGATTGATTTTTAAAAGATTGCTTTTTAAAACGTAAACCTTCGGTTTTCCTATGTCCGATGGGAGAAAATTTTGTCTATTTAGATTTTTTAGTTCCACCGAATCGAAATCTATTATGGTTAGATTTAGAAATCCGGTTCTTAATAAAATATGGGCTATGTTTGACCCTAACCCGCCGCATCCTATTATAAGTATCTTGGAGTTTCTTATTTTTTTAATTTGTTCTTTATCGAAGTAAATTTCAAATATTTTGTTTATGTCTCCCATAATTATATTTTTACCCAGTTGGTAAATTCCGGTCTATATCCTTTTTTTTCTATGATTTTTATTATTTCGTTTAAACTTCTCGAATCTTCGATCTCAAATTGTTTTAAATCGGAGGAATTTTGAAAATATCCCCCTACCGTCGTCTTTGATTCGGCGCTCATCTTAGTTATCCCGATGCCTATAAGGTTGTCTCTTATATAAGCGTTTTCTCTTGTAGATATGTTTATCCCGACTCTTTCTAAAAATAATCTTGAAAGACATATTATTTTTACAAAATCTATGTCGGTAACCGGGTATGTTTTTATTTTTGAAACCGAGCTTCTCATTCTCGGGTATGATATGGATACTTCGACCTCGGGGTAGTTGTTTTGAATATGCTTAGCGTGCATAAGAGTCATATAAACGTCAAAATCGAAGTTTTTGTTTAATCCTAAAAGAGGCCCTATGTTTACTTCTTTTATCCCGGCTTTAACCGCTCTTTCTATGGCGTTAAGCCTGTATTCAAAATTTTTCTTTGGACCGAATTTGTGAAGTTTAAAATAAAGATTTTTATCGTAAGTTTCCTGATAAAGAGTAACCCCGCAAAGCCCGTTGTCTATAAGTTTTTTGTATTCGTCTTGTTCAAGAGGGTATGTTTCTATCAATATTTCCGAGAAATATTTTCGAGCGATTTTTATCGCTTTTAATATGTATTCCACGCCGGATCTTATTCTATCCTCTCCGGTGAGTATTAAAATAGTGTCGAATCCTTTTTCTTTTAACGCAATCATTTCTTTTTCTATTTCTTTATCTTCGAGTTTGTCTCGTTCTATGCGATTTGTCGCGGAAAAACCGCAATAAGCGCATCCGTTTACGCAGTAATTGGATATATATAAAGGGGCGTATAATAATACGGTTTTACCGAAAAAGGAATCCGTTATTTCTTTCGACTTTAACGCAAGCCTTTCCAATTCGAGTTTAGAGTTTAAGTTTTTTAATAAGCTTTTTTCGTTTATTTCTTCGTATGAAACGGAAACGCGGTTTAAATCCCTTTTTATTTTTTTAAATTTTTTTAATTCAAGGCTTATTATGTCGGAAAACATATCAGTTGTTTAAGAAATCGGTCAGAGGAGAGCTCGGTTTGGCGTAGTCTTCTTCTTTTAATATGCCTGTCTCGTAAGCCATTCTTCCGCTTTCAACGGCTTTCGACATGGCCTCGGACATTTTTACGGGGTCTTTGGATATGGCTATCGCGGTATTTACCAAAACCGCATCCGCCCCCATTTCCATAGCCTGGGCCGCATGAGAAGGTCTGCCTATTCCGGCGTCTATTATAACCGGTATTTTTATTTCTTTTATTATGGGTTCTATAAGAGTTTTTGCCGTTATCCCTTTGTTCGTGCCTATAAAAGATCCCAAAGGCATTACCGAAACCGCTCCGGCATCCTGTAATTTTTTTGCGGTTATAAGATCAGGCGTTATATAAGGAAATATCTTAAAACCTTTTCTGGATAATTCTTTTGTGGCTTTAACCGTTTCTTCGTTGTCCGGAGCTAAATACCTCGTATCCGCCTCTATTTCTATTTTTATCCAGTCCGTTTTCGTTATTTCGGCCCCTATCTCGGCTATTCTTACCGCTTCCTTTGCGTTTCTGGCCCCGGATGTGTTTACCATTATTACGGCGTTTTTTGGTATATAATCCAGTATGTTTTCTACTTTTGAATCGGGATTTATTCTTCTCACGGCCACAGTTAAGACCTCAGCTTTGGATCTTGAAAGCATTTGGGGTATTATCTTATAGGTGGGAAGCTTTCCGGTTCCTATAAAAAGCCTCGATTTAAGTTTTTTCCCGGCTATTTCAAAGTGTTTTTGCATAAATTATATTATCCTCCGCCCACAAATCCTACAATTTCTATTTTATCGCCGTCTTTGATTTCGGTTTTTTCCCATCGGTCTTTTTTTATTATTTTGCCGTTTAATATTACGCATACTCCGTCTTTGATTTCCATTTTTTTTAAAAGTAAAGAAATTTTTTTGGGATTTGGTATTTTTTTGTCGTTAAGGACGATCATAAAAATATTATACAAAATAGGATATCGTCTTTTTTTAATGGACTTTCCAAAAGCGATTTAATATTTAAGATTCTAATTTTTTATATAATTTCATTATGAGAACCGAAATTTACGATGTGGCTATAATCGGAGCGGGTGCCGGAGGTTTGATCTCCGCCTGCGTTTTGGCCGAAAAAGGATTTAAAACCATTTTGATAGAAAAGAATTCGAAAATAGGAAGAAAAATTTTATCTACAGGAGCCGGCAAGTGTAACATATCCAATTCGAATATATCTTCCCGATTTTATATAACGGACGATTATCCGAAATTGGATCGTATTTTTTCGTCCTGCGGTCCCGAAAAAATCGTTTCGTATATTAACGATAAATTAGGTATTATGACCGTAGAAAAAGAAAAGGGAAAGATATTTCCGGTTTCTCAAAAAGCGGAGAGCGTGGTAAACGCTTTCGATATTTTTTTAAAAACCAAAAAAGCGGAGATATTAAAGCTTTGCGAGGTATTAGATATAGAAAAAAAATCGGATATTTTTGAAATCGGTTTTAAAACTCTTCCGCATCAATACGAAAAGAAAGATTTTGTTTCCAAAAAATATCGAATAAAATCCAAAAAAATTATAATCGCTTGCGGAGGTCCTTCTTACCCTCAGATCGGAGGAACGGATTTCGGAATGAAAATAGCGCGGAAATTCGGACATAGAATAATCCCTCCGGTCGGAGTTATAACTCCTTTTAAGGTTTTAAAGCCCGATCTTTCCGCTTTAAACGGCATAAGAATGAACGCAAAAACCAAGCTTTTTGACGGAAAGATTATAGAAGACGAAATTTTATTTACAGACTACGGCATTTCCGGGCCGTTCGCTTTGGAGCTTTCGTTTTATTTGGGAGAAAAAATAGACGAGATAACGATAGAACTTATTTCGGAAGTTTCCGAAAAAAAGATGAAAGATTTTTTTCTAAACAGGCCTAAAAATTTGAAGGTCTTTGAGGTTTTAAAATCGATGTTTGATCCGAAATTCGCGGATTTTTTATCGGAATATTGCGAGATTAATCCTGATTTTCAATTTGACTCATCCGTCGCTTCGTCTATAATAGATAAAATTAAAAACTTTAAGCTTTCGGGGCTTTCGGCTATGGGATTCGATTACGCCATGACTAAAAAAGGCGGAGTTCCTCTTGCCGAGGTTAGCGATAGTTTCGAATCTAAAAAAAACAAAGGGATGTATATAATAGGCGAGGTTTTAAACGTCTGCGGTAAAACCGGAGGTTATAATCTTCATTTCGCTTTTACATCCGGATATGTAGCTTGCGAGTCGATAGATTTATAAATCGGTTATTTCTTTTAATATCAAATCTAAAGTTTTTTGTCCGGATGGAATCTCTATTCTTTCGTAACCTTTTGTCATAACGCTAAGACGATTCCCCTTTAAAAGAAAAGAAATGTTTTTAATCAAATTGTGCCTTAAGTTTTCGTCGTCTTTTATTATTAAAGCGCATTCTTTTTCGAATAGGAATCTTGCGTTTTCATGCTGATGGTTTTGAGCGGATGATGGAAGAGGTATGAGTATGGCCGGTTTTTTTACTTTTATTAATTCCGATATGGTGGAAGCTCCGCTTCTCGATATTATCAGGTCGCTTATCGCATATATCTCTTGCATATTTTCATAATACTCGAAGAGTATCAAGTTTTCGTCGATAAGCTCGAACTCTTCGTATCTTTTTTTTGTTTCATTAAAATTTTTTTTGCCGGTTATCTGTATTATCGTATAATTCGTTTTTTCTGTTTTGTTTTTTAAAACAAAATAATATGCGGCCTCGTTTATGTTTTTGGAACCCTGACTTCCTCCGAAAATGGTTATTATCGTTTTTTGATTTTTTATTTTGAGTTTTTCTTTTATCTTTTCGATATCGGGTTTTTCTTCGAAGCTTTTTCTTATCGGCGTTCCGGTAAGTATGCTTTTGGATTTGAAGGGGTTGTTTCTTACGGGAAGGCCTAAAAAAACTTTTTTTGCGAAAATTCCGCATATCCTGTTGCCTATTCCGAAGATCGAGTTTGATTCGTGAATGAAAGATTTGATTTTTTTAATTTTTGCTCCGATTACTATTGGAAAAGCGACATAACTTCCCATTCCCATTACGGCGTTGGGATTATAATCTTTTAAAACTTTTAAAGATAAAAATAAAGATTTTGCGAATTTATAAATGAAAATTAAAAATCTTATCGGATTTAACGAGCGCGGCAAAGGAACCATATCCAGTTCGAAAAAAGGGATATCGTTTCTTTTGAGAATATCTATGGATATGTCGTTTTTTTTAACGGCAAAAACGACCTCGTGTCCTTTTAGTTCAAGCTCTTTCGCTATTACATATCCGGGATAAAAATGTCCGCCGGTTCCCCCGCCCGCTATTATTAATTTCATATTCGTTTTCTCCTTAATGAAGCGTTTAGAATAAAACCGGATAAAATCATGTTTGTTATTATTGAAGAACCGCCGTATGAAAAGAAAGGAAGGGGCAGTCCTTTGGTGGGAACAAGGCCCGCGGTCATGGCTATGTTAAATAGAGCCTGGGCGGTTATTATCAGAACCGAAGAGTATGAAAGTATCGATAGGAATGAGCTTGAAGAATTTTTGGATATTTTATATCCTTTCATAAATATAAAAACAAAAGCGAAAACTATTCCCGCCACTCCTATAAACCCGATTTCTTCGGCTATTATTGGAAATATAAAGTCGGTGTGAGATTCCGGTAGGTAATTTAGTTTCATAATGGAGTTTCCCGGACCTTTCCCCAACCACCAACCGCTTCCGATGGCTACCAGAGATTGGACCAGCTGAAAACTTTTTCCGGTGGGATCGTCCCAGGGAGACAAAAAAGTTTTTATCCTTCCTATTCTATAAGGATGTCTTATTATTTCTATCGCGGCGCCTATAACTCCTATTATGAAAGGTATCAAGATATGTATCAAATTCGCTCCGTATGAAAAAAGAATTATTATGGCGGATCCGAATATCAACGCTGGAGTTCCCAAATCGGGCTGCAGAGCTATTAAAAATATCATAAAACCTATTATAAAAATAGGTTTTAAAAAATATTTTATGTTTTTTAATCTGGAAAAATTTCTGTCTATGTAGTCGCTTATAAAAAGCGCGAAAGCTATTTTGGCAAGTTCGGAAGTTTGCAGATTCATAAAACCCAAAGGGATCCATCTTCTGGTGTTTTGTATCTTTGGCATAAAAAGAGTCAAGATCAAAAGAATTATGACGAATATTACTACGGCGGGTATGTATCTCCTTAGTTTTTCAATCTCTATAAAAGATATAAAAAGCATTATCCCGACCGAGCCCATGGTCCATAAAAGCTGTTTTTTAAAATAATAAGCCGTATCGTTAAACCTGGATATGCCTATGGCGGAGCTTGAGGAGTAGAGAAACGAAAGTCCGGTTATTACGAGTATTATTATGGCGGTAAAAAGTTGATAGTCGAAGAATCTAAAATTTATTTTCGTGGGAAAAACGGAAGAAAAAGGATCTCTTCTTTTTTTCATAGCATATTTACCGCTTTTTTAAATTTTCTTCCCCTGTCCTCGTAGTTTTTAAATTGGTCGAAAGAAGCGCATGCGGGAGACAAAAGAACAATATCTCCTTTAGAGGCGTTTTTAAAAGCGTATCTAACCGCGTTTTCAAGCTTTTCGCATCTTACGGTTTGGGATTTATCCAAATCTTTTTCTATTATGGAGGCCGATTCTCCTATCAAAAGTATTTTTTTAACATATTTTTTGACGGGGCTTAAAAGAGGAGTATACGGCGCGTTTTTATGCACCCCTCCCATAATAAGCCATATGTTTTTCTTTTTCCCCAGCGCTTTCAATGCTATAAGAGTGGAATCTACGTTTGTGGCTTTGGAGTCGTTTATATAAGTTACGCCGTTTATCTCTCTGACAAATTCTATCCTGTGTTCAAGCCCTTTAAAAAGATTGAGGGTGTTTTGTATCGTTTTATAATCCGCTTCGGCTTCGATTGCGGCTATTATAGCGGCCATTTGATTTTGAAGATTGTGTTCTCCCGGTATTTTGGCCGGGTTAAGTTTGTATGTCTTTTCGTTATGTTTTAAAATTATCTTTCCTTTTTCAAAATAAGAGTTTGCTTTTTTGTCTTTGAGCGAGAAAGACAAAATTTTAAATTTTTTGTTTCTTAGCTTATTTAATATTTTATCGTCTTTGTTTATTATAAGGGTATCGTTTCGGTCCATAAAAGAAAATATTTTGAATTTTGCGTTTATGTAATTTTCCATGTTTCCGTGATGTTCTATGTGGTCGGGGGTTATGTTTAATATCATTGCGATTTTGGGTTTTATATATGTGGAGTCTTCTATCTGATAGCTTGAGATTTCGGCTACAACCCAATCGTCCTTTTTCGATTTTAATATTTCTTTAGATATGGGTTTTCCTATGTTTCCGCACAATATGGCTTTACTATTGCGTTTTTTTAGATAATTGTCCAGTATAAGCCAGGTAAGATATGTGGTGGTACTTTTTCCGTTTGTGCCGGTTATCATTATTATATTTTCGGTTTTGGAAAAAGAAAGAGCCACTTCGACTTCGGAAAATATCGGAATTTCAAGTTCTTTTAATTTTTTTAAAACGACGTTTTCGTTTCCTATTCCCGGGCTTTTTACCGCGAAATCTACGGTATTTATTATTTTGTTGGCTTCGGTTTCCATTATCGTTTTAAATCTCGTATTTAACGGCTTTGAGTCGGATATTATTACGTCGCATTTTAAACGAGAATTTAAAAGCTTTGCGGCGCTTAGTCCGCTTTTTCCCCCGCCTATTATCAGGCACTTTTTCCCTATAAAATTTTCTTTTAAGAACATATTTACCTTATTTTAAGCGAAGAAAGAGCCAATAACATTAACATTATCCCGCATATCCAGAATCTTACGGTTACCTTCGATTCGGCTATGCCTTTCAGTTCGAAATGATGATGTATGGGAGCCATTAAAAAAACTCTTTTTTTGTTTCTTAATTTGTAAGATGCCATTTGTATGATTACCGAAAGGGTTTCTATTACAAACATGCCTCCGGCTATGGGAAGCAATAGTTCGTGTTTTATCATTATGGCCGATATTCCTATGGTTCCTCCTAAAAATAAAGAGCTTGTGTCTCCCATAAAAATTTCGGCCGGATAAGAGTTGAACCATAGAAATCCGAGGCATGCTCCGACCATAGAGCCTAAAAATACCGATATTTCTCCGGCGCCTTCAACATATATAAGCTTCAAATATGTGGCCCATTTGATGTTTCCCGAACAGTAAGCCATTATTATGAATGTCAGTGCGGTAAATATGACAAGCCCGCTTGCAAGCCCGTCCTGTCCGTCGCTTAAATTTACGGCGTTTGAAGAGCCTATTATTACAAGCATTTCGAATATGAAATAAAAAATCCCCAAATTTATTATTATATTTTTGGTATAAGGGATTAGAAGATGAGTGGGATATAAAGAAGACGGTGGCTCTATCGCAAGATACCCTACCGCTATTATCGCGGTTATTATTTGAAGTAGAAATTTTACCCAGCTCGGAGCACCTTTGGGGTCTTTTTTTATGAGTTTCGTGTAGTCGTCAAGCCACCCAGCAAAAGCGAGTATCAAAGTGGATATTAAAAGTATTATTATGAATCTGCTGTCCAGTCTCGCCCACAAAATCGTCGAAACCAACATGGATATTAAAATTATTATTCCTCCCATGGTCGGCGTTCCGGATTTAGAGAGATGAGTTTTCGGTCCGTCTTGTCTTTGTATTTGTTGAATCTTGTATTCCCTTAATTTTTTTATTATAAAAGGACCTATTATCATGGCTATTAAAAAAGATGTTATTATCGCGCCGCTAAGTCTTACCGATATGTAGTAAAAAAGATTAAGCGGAGAAAACTGCTCTTTTAAAAAATGAAGGTAGTATAGCATATAACCTCTTTTACTTAAAAATTATTTTTCGACGAACTTTTCAAATCTCATAGAACGCGAGGCTTTTATGAGAAAATCGGTAGTTTCGTTTTCTCTTATGTGTTTTTTTAAATCCGATAAAGCGTCTTCGGTACTACTATAATATTTTACATTTTTCATTTTGTTTTTTAAAAAATCGTAAGTCGTCTTTATTTCCGGTCCTATTAGAAACGTGTTTTTAGGTTTTAGTTTTAATATTTGCTCGGCCAGTTTTTTATGGTAGATTGCGGAATACTTTCCGAGTTCCTTCATATCTCCGAGTATCAAAGAATATTTTTTTGAACCGGATATTTCGTTTAAAGCGTATTCCATGGATTGCGGGTTTGCGTTATAAGCGTCGAGTATTATTTTCGATCTCTTCCTTTTTATTATTTGCATTCTTAAAGGAACTCCTTTGAATCGTTTTATGGCTTTAAAAAATACCGATGAAGGGATTTTTAATAACGCGCTTACGATAAACGCCGCCGCGGCGTTTAGATAATTATGTTTTATATGATTGGCCAGTTTAAACCTATATTTTTTATTTCGATATTGAAAAAGCGAATAATTTTTTTCAAAATTTATTACCAGATCGTTTTCTTTTTCAAACCCGAAGGATAAAACGTTTTTTAGCTTTTTTAACTTTTTAAGATAATCGTTGTCTCCGTTTATTATTATTTTCCCGTCTTTTTTTATTTCCTTTATAACCTCCGTTTCGGTTTTATATATGTTCTCCATTGTCTTGAAAAATTCCAAATGTTCAGGAGCTATGGTGGTTATTACCGCCATATGGGGATTTATTATTTTAGCAAGTTCCCCAACCTCTCCTTTTTTTGAAGAACCTATTTCAAATACCCCGTATTTATGAATTTTAGCCGCGTTTAAAACGGAAATCGGAAGTCCGTACTCGTTATTAAGGTTTCCGGGGTTATATACGGTAGGTTTATGAGAAGATAAAACCGCGTATATCATTTCCTTCGTTGTGGTTTTGCCGTTTGAGCCCGTTACAGATATAAGTTTTATATCGAATCTTTTTAAATGCCATTCGGCCAGAGTATGCAGCGCCTTTAAAGTATCTTTTACATATATGAAAAAATCCAATTTTTCGATGTGTTTTTGATCTAATTTTTTTGAAGATATAACCCCTCTGGCTCCTAAACTTACGGCCTGTTTAACGAAATCGTTTCCGTCGAAATTTTTGCCTTTTAGAGCCCAAAAAATCTCCCCTTTTTTTAATTTTCTTGAATCCGTGACGAAAAAATCTATTTCTTTGTCTTTTTTTAATATTAAGATTTTTCCTTTTACGATTTCGCATAGTTTGGAAGGCTTTATTTCAAGATTCATTTTTTCTCCTTTTTCTTTTTTGAATTTATAGCCTCTATGACCGTTTCTTTATCGCTGAAAACAAATTTTTCTTTACCTATTATTTGATAGTTTTCGTGACCTTTCCCCGCTATAAGTATTATGTCGTTCTTTTGAGCCATATTTACGGCGTAATTTATAGCCTCTTTTCTGTCGGGTATTACCGAATAATTGGTTTTACCCAAATCCTTAATTCCTTTTTCTATTTCTCTTATTATTTCCAACGGATCCTCGGTTCTCGGATTATCGTTTGTTATGACGACGAAATCGCTTAAACTTGACGCGGCTTTGCCCATAAGGGGTCTTTTGGTTCTGTCTCTATCTCCCCCGCATCCGAAAACCGTTATTATTTTAGAATGCGGTATGGAATTAAGAGTTTTTAAAACCTCTATCAAAGATTTTTCGGTATGAGCGTAGTCTATATATGCGAAAAAACCTTCTTCCGATTCTATTTTTTCGACTCTGCCCGGAACGGTTTTGATTTCTAAAATCGCTTCGGATAGTTTTTGAAAATCTATTTTTCGACATATACCGACCGCAAGGGCCGCGAGAATATTATATATGTTATGCTTTCCTATAAGCTCGGTCTTAAACTCGTATTTTTCGCCTTCATATTCTATATAAAAAGTTGAGCCCCAGGGATTTAGTTCGATGTTTTTAGCTTTTATATCCGAGTTTTTTTCTATCGAGTATGTTAAAATTTTTATTTCTTTGCTTAGAACTTTCTTTATTTCGGTTGAAAAAGGATCGTCTTCGTTTAATATCGCCGTTTTGTTTTTTTTGTCGGATTTATTTAAAAGTTCAAATAAAATCAATTTGGATCGGGAGTAATCTTCCATTGTTTTGTGGAAATCCATATGATCGCTTTGAAGGTTTGTAAAGACGGCAGAGTTAAATTGGATATCCTCCACTCTTTTTAATTTAAGCGAATGGGAAGATACTTCCATTACCGCGGCTTCGTCCCCGTCTTTTATTATTTCGTCGAGCAACATGTTCAGTTTGCAAGCTAAAGGCGTTGTGTTTTCCGCTTCGGAGATTATCCTTTTGCTGCTTCTGTAATTAATCGTTCCTATTACTCCCGTTTTTATGCCGTTATAATTTAATATCTTTTCTATTATAAAAGAGGTGGTGGTTTTCCCTTTTGTCCCCGTTATGCCTATTAAGTTAAGTTTTTCGGAGGGATTTGAGTAAAAATTTTTCGAAGAAACGGAAAGGGTTTTTAGAATATCTTTGGTTCTTAAAACTATTGCGTCTTTCCTGCTTATCTCTTCTTCGGTTATTATAACCTTCGCTCCGTTTCTTATCGCTTCGTCTATAAAAAGATTCCCGTCGCTTTCCCTTCCTTTAATCGCAAAAAATATGTAATCGGACTTAATATCTTTTGAATTTAACGATATTCCTTTTATTTCAATTTCCGAATAGCACTCGATATCCGTGTTTTTTAAAACTTCAGATAGTCTCATAATAACTCCGGTTTCAGTTAAGTATCTCGACGCTTTTCTTTTTCTTTATTTTGGAATAATCTATTTCTCTTTCCGGTTTTATGTTTTTTAGGCTTATTATTTGTCTTGCAATTTCCTGGAATATCGGGGCTGCCGTCTGCCCGCCGTACTTATATTTTTTTGACGAATCCACTATTACCAGTATGGAATATTTGGGATTCTTTGCCGGGAAAAAACCGCAAAATGAAGTTATGTTTTCCCCTTTTATATACTTCCCGGTTTTTAAATCCAGTTTGTTGGCTGTTCCGGTTTTGCCGGCTACAAAGTACCCCGGTATCTGGGCGTTTACCCCGGTTCCAAATTCCACTACGTTTATCATCATCTCCGTAACTCTGCGGGCTGTTTGTTCGGATACGGTTCTTCTTATTTCTTCTCTTTTAAACTCTATTTCTTTTTTTTCATCTTGAATTTTATAAATCACATGAGGTTTTAGCAAAATTCCTCCGTTGGCTATGGAAGTGTATGCGTTTATGAGTTGAAGAGGGGTTACCGCTATGCCGTAGCCGTAACTTGTGGTTATAACGTCTATATCCTTATATTTTTTAAAATCTTTCACTATTCCTTTGGACTCTCCGGGGAAGTTGGTATATTTTGAGTCGAAACCGAATTTTTTTATATAAGGATATAGTTTTTCTATTCCTATTTTTAAACCTATTTTCGCAAAACCTATGTTTGAAGAGTGAGCGTAAACTTCCGTGAGTTTGGTATTTCCCAAAGGCTCGTGATCCGTTATCGTATGCTTTTGGTTTACTTTCCAGGATCCCTTTTCGCAATCTATGTAATCGTCTTCTTCTATTTTATTTTCTTCAAAACCCGCGGAAAGAATTATGGTTTTGAAAGTGGAGCCCGGCTCGTAAACAAATTCGAAAGGTTTCAAGTTTACGTAATCTTTAGGGTAAGCTCCCAATGCGGACAAGAATCCGTTTTCTATATTTTGAACTAAAATTATTATGTTTTTGCAGTTGAGATCCGCATAATATTTTTCAAGAGCCGATTCCACAAAACTTTGAATCTCTTCTTCTACGGTGAGATATATTTTGGAAGGAATTTTATCCGAAAATTCGCTTATGGTTTTTATTATGTTGCCTTTGCTGTCTTTTATCACTTCTTTTGTCACTATGTTTCCTTTCAAATAATCGTTCATTACGGCTTCGGTTTGTGTAAGCCCGGTGTTTTCGTTAGATACTCCTATTATTTCTCTGGCAAGTTCGGTGGGGTAGATTCTTGTTTGATGGGGCTCTAACAAAACCCCTTTTAAATTTAAAGAAGAAATCTGCTCGTATGCGTCTTTTTCCACAAGCTTTTTTATTTTTATGTAATTTTTGCCTTTATTTATTTTGTCTTTTAGTTCTTTTAAAGGTATTGAAAGTATTTCCGAAAGCTTGTCCAGCTCTTCGTATTTATTAAATTCTTTTTTCATTATAACCACGTCCCATTTGACTATGGACGATGCCAGAAGTTTTCCGTTTATGTCGTATATCTCACCTCTCGGCATTATCTCGGTGGTTTTTCTTTCATATTCGTTTTCGGCGTATTTTTTTAGTTTTTCGTGGCTTATTATCTGAATATAAAAAAATCTTGAGAGTATTACGAAAGAGGATACTATTACCAGAAAATTGACAAAAACGATCCTTTTGTTTATAGTGTTCATAGATTTATTTTATAAAATATGCGAGATAATAACGATAGTTTGGACGCTAAATATTATCCTGTTTCGTTACGCTTTTTGTAATTCTTGCAAAAAAAGTTTCCTTTTTTTCTTTTGTTTGGTTTAAAGAACCGTCGATTATAACTATAGTATAAGGTTCGGCTATTTTAAAGCCCATGTTAAATGCTTGTTTTCTTATTTTGGGAAGAGAAGATAAGGAGTATAAGTTTTTCTTTAAATACTGGTTTTCGGTTTCAAGCTTTTTAAGTTCTTTTTTCGTGGAATTTATCTGATATGTAAGTTTAAGATTATGAGATTTTATTAAAACCGGGACAAAAAACATTATTATCGTAAAAATGATCGCCCTGTTATTTAAAAATTTCATCTTCATCCTCCTTATATTATATCGAAAAAGTTTCGATTTTGGTAAGGTTATTCCTGTCCCAAATGTAGAAAACCTTGTTCGGAGTTATTCCGGTTTTAAAACCCGCCCATTTCCTTGTTTTTTTTATGAGTCCGTTTAACATTTTTATTTTATTTTTTTTCATAACTCCCCCTTTATTTTATTTTTTCTATAACCCTTAGTTTGGCGCTTCTGGCTCTCGGATTTGAGTTTATTTCTTCTTCCGAAGCGCTCAACGGCTTTTTGTTTACGAGTTTCCAGCCGCCCATTTTAGCCATAAATCTGAAGGTTTCTTTTACTATCCTGTCTTCGAGAGAATGAAAAGTTATAACCGCTATTCTTCCTCCGGGAGCCAGAACATGTATGGCTTTTTGCAAAGCTTTTGTCAGGTTGTCAAATTCGTAATTTACAGCCACTCTCAAGGCCAAAAATGTTTTTGTGGCGGGATGGGAAGACCGGGTGTTTTTGGCCTTAAAAGGTATCGCTTTTTCTATTACCGAGGCAAGTTCCGTGGTAGTTTTTATTTCCGAGTTTTGCCTGTGTTCTATTATGGCTTTGGTTATTTTATGAGAAAACCTTTCTCCGCATATCCTGATGAGATGTTCTATCTGTTCGTAAGGCCATGTATTTATTATGGTATATGCGGTTAACGGGTTTGCGGGATTGATTCTCATATCTAACGGCCCCTCTTTTCTAAAACTAAAACCTCTTGAAGGTTTATCGAAATGCAAAGAGCTTACTCCGAGGTCCAAAAGAAGGCCGGATATGTGAAGTATCCCCTCTTTTCTCAATATCTCATCCAAATTTGCGAAGTTCCCGCCTATAAGTTTTATTTGAGAAGAAAATTCCGATAGATTATTCGACGCGATATTCAGCATCTCCGGATCCCAGTCTATGCCTATTAGTTTTCCGCTCGGTTCCAATTTTTCAAGAATTTTTTTCGCGTGTCCCCCCATTCCGATGGTACCGTCTAAGTATATTCCGCCTTTATCTGTTATCAAAAGCTCCGCGACTTCCCTGATCATTACCGATGTATGAGTATATTTTTCTTCCATAACTATCATATTTATATGTCTAATATCTTAGAAAACTTTTTTAAGGAAGATTTTATCGCCGATTTGTTGTATTCTTCCCATTTTTCTTTCGACCATATTTCGATTTTATTCCCCACTCCTATTATAAAAACCTCTTTTTTTATTTCCGCGTAATTTTTATGATTTTGCGAAATAAGTATTCTTCCCTGAGGGTCTACGGAAATCTCTTGAGCGTTTGAAAAGAAAAATCTTTTAAAGGCTCTCTCTTCCTCGCGGTTGTCCGCTCTAAATATTTCCATATTGTTTTTTATAAGCTCGTTCCAGACAGATGGAAGAAACATGTAAAGGCAGCCGTCTAAGCCTATCGTTATCATAAAGTTTTTGCTTTTTTCTTTTTTTAGTTCGTCTCTAAATTTTGACGGAACGAACAACCTGTTCTTTGAGTCTATGACGAATTTGTATTCTCCGTAGAAGGAACTCATTTCTCCTCTTTTATACACTTTAAAACACTTTTAACCACTTTTAACCACCTTAAAAAGATAGTATAATCCAATTTTTTTATTTTGTCAAGAGTTTGTTTTGATTATTGTCAGATTTTTTTTTGAGTTTGTTTTGAGTTGTATTGAAAGCGAGAGGAAGATTTAAGAAGATTTAATATTTTTTAATTGGTTACTCCAGTAATGTTTCCTGTTTTAACGTCCATTCTCCATATGCTTTCAAGCGCCGATATCGTGGTATAGGGTTTGCCGTAAGCGTTAAAAAGAGCCTTAGACGGAGAGTCTCCGTCTCTTATCCTTTTGCAGAATTGATAGAAACTATCTCCTCTTTGAACTTTCAAAAGAAAATTTACAAGAGAATAGCTTTGCGCATACCAGAGTTTTACGCTTCTCTCATCCGCATCTTCGAGTGATTTTATTTTAATAAGATCCGATATGTTATATCCGCTTCCGTTTTTTATATGTCCTATGTTTTCTTTAAGCCAGTTCGGATAGGTTTTAGCTCTCTCAACCTGTATATATACCGCAACGCCTTCGCTTAACCATAAAGGGCTTTTGTCGTACCCTCCGAAGAAACTGTCGAAGTATATATGAGTAAGCTCGTGAGCCAGTATCCCGAACCACTCATCGCTTTTATAAAGATATATTTTTTTCTCTCTCAGGTTTGCCGCCCCCCCCGACCATGCGGGACGGCCGGAAAGTTGCTGGTATTTCTCCGGAGTAGATGTCAAATATATATGAACCTTGTCGTCCCTTGTCCAGGGAGAAAATGCTATCAGGTCTATCATTATTTCTCCGTGCAGCATTTCTATTTCTTTTTCTATTTCTTCAATGTCTATTTTCGAATCTACGTATAGGTAAAAATGCCTGGTTTCTTTAAATTTGAAACCTTCCGGGACGGTTAAAGAAGGTTTTTTTTCCTTTATCGGTTTGGTTTCTATCTCGGGTTCGGTTTTGTAGTGTTCCTGCGGCAATGAAATGCCCTGGGTTTTGGATATCATTATTCTTTCTTTCGGAGTATCTTCTTTAGTTTCCGCGGTATTGGAGTCGGTGGTTATTATCACTGTTTGGGGAATCGAATAAGAAGTGTCATTTTTTTTTTCCGTTTTTAAGTTATACGATTGTTTTTTTTCTTTGGTTAAAATTATTTTGTTTTTTTGCGATTCCTTCATATCCTCCGATATGTATTGGTAAAGGTATACCCCCCATATCAAAACTATTAAAAACCAGAATAATATTCTTAACCTGTATATTATATCCATTAACCGTTGGACCTCATTTTTATCATGGTTTCGGACATGTTGTTTATAAATATCGAGATTGTCAGTATAAAAAGTCCGTGAGATAAAGCCATAGCCCACATTTGCAGCGAAATATCCAGTTGTAATAATAGGCTTCTAAGCCAATAAACGAAAAACATAGAAAATACCGATAGTGTTGAAATTAAAATAGTTTTTTTTCTGTTTAGAAATGTGGCCGCAAAAGACGAAGGCATGGCGTATAAAAGCCAGCTTGGAGCCCAGTATGCGGTTATAAAATAAAAAACGACCGAAGCGGTAAGTATATTAAATATTACAAGCCAGACCCTCGCCGTGTTCATGTTTTTTTGGAATTTGTATATGTTTTTAAATACGTAAAAGTTTACGATAAACTGGATAGCTAAAGTAAAAAGACTTATTAGAGTATCCGTTTTGTCCGGAGAAGACAGAGTTATAGCGAAAATTACGGTTATTACGCCGAAAGGCGTAAATGTATAATTAAAAAAATGCATTGAACCTCCGGATATTAAAAATCTTTTTTACGCCATAAACCTAAAGAACGTTTTATCCCGTCCTTCAAATAATAATTATATATAAAATCTGGTTTTTTATCATCTTTTATTTTTGTTATATCTTTTTCGCTCATCCATGAAACGAAGGCTCCGTTTTCGTTTAAAAGTGAATACGCTATGGGGTATATTTCTTCAAATTGAGCCGCGGCTCTTTGAGTGACCATATCGTATTTTAGTTCGTTTTTTCTATCCATTCTTTTGTTTAATATCTCGATATTATCGAGCTTTAATTTTTGTTTTATCCAAATCAAAAACATCGCTTTTTTTTCTCTCTGTTCGCAAAGTGTTATTTTAATCTCAGGATAGATTATCCCGATTACCGCTCCCGGAAAACCCGCTCCGCTTCCTATGTCTATTATGTTATTTATTTTTTCGGATATAAATCCGGATTTTAAAACCATGGCCGAGTCTATTATATGTCTTTCTATTATGTTCTTTTCGTCTGATTTCGATATTAAATTTATTTTTTGGTTTTTATCCAGTATTTCTTTTGCAAACTCCGATAATAGATTTATCGAGTCGTCATTTATGTCTAAAGAATATTCTTTAATCGTTTTTTCTATCTGTTTTAGCATATTTTCTTTTTTCTATCAAAACCCATATCAGCTGTATGTCAGTTACGGTTATCCCGGGAATTCTATAAGCCTGAGCCAAATTTTCCGGTTTTATCTTAGAAAGTTTTTGTTTTGTTTCTATGGATAGTTCCTTTATGGCGGAGTAGTCGAAGTTTTTGGGTATTTTTACCTCTTCCAATTTTTTAAACTTTTCCGCCTCCCTTTTGTATCTTTCTATATATGCCGAATAAAAAATTTCGTTTTCCGCCGCTTCTTTCGCGTTTTCTGCTTTCCACGGTTCTATTTCTTTTCCCGAGCAGTTGGCGTAAGCGGAATTTTTTAGGAAATTAAAATATAGCTCTTCATATTTTTTGAATTTAGGCTCGTAATAATCTTCTATCGTTTTTAGTTTAAAAGCGTATTTTGTAAGCCTTAAATCGGCGTTATCCTGTCTTAACGCTATTCTAAATTCGGCTCGCGATGTAAATATTCTATAGGGTTCGTCCACACCTCTGGTTATTATGTCGTCTATCATTACTGCTATATATGATTCTTCTCTTTTTAAAATAAAAGGTTCTTCTTCTCTTAATTTTAAAACGGCGTTTATTCCGGCTATCAAACCCTGGGCGGCCGCTTCCTCATATCCTGTGGTGCCGTTTATCTGTCCGGCTAAAAAGACGTTTTCCACTATTTTGGACTCTAAGGTATATTTTAGGTCGGATGGATTTGAAAGGTCGTATTCTATGGCGTAACCCGGTCTTATTATCTGAGCGTCTTTCAGCGCGTCTATGGATTTTATTATTTCTATTTGAACGTCTTCGCTTAAACTGGTCGATAGGCCGTTTACGTAGTATTCGTTGGTATTAAATCCTTCCGGTTCCAAAAATATATGATGGGTCTTATGATGAGGGAATTTATATATCTTATCTTCTATCGACGGGCAGTATCTCGGACCTATCGTTTTTATTTTACCGGAATATAAGGCGCTTTTTTTGAGATTTGAGTTTATTATTTCAAACGTTTTTTCGGAGGTTCTCGTTATCCAGCATGGAAGGAAATTTCTCTTGTTAAGTTCTATGTTGTCAGTGAATATGGAAAAACCTATCGCGGGGTTATCCGAAGGTTGTTTTTCGCATAGTTCGAATTTTATGTCTTTTGAGTTAAGCCTCATGGGGGTTCCGGTTTTAAGCCTCAGAATGTTAAATCCCAATTTTTTTAATTCGTCCGAAAGAGTATTTGAAGGAGGGTCGTTGTATCTTCCGCCCGGAGCGGTAAATTCTCCTATGTGTATGAGTCCTTTTAAAAATGTTCCGGTAGTGATTATTACGATTTTAGACGAATAAAATACGTTTCTTGCGGTTAATACTCCTTTAAGTTTCGAGCCTTCTATTTTAATATGAGATACCTCGTCTTGAATTAAAAACAAATTCTTTCGCTCTTCCAGCATTTTTTTTGCGTTTATATGATATAGTTTCTTGTCGCATTGAGCCCTTGGGGACCTTACGGCCGGTCCTCTTGAAGTATTTAGCATATGATAATTTAACGCGGAAGCGTCCGCTATTTTTCCCATAGCCCCGCCTAAAGCGTCTATTTCTTTAACTATCTGTCCTTTGCCGACTCCGCCTATCGAAGGGTTGCAGCTCATTTGGGCTATGGTGTCTAAGTTTTGAGTTAATATTAATGTTTTCGCCCCCATTTTGGAAGCTATTAACGCGGCTTCCACTCCTGCATGTCCCGCACCAACCACTATTATGTCGAATTTTACTGGATATTCGAGTATGGCCATAAGTTAATAAAGAAGCAATTTAATTATATTTGAAGAAAAAATGTTTGAACGATATATTATAAATCCGTATATTAAAGAAAAAACCGCCGATGTTAAGGAATAAAATATTATTTTATTTATTGAAATGTCGAATTTCGATTTGATAAGTTTTACGAAATATATTACGTATAAAATGGCGAAAAACAAATTTATCGAAGTAAATAGAAACTCGCTTTTTACCGATTCCGAGACGAACATAAAGGGTTCCGAAATTGTTGATATTATCTGAGTGGATATGGCCAATTTTAAAAGAGTATAATATTTTTCTTTGTTTATTCGAGATATTAGAAACCATATAATAATCGGAGTCGTTATTGCGAAATATATATGATAATCTTTTAATAAAAAAGGAATTGATAAAAACAAAACTCCCGTCAGATTAAAGAGAACGAATTTAAAAAAATAGCTGTCTTTTATTATGTTGAAAAGCATAATCGGAATAAATATGGAGAAGTTTATAAATAATATCAAAAGATACGATGTTAGATACTCCAGTATGGTCGGAGAAAAAATTCCCGCGGTTTCATATGAAAATTCTTTGGGAAAGTCGTGAGGAGATAACATATCGAAGGTCAATTTTACGAAAATCGATATCGCGATTATCCAGATAAAAAAACTCGGATTTATTTTTTCTATTTCTAAAGAGTATTGGGAAGGTTTTTTTATGAATTTGATAAAATTTTTTATCATATTATTTGCCTATGCAAAAATTTTTAAAAATTTTAGACAAAACGTCTTCCGGAGTGGTTTTGCCGGTTATGTCTTCTAAAGCGTTTAAAGCCTGCCTTAAATGCTCGGATATTATTTCGTAATTTTTTTCGTTTATTATTTTTAAAAGCGAATTTATTTCGTTTAGGGCGTTCGATAAGCATTGATAATGTCTGTAAGAAGTTATTATTTCGTCGTAAAAACCGTCTATGACTTTTTCTTCTTTATCCGATATTAGAGAGAGAAGCTTGTCTATGTTTTCCCCCGTTTTTGCCGAAACTTTCAAATAATTATATTTCGGTTTAATATGGGAGAGGTCCGATTTGGAGTAAACTTTTAATATAAAAGCGGAGTCTTTAGCGTTATTTTCTATTATCTCAAGAGCCATTTTGTCGTCTTCTGATTGGTTTTGCGATATGTCTTTAAGATATATTATTACATCCGAATTTTTTACGGCGTTTTTTGTCCTTTCCATGCCCTCCAGTTCTATGGGGTCGTTCGTTTTTGCTCTTATTCCCGCAGTATCGGTAAAAACCGCTTTTATGCCGCCTATTTCGCATACCGCTTCTATAGTGTCTCTGGTCGTTCCGGGAATATCCGAAGTTATCGACCTTTCATATCCCAATATCCTGTTTAAAAGAGAGGATTTCCCGGAGTTTGGCGCCCCTACAAGCGCAATTTTAATCCCATTTTTTATAAACTCCGATTTTGAGTAAGTATCTGTCATTTTTTTTATGATATTTGAAAGGTTTTTAAGTCTTTTCTCAAAATCGGATATCGATATATCGTCTATCTCCTCGTAACTGTCGTCTATTCTTACTTCGACCTCTGAAAGAGTTTCTATCAGTTCTTCTTTTATTAAATTAATTTTTTTGGAAAGATTTCCGTTTACTTGATTTATCGCTATTTTGTGTTGTTTTTCGGTTTCCGCTTTTAAAAGTTCGTTTATTCCCTCCGCCTGAGACAAATCCATTTTCCCGTTTATGAAAGCCCTAAAAGAAAACTCCCCTTCCCGAGCCTGTCTGGCTCCATTTTTAATAAAAAGCTCTACGCTTTTTTTTATTATATAAGGCGAGTTGTGGCAAAATATCTCGACCATATCTTCCCCGGTGTAGCTTTTGGGAGCCAGATAAGTTATTACCATGGCTCTATCTATTAAATTATTGTTTTCATCGGTTATTTTCAATAGATATGAAGCGTTGGGTTTTGGCTCCAAAAATGCTTTTTCCGGTTTTAATATTTTTTTTGAAATAGAAAAGGAATCCTTTCCGCTTATTCTTATTATGCCTATCGCTCCCTTCGGTCCAGTCGCTATGGATACTATGGTATCATTGGGATTGTACATTTTGATTGTCCGTCGCCTCTTCTTTTTTCTCTTCGGTTGTTTCCGATAAATCGGCCTGGCCGGACGAGTCTTTTGTTTGTTGCTTTTTTTGGTATCTTATTACGACTCTCCTAAATCTTCCGTGACCTTGAGAAAAAGTGGAGTACTCAGGATATTTTTCGTGTACTATATCGTGAACTATCTTTCTGAATGTCGAAGGCATCGGTTTCATTCTGTAAGGCCTTCTGGTTCGGTTTATGAAATCTATGGCGTGTTCCACATCTCTTTTAATCCTGTTTTCGGTCTTATTCCAGAACTCCTCGGTGTCGAGTCTTACGACTATTTTTTTATTGGGATCTTTGTTTATTATTATGCTCACTATTTGTTGAAGAGATAAAAGACCTTTGGCTCCGTCGTATAACAAAAGCCCGGCGTCTTTGCTCTGAAAGTTTAAATAAACCGTGGATTTCGATTCGTCGTAGGCTTCTTCCAGAATTTTAAAGTCGATTTTGGATCTGGAAAGAATATCCGAAAATATTTTTTTAACGTCTTCTATTATGTTTCCGCTCGGTTTAAAACCTTCTTCTATCGGTATTTCCGTTTTTTTCTCTTTTTTGCCTTCATGGGCTTCGCCCCATATTTTTTCCCTGATTATTACGCATGCGTCCTGGGAACCTATTCCCAAAATTCCTCTTTTTTCTTCTCGTATAATTTCCACCTCGACCTGTTCTCTCGTAACTCCCAATTGCATAAGCCCTTTTTCTATGGCTTCTTTTGTGGTTTTGGCTTCTATTTTAATCTCTCTCATTTTTCCTCCCTCGTAGTTATATTTCGGAAGTTTTTTTAAGATAGTAATTTTGTCCCATCGAAAAAATGCTGTTTACTATCCAGTAAAGCACCAAGCCGCTTGGGAAAGTTAAAAACAAAAACGTAAATATTACGGGCATCCATTTCATTATCATTGCCTGAGACTGATCCTGAGTCGGTTGAGGAGTCATATAATTTTGTAAAAACATAAGAGCGCCCATAAGTATCGGCAAAACGTAATAAGGGTCCTTATCTGATAAGTCTTTTATCCATAATATAAATCCGGCTCCGTGTAAGTCCCATGAATTTCTTAAAGTGGTAAAAAGAGCGAAAAATATCGGTATCTGAAGCAACATCGGCCAGCATCCCGAGAAAGGGTTTGCCCCGTATTTTTTATATAACTGCATAAGTTCCATATTCATTCTCTGCGGATCTTTTTTATATCTTTCTTGTATGGATTTCATCTCCGGCTGCATTTTTTTCATTATTGCCATGGCTTTATAAGATTTCATGGAAAGAGGGAGCATTATTATCTGTATCAATACGCTTAAAAGTATTATGGCGGTGCCGTAATTTTTTGTTATTCCGTAAAAGTATTTTAAAAGGGAATTGGCTATTTTAGCTAACGGAGCGAAAAAACCGAAGTCTATGCTTAAATGCAAGCCGTTGCCTAAACCTTTTAAAAGTTTATAATCCTTCGGTCCGGAGTAGAATTTTATCTCTATTTTTTTAGAAGAGTTAGGCTCTACCGTTATGTTTGATACGAGTTTAATGCGAGGCGCGGTATGCTCGTCTATTTTATCGTCAATGTTCTTTATCGATGAAAATATCCCGTCGTTCATAACCGCGAACAGAAAATATCTGTTGTCTATCGCGGACCACAGCCAGTCTCCCATCGAGTAATCGGATTTTATTTGTTCTATTACGGGATTTTTTCTTCCTTCTCTCTGATATGAGTATATGGCTCTCCAGAGTTTTGGGTTTTCCTTTTCCTCGCTTTTTACGGTATTAAGTCCAGGGCCTAAGGAAAGTTCGGAGTTTATTTTGTATGCGTTTTTCGTTTTGTTTTTTAATTCTATCTCAAGGACATTCATCTTTGCGTCTTTTGAAATCGTTAATCTTTTGATTATATCCATTTCCCTTGTTTTGGCTTCTACCGTTACGGAATTTTCCGAGGATGAAATCTTTTCGTATTTATATTCCGAAAGTATCGATAAGAAAGGATTCGATTTGTCTATTATTAAATCTATCTCCTGTACCGGGCCTTTATATAATATGCTTTTAATTCCGAGGTCCGAAGTCAATATGTATTTTGCCTTATCAGATGTTATTGCGTATTCTTTTTCTTCGGATTTTAAATTATTATTTGTCGACTGGTTCGGTTTAAAATCTTTCAATTCATTTTCCGGTTTTATGTTTTTTTCCGAAGTTAAAGATTTGGCTGGCTGATTTTCATGTTGAGTTTTCGGAGGCGGAGTTACCCAGGTAAACCACACTATGTATATTAAAGACGATAAAACAAGAGCAAGTACTAAATTTTTTTGCATTAAATCCTCCTTTTTAAATTCATTTTAACGGGTCGTAACCACCCTTTGAAAACGGATTGCACCTTACGATTCTCCAAACAGAAATAATGGTCGCTTTTAAAGGGTTATATTTTTTAAAAGCCTCTCTGGAATACTCGGAACAGCTCGGGTAATACCTGCATGACGAAGGCCCTATTATCAATCTTATCGATTTCCAGCTAATCCATAGCAGGTCTATCGTCGCTGAAAAGATTTTTTTTATAAAAAAGTTTTTCAAATTCTTCTCTGACATCTTTATAGTCTTCAACTTTGCATTTGGATTTAGGCTTTATTAAAAATACGACTCCTTTAATTATCCGTTCTCTGTTTAATCTAAAGAACTCTCTTACCAGTCTCTTTATCCTGTTTCTTCTAAAAGCCGTTCCTACCTCTTTGTTTGTTAATAACCCTATTTTAAAAGCGGAATTGTCCGCTATTGAGAGAACATAAATCAAAAAGTTCGGAGATTCAAACCTCCTTCCTTTTTTTAGCGTAGTGGAAAAAAGACTTGAGTTTTTAAGCCTTAAATCGGAAAAAGCGAATTTTTTCACATCACTCTGGAATAAGATTCCATCTGCCTTTTCTTCTTCTGGCGGATAAAACCTTTCTTCCGCCTTTGGTTTTCATTCTGGCTCTAAAACCTATTGTCTTTTTTCTTCTTCTTACGTTTGGTCTATAAGTCGGTAACATAATAAATATATTATATCAAATTATTTTGAATTCGGTATTAATTTGTTTTTTTGGTTAAAAATTTAAGCTTATTCCGAACCTGTTTATTCCGTCCAGATCTCCCATTGAAGAATATGAATAATCAAATTTGATGGATTTATAATAAATTCCAAATCCGCCCGAAAATCCCGAACTTTTTAAATCTTTGGATATGGTATTGTACCCCGCTCTAATCGCTCCTTTTGTATTCTCTCCGAAAGAATGAAAATACTCTACTCCTAAGGCCGTATAAGATTGGGCGTCTTTCGGAGATCCGATATCCGCAGATAATATCAAATTATTTGTTATTTCATATCCTGCGCCTAATTTTAAAGTAATCGGAAGGGTTTCGGATATGTCCGAATACTTGATTTTTGTTCCTAAATTCTGAGCGACAAATCCTATTTTAAGTTTTTTATCCAAGAGTTGTTTATATTGCGCCCCGATATCCAGTGCGAAAGCCGTCGCGGAGTTGTCTATTTTGGAATATATGTATTTTATGTTTATTCCCAGATATACGGATTGTATTTCTTTGGCTAAGGATAATGTCGCCGCCATATCCTTGGGGGTTATTTTGCCGGTGGCCGCTCCTGAAGTATCTCTTGTGATTATATCGTCGTAATTCAAATATTGAAGGCCTATTCCCATGGCGCCCCATTTTGTAGCTTTTGCATATCCGAGCCAGTCGTAATTTATATCTTCAAAAAGAGAGGCGTGAGTGAAACCTATTTCTTTTGTTTTTATATTTAAAAGACCGGCCGGATTCCAATAAATAGATGAGGAGTCGTCGGTTATCGCGGTAAATGCGGTTCCCATACCGTTAGCTCTGGGGCCTGGTCCTATTTTAAGAAACTGGACGGAAGATGTGCCGGCATAATCCGATGAAAAGTTAGCGTTAGCTTTTATAATTATCGCCGGAGATATTAAAACAATCAATAAGATTTTTGTTGTATTTTTCATTTTTTCCCCTTTATCTTTCGACTGCTATTTTTATTTTTTTTGTAGAGTTAGACTGGTCTTTTAATAAAACCACATAGATTCCGCTTGCGACCTCTCTGCCCCAATCGTTTTTGCCATCCCATAAGGCTTTACCGTTTGAATCCGCCTTTATCTTTCTTACCAGCTGTCCCAATATAGTGTATATTTTGGCTTCGGATTGAGGCATAATGTTTTCAATGCTCATTCCGGCAGTATGTTTTTTGGGATTAAAAGGAATCGGATAGGCTATCGGGGCCGGTACGGTCGAAAGAGGATTATACTGGGCTACTATAAAAGATGAAAAATGGTCTATCGTAGCCGTTAGCTCTTTGTTTATTTTGTCTATTATCGTTTCTATTACCACATATCCGGAGCCGCTTTCGTTTAATCTTAAAACCGTGAGTTTATCCTCGTTAAGCCCAGGAATATCGGCCAAATTGTATTTTATTTTTACCGTAATCGGTTTAGAAGGTTGAGATCCGGTGTTTGTGGTTATGTTAAAACCTAATTTTGAGGGTATTATTTTAGAGTCCGACGGAGTTGTAGGTATAAAAGGAGCAGAAAATAAAAATGTTCCTGATGGAAATGCTCCTGGCGGTATTTGTATATTAAAAACCGAACCGTATGCGGATGTCGTTATTATTATCGTATCTTCGGTGTCGGATACCGTTATCGGCGAGATTTCGGCTTTATATAAACCTTCCGATGTTCCCGCAAAAACGGAACCTCTGGCAAAAGCTCTCGTTCCGTTAAAACCGCTTCCCACTAAAATCCAGTTTTTCCCATCGTCTATGCTTGTATATATCTTATCGTCCACTCCTAAATACATTATTCTACCTCCGTTGTCGGTTTTAAACAAAGCGAACTTTTTTATTCCTCCTCCGGAGCTTGTATAAAGCTTTGTCCATGTATTGCCGGAATCTGTGCTTTTTACCAGATTCCAATCGTTTGATACATATAGGATATTATTGTTATCGGGGTCTAACTGCATGCTGTTTATCCATCCAGTTCCTGAACTCCCCGAGATTGCGGTATCAAGAGACTCAATTTTGGACCAAACCGATCTGTCTTCGTCTACACTTTTATAAAGATGCGAGTTTTCGTCGTTTGCAAAATCTTCAAACGCCACAACATACATTGGATATGGAGGAATTGTCGATATCGCTATAAAAGTTACTGTGGGCGTCGATTCGTTTAAAAAATCGACTCTTGACCAGTCTTGACCTAAATTAGGACTTTGATAAAGTCCCGGACCGTCCATCTGGTCTTTTGACATACCCGTTCCTAAATAAAAAGTTCCTGTATTGTTAGGGTCTTCTATCATCGCTATTAAGTTGCCTATATTGCCGTTTCCTATTTCCGAATTATTAATTTGATTCCAGCTAAAACCGTCGTCTTCCGTTTTGTAAATATTCCCGGCTATTGCGGCGTAAGTCGCATCTCCTCTCGATATTATTCCGTTATAGTTATGTGTTATTCCGTATCTTAATTCGTCTATTTTTATGTTTTCCCAGGTTTCCCCTTTGTCTTTAGTTATATAAATATCGCTATAGCTTCCGGCATAGATAATACTTGAGTTTAAGGGGTTATTATAAAGCGAATAAAAAGCGAGATTATAGAGCCCCTTGTTGGAAGGAGAAAATTCCGTAATCGGATTTCCATCTCCTTTATATATCGCCGAGTCTCCATATAAATAAATTTTATCGTCGGATTTGGAGTAAAGAATATTGCCTTGAATATAAGGGGATAGCGAATAATTTGCAAAAGTAGAGTCTATTTCGATATTATCAGACCAGTTGTTGCCGTCGTCTTGAGTATCTGTACAATAGTGTCCGGAACATAATATTAAGGAGTTATTTCCTCTTACCGCTATTTTGAAATATTTATTTGGGTCCGGTGTCATATCGGGTAAATTTAATAATTCGCTCCATGTTTCTCCGCCGTCGGAGCTTTTTAAAACCATTTCGTCTCCAGAGGCGTATATTTCCGAAGGGTTATCGGGGTTGAAAGATAAAGAATAGATTTCATACAAATTGCCCGAATCGTCGTATTCGTATCTATTTTCTCCCTTATAACATACTATTCTGCCACCTTCTCCGCCTATGGCTCTTACGGAATAACAAAAACTATTTGCCGAAGGAGATATAAGAGACGAAATTTGGCCGTCCGAAACAGAATCTATTTTGGTCCAGGAGTAAAAATCTCCCTCGTTTGTGTTTTTAAAAACTCCAAACGAATAATCCTTTGAATTTAACAGTTCGTCTTGCAAATCTTCTCCGGCGGCGTAGATGATATTTGAATTTCCCGGATCTACTGCAAGACCGGCGTTTGCCTTTACGCATAACGTGCTTTGACATATGGAGATGAAAAGTTGTTCGTTAAACTCAGGTCCCCTTCTTATCCATGTGGCACCGGAGTCGTTGCTTTTATATATCATAGCGTAATCGCTTGAGGCGTATGCGGTTTGAGGAGAGGATTTGGAAAAAGCCACGCCGTTCGGTTTTATGTTAGGTAAAACCTTTACCCATGACTCCGCTCCGTTTGTGCTTCTAAAAACGCTCATTTCTCCCGCGGCTAAAAGAATATCGGAATTTGAGGACGATTGCGCCAACATATAAACTTTTCCGCCGGTAATATCCAATGGGGACCATATCCCTTCGGTCGAGTATAAATTTAAAAAAAACGGCAAAAATACAAACGGTTTGATAAAAACTTTCATTAACCCTCCGTAATCTTATATCTCTTAGCAAATGGTAACAAAAAAAAAGATTACTGTCAATTTAGTAAAAATTATGGGTTATGTATAATAAAGTGTGTAAAAATATGATAGTAGTAAGATATAAGGGAA
>DYIF01000012.1 GCA_020723765.1 Elusimicrobium minutum
AAAAATACTCAGGTTCTTTTAATCAAATTTACACACATCTATTGACATGACCAAAATTATGATTAATTTTCCGAAACTATTTAATAATTTTTTTCTCAGATTTTACAATTATCGGCTGGTATATTGACGGGTTCATATATATTATATATGAATGTTTTTTTGTGTAAAAAATTTCTTTTGCGGAGTAATAAAGTTTACCTTCGCCGATTAAATCTTTTATTTCGCGCTTATTAAGGTTCCGGGCAAAATCTTCTATTTTAATAGCCTCGGATTGTTTTAATTTAAGAGATGAGTCGAGATAGGTTATTCTAAACTTTTTTTCGTATTCGTCATAGACTATGGAAGCCTCCCCGTTTACATTTTCTATTATTTCATTCGGCTCTTTTATCCATTTTCCGGAATTGGAGAGAAATTCGTATTTTTTTATATTTTCAATATCCTTGGTTTTTACCCTTCCTATAAACATGGAGGAATATATATTGTTTTTGCTTTTGGAAAATCTTCCGAGGAAAAATAAATACTTTCCTTTTATAATCGCCGAGTCTCCGATTATCGTATCTTCGGCATAAAATCTGGTTCTTTTGAAATTAAACGAATTTATATCCGGTTTTGACGGAACTTCGGCTTTTACGAGTCCGGTTCCTTTAATGAAAAAGTTGCCCGCCGTTTTCGAATCGACCTCTATATCCATATAATATACGTAGAGGGTGTTTTTTATTTGTATGCCGTCGTTTGCCCATAATCTTTTAATAAAAGGATTTTCGTCTTCTTCGTATTTTATGAACTGAGAAGGAGTTTGGTTTGAGTCTTTTAGAAAATCGACATCTAGTTCTTTTATGTTTTTTTCGTTTATCGGTTCGGTCATCGAAAGGGTATTAGGCGGCATCGAGGTTATATCGGATAGAGAACTAAAATCAAGAGTGGCGGTCGTTACCACAGGGCCTTTAAATTTTCCAAGCAATGTGTCTCCGTAAGTCCATAATATTTTTCTTTCTTTGTTGCCAAATTTTACTTCTATCGGAGTCGAGCCGTCCTGACCTAAAACGTAATTAAGTCTTTTTGGAATAAATATCCCCAGATTTTCGTATTCCGCTTGAAGATTTAAAACGAATATAGAGATTAATATAAATATTTTATTCATATGAATATTTTAACAAATTAGATATAATTTATTTATTATGGAGGTGTTATGAGAGCGGTTTGCTTGTGTGCTTTGTTTTTTACGGCGTCCTGTTCCACCAGCGTTCAGTATAGAATTATAAAATTCGATAAAACTCCGGAAAATACATCCGCATTTAGAGAATGCCAGAGAACCTTCGCCGTGGCCACGGGGTACGATTCTTACGGATTTGAAAATCTTAAAATAAGATGCCTTTCCACTCTCGACGCCACTACCTCTTATTACTTAAACGATTATCCACCTTCGGTTATAGACGGATGCTCCAACGTGGAGTCCGCAGGGTATACTAAATATTATATGTGTCCGATTAAATAACTATGTATTACTGCGATAAAGGAGTAGTTTTGAGGCATAGGGATATAAACGAGGCGGATAGACTCGTTACGATATTTACAAAAGAGCGGGGAAGGATAGAGGTTAATTTTAAAAGCGTTAGAAAATCGGAAGCCAAACTTAGAGGAATTTCGGAGCTTTTTACTTACGGCGATTATAGATTTTATTCGAAAAAACACGGTTCTGTTCCTTTATGCGTAGGCGGATCGATAATATCCTCTCATCCCCAAATCAGAGATAGTTTTGAAAAACTTATTATTCTTTCTTTTTTAAGCGATGCGGTAATATCCTTAACTCCTTTGTATCAAAAATCGGAAGAAAAATTTAATCTTTTAATATCCGCATTGGATTATCTTTGCGAAAAAAAGTTTGTTTCGAGATGGTTTGTCCCGGTTTTCATAATGAATTTGCTTGAGTATTACGGGACCGGTTTTAAAAATACCAACTTGGGATACGATAGCGAATTCTGGTCGCTTATTCACGGGGATTTTAATAATATGGAAAAACTTTCGAAATATGAAGATTTATATTACGACGCTATTGGTTTCGCTTTGGCTAAATTGAACGAGCATTCCGGTAAGAATTTTTCGGTTCCGGATTTTTATAATAATATCGAAAAAGTGGCGTAGTTTTCGGAGGAAGTTATGCATTTTCAGGATCTTATAAACAAATTAAACGAGTACTGGATAAAACAGGGTTGCGTAATGGTTCAACCTTACGATATAGAAAAAGGAGCCGGGACTTTTAATCCGGCGACTTTTTTCGGAGTTTTAACTTCAAAACCTTGGGCTGCCTGTTATGTAGAGCCTTCAAGAAGGCCGGGGGACGCGAGATTCGGGGCAAATCCGAATAGACTCGGAAAGTATTATCAATATCAAGTAATCATCAAGCCGCCTCATAAAGATATACAAAAAATTTATCTGAACTCACTAACCGCGATAGGAATCAATCTTACGGAACACGATATAAAATGGGTGGAAGACGATTGGGAATCACCTACTCTCGGAGCGAACGGAATAGGGTGGGAAGTATGGCTTGACGGTATGGAAATAACCCAGTTTACCTATTTTCAACAGATGGCTTCTTACCAGCTTTTCCCCATAACGGTGGAGATAACTTACGGACTTGAAAGATTATGCATGTTTTCTCAGAAAAAAAACAATGTTTTCGACATTAAATGGAACGAAAAGATAACATACGGAGATGTCCATTCGGAAATGGAGAAGCAATTTTCGGCGTATAGCTTCGAGTTCAGCGATATACAGAGGATTAGAAACGAATTCGATTATTACGAATCTCAGGTGGCTTTTTTAATAGATAAAAGCCTTTATTATCCGGCTTATGATATGGTTATGAAAGCTTCGCATAGCTTTAATCTTCTAATGGCGAGAGGCACTCTTTCCGTGGCCGAGAGGGCAAATCTTATAAAAAGAATAAGAGATATGGCTCGGCTTTGCGCAAAACTCTACATAGAAAAAAACGAGCCCGAGTTAAAAAAATAAAATTTAAGGAGAAAGTTTATGAGTAAAAACGATGTGTTATTTGAACTTACCGTCGAAAATATCCCCCAAAGATTCGTCGTTGGGGCAAAGGAACAGCTTCTTAAAAAAGTTACGGAACTTATGAGTAAGTCGAGGTTGGAGTTTGGAGAAATCAAAGTTTACGCCACTTATAGAAGACTTACCGTGGTAATAAAAGATGTTTCTTCAAAAACCGAAAAAATAGTGGAAAAAATTTACGGACCTTCCGCAAGATTATTAAAAGACGAAAAAGGAAATTTTACCAAAGCCGCCGAAGGCTTTGCCAGATCTTGCGGAGTAAAAGTCGAGAGCTTAAAAATCGAAACCGTAGAAAAAAAAGGAGATGTTATTTGCGCCGAAAAAATAATTAACGCCCAAAAAGCCGAAAAGGTTTTAGGTTCGGTTTTTGAACAAGCGGTTAAAGAGCTTGAGTTTCCCAAAAATATGATATGGGAAGATTCGAAATTCGTTTTTGCCAGACCCATAAGAAACATATTGGCAATTTATGGAAATAAAATAATACCTCTTAACATAGCCGGAGTTAAAAGTTCCAAAAACACTTTTACATCTTATTTTACCGGTTTTAAGAGCATAAGCGTCAGAACGCCCCAGGATTATATGAAAACTTTGGAAAAAAATCATGTCATAGTCGACGATTTAAAAAGAAAAAATTCCATAATCAGAATAATAGAAGGGGTTGAAGCTTTTTCGAAATGCGTAGTAAACAGAGACGAGGATTTGATAGAAGAAAACCTTTACCTTTGCGAGCATCCAAGCGGCGTAGTCGTTAAATTTCCATCGGAGTTTTTAAAACTTCCTAAAGAACTTTTAAACCTGGTTATGAAAAAACAACTAAAATTTTTCTCCTGTTACGATAAAAAAGGAAATATGCTTCCGTTTTTCCTGGGCATAAGAGACGGCGTTTCAAAGGGACATAAAAACGTGGAAGAAGGTTTTCTAAATGTTTTTAAAGCAAGATGTTCCGACGCCATATTCTTCTACGATACCGATATGAAAACCGATATTTCCGTTTTTGAAGAAAAACTTAAAAAACTTCTATTCCAAAAAGAACTTGGAACGATGTACGATAAAACGCTGAGAGTCAAATCCGTATTGGAAGCGGTTATGAGAGAATTAAATATCGAAAAAAAGGAATTGTCGGATGCTTCTTCTTTTATATATTACGACCTTGTTTCAAGCGTGGTGAACGAGTTTAGCGAATTGGAAGGGATAATGAATTATTATTACGCTTCAAAGTACGGCGTAGCGGACGAAGAAATAAAAAAAGCGATAAGCGAAATATATCTTCCCAATAGTTCCGACTCAAAACTTCCATCGAATATTTATTCCGCCGTTCTCAGCCTTTCTCATAAAATAGACACTCTTGTCGGAGATTTTATAATAGGAGCAATCCCTTCCGGAAGCAACGATCCGCACGGGCTTAGAAGATACGCCGTAGGTATATTCAGGATAATAAAAGAAAACGATATTCCTCTAAGCCTTTTAAAATTAATAGAATTTTCATATAACTCATATCCGGAAGAAATAAAAAAGAAGAAAGATTTTAATGTTTTAAAAGCGGAGCTTTTAGATTTTATATATCAAAGAATAGAAAGCATATTCGAAACCGACCGCGTATCTTCGGATATATTAAACTCCGTTAAAAACATATTCATTAGAGAAGGAGATATAATAAGGATAATAAAGAGAATAAAAACGCTTGTCGAGATAAAAAATAAAGAGGATTTCAGAAATATTTCTCTTTTGTACAAAAGATTAAAAAATATTTGCAAGGATTTCGAAAAAACCGAAGTCCAAGAATCTCTCTTTGAAAAAGAAGAAGAAAAAATATTATATGATTATGCCTGTCGGATAGAACCTTCGGTTAATAAATTTTGCAAAGATATGGAATATCTAAAAGCGGTTAATGAAATAACCGGGCTAACCGAACCTCTTGAAAATTTTTTCAAGAACGTTATGGTAATGACCGAAAATGAAGATGTCAAAAAAAACAGGTTGGCTCTTTTAAAAAAAATATATAATTTATTTTCGGATATATCCGATATCAGTCAGATAGTTTATTAGGGAGGTGCTATGAAAAAAACAAAAATAGTCGGAGGGGTTATTCTTGGGGCCGTAGCCGCTTTGGCGGTTTATTTCCTTACAAGCGATAAAACCAAGAAACAAAGAGAAAGTCTTTGTAAATGGGCGGTAGATATGAAAGCGGAGCTTATTAAAAAGATTAAAAATATGAAAGATATAAAAAAAGAAGATTACGAAAAATTGGTAGCCGAACTTTCAAAAAAATATTCCAAGCTTTCCAAAGTAAGCCAAAAAGAATTCGATAAGGTTGTCTCCGAAATAAAAGACGGGTGGAAGCATATTAAAAAAGCGATTTAAAAGGGGTAGTTTATCTTAACTATAGTGTTTAGACCTTCCGAACCGAAAGCGAAATCGGCCGTTCCGACTATCTGAGGTCTTAAAACTATTCTTAAAGCGATACCCGGTCCGTATTTAAAATTTCCGGTGGATAGCTTAGATACTTTATTAGCTACGGTGGCGATATCAAGAAAAGGAGTAATCTCCAATTCAGTTAAAAATTTCATTACCGGCGCTTTTACCACGGTAAACCTTTGCTCCACATTTAGTAAAATTTTTGCTCTGTCTACAAACCTTCCGTCTCCAGCCATCCTAAGTCCAGTAGATTCTCCCGCGGTAGGCATGGCATAGAATGGAATGTTTTCTCCGGTTTGCCACTGTAGCATAAATCTCATCGCAGTTATGGATTTGTCTAAAAGTTTATAATTGTAATAATCCTTCATTTCTATGGTGTATAAGGAGTAATTGTAATCCGAAACAATGTTTTTTCTTGAAAAAGCCATTGAAAATATTATGTAGCTTCCTATCTTTGGAATAAAAGGGTGATCGGTGTTATCGAATAAAAACGAAAATCTGTTTGTAAAAATTTGTTTGTCTTTTGAGTATAAAGAGTATTCTATGGGATATAAGGACGAAAACTTCTCCTTTCCCACTATACCGTTTTCTATTCTATTTTCGTAGAAAGAAGGCGTATAGTCGAAGTATATATAATTTAAAATTGGAAAAGTTAAACTCGCCTCTCCTCCGTTTAAATAAAAAATATAATTTGCCTTGTCGGATTTTTTTGAATTTGGACCGTATCCGTAGAAAGAGGATTTTGGGTTGTGCCAGGTTCTAAATTCCAGATTTAACCTCGCCTTCGTATTAAATATTTCCGGGTCGTAATAATGCAAGAACAGCTCCTTTTGAGCCTGATCAGATAAAGAAGCTCTTAAAACAAAAAGAGATTTTTCCGTTGGAAATAAGTAATGTCTGTATGTATAAGTATACCCCAAATATTTGTTTTGGTTTATAGACGGAGCTATAACAGAAGACACATCGCCGTCTTTTTTCATATTCCTTATGGCCACAACGGGCATTATTCCGAAATTAAGCCCCAGATCCTTGCTTGAGTCTGCTATGGGAAGTATTAAAAGAGGGTTTCCTTTTATGTCGAAAACAAGTTTGTCGGCTATTTTATTAAGTATTCCTTGAGGGGAAGGCTTGGTGGAAGTTATTATATTTACGACCTCGTCTCTGTCTTTTTCTTTTAAAAACTCTTTTTTATCGGCTTCTTTCAAATTTTTTATCTCTTTTTTTTGGGTGGGAGTCGCAAAGAGATTTGCGCTTAAAACAAAAAATAAAAAGCATATAATTTTTTTGCGCATAATAATTATTATACCTTTTTAATTATAAATGCCAATTTTCCGATTTGACTATCGGCATCTTTCTTCCGGTTCCGAAAGATTTTTTGCTAAGTTTTAAAATAAGAGGCATCTGTCTTCTTTTATATTCGTTTTTTTCTATTCTGGTTATTATGTTTTTCAATAGTCTTTCGTCTTTTATTTTTTTCTTAATCTCTTCAAATTCCATCTGTTCTTCCAAATAAAGCCTTATTATTTCGTCTAAAATTTCGTAAGGAGGAAGGTCGTCTTGATCTTTTTGGCCAGGCTTCAATTCCGCGGTAGGAGGCCTTTGGATTATCGATTTAGGAATAATCTCCCATTTTCCGTTAATATAATCTGAAAGCTTATAAACATCGGTTTTTAAAAGGTCGCCTATAGGAGCTATGGCTCCGCAAGTATCTCCGTATAAAGTGGAATAACCGACGGATATTTCGGATTTATTTCCGGTTGTTACAACGAGGTATCCGTATTTGTTAGAATAGCTCATCAGTATATTTCCTCTTATTCTCGATTGAAGGTTTTGAAGCGTTATGTCTATGGTCTTTTCGTCGAGTTTAAGAGTTTTTATGTATTGTTCGTATATATCTTTTATTTCGACGATATGATAAGCTATTCCCAAGTTTTTTGAAAGTTTTATCGCGTCGTCTATGCTTTGTTTTGAAGTAAACTTGGAAGGCATTAAAACACCCAAAACATTTTTTCTTCCCAAAGCTTTTACGCAAAGATATGCCACTATCGCCGAGTCTATCCCCCCGCTCAAACCTATAACCGCTTTTTTAAAATTTTGTTTAATGAAATAATCTTTTATTCCGCCGATTATCGCAAGTTCGATCCAGGATATGTCTTCGTTAATTTCGTTAGCATCGAAATTTTCAATATCAAGGGTTTTGACGTTTTCCTCGAAAGGCGGAAACTGATAAATTTTCCCTTTTTGGTTTATTATCATCGATGAGCCGTCGAAAACCAGTTCGTCGTTTGCACCGCAGTTGTTTGCGTAAACTATTATGCTTTTATTCCTTTTTGATATTGATGAAAGTATTTTTTTTCTCTGAGATTGCTTTCCGTAATGATAAGGGGATGCTGATATGTTTATTATAATATCGGTACGGTAATCTTTTATTATATTTTTCTTGTAAAGGTTTTTGTCAGGAAGAAGCTCGGTATCAGACCAGATATCCTCGCATATGGTTAAAAGTATCTTTTTATTCTTAAACTTAAATGTTTTATATCTTTCTCCTTCTTCGAAATATCTTTTCTCGTCGAATATGTCGTAAGTTGGAAGAAGGTTTTTATGGAAAACATTTTTTATTTCTCCTCTATGTATAAACGCGGCTGAGTTTAGAAGTTTTTTCCCTCTTCCTTTATTAAAATCCGCAAAGCCTACGACCGCGGCCGTTTCTTTTACAGATTTGGAAAAGAGTTTTAAGGCGTTTAAGTTTTTATTTATAAACATTTTGCTTTCAAGGATATCCAAGGGCTGATATCCGGTAAAGGTAAGTTCCGGGAAAACTATAATATCCGAACCCTCTTTGACGGCTTTTTCGTATGCTTCTTTTATCTTTTTTAGATTTCCTTCTATATCTCCGACTTTTAAATTTATCTGAGCCAATGTTATCTTCATAATTAAATTATACAAAACAAATAGCCGGTATTCTTTTTGATTTTGTATAAAAATTTTGTATACTTATATTATATCCCTTGAAGAAGGGTTATTTTTTTGCTTAACGGAGGATGTAAAAAAATGTTTAATGTAACAATGAAATCTATGTTAGAAGCTGGAGTTCACTTCGGTCATCAGACATATAAGTGGAATCCCAAAATGTCCAAATATATATTCGGAGAAAGAAACGGAATACATATTCTCGATCTTCAGAAAACTTTGAGAGAGTTTAAAAAAGCTTACCAGTTTATGGTTGACGCCGCAAAGGAAGGAAAAAGCTTTTTATTCGTAGGCACCAAAAAACAGGCGAAAGATATTTTAAAAGCGGAAGCCGAAAGAGCCGGAGTTTATTGCGTTTATGAAAAGTGGTTGGGCGGAATGCTTACCAACTTCGAAACGATAAAAATTTCGATAAGAAGACTCGATGAGCTTGAAAACATGGAAGAGAAAGGGTATTTTAAGGTAATGTCCAAGAAAGAAGTTTCCAGGCTTACCAAAGAAAAAAACAGACTTCAAAAATTATTATCCGGAATAAGAGATATGAAAGTTATTCCCGATGTTATGTTTGTAATAGACCCCGTAGAGGAACATAACGCGGTAAGCGAAGCCAAAAGATTGGGCATAACCGTTGTAGCTCTTTGCGACACAAACGCCGATCCCGATACCGTGGATATGGTAATACCCGGAAACGACGATGCGGCCAGATCCGTAAAGCTTTTCTGCACCGCAATGGCCGACGCGGTAATAGAAGGAAAGACCTCCAACTCACCCGCCGAACAGAATATATCGGAAGAAAACGCATCCGAAGAACAAACCGAGGAACAGTCCCAATCTCCCCAAGAGGAAATGACCGAAAATATAACCGAGGAAAACGCGGAAAATTTACGTGAAACCGAAGAGGTTGCGGACGAAAAGGTTGAATAAAATAAAAGGAGCGAGTATGTCATTAACGATTACAAACGATCAGATAATGAGCTTAAGAAATCAAACCGGAGCCGGAATAATGGATTGTAAGGCCGCTTTAAAAGAAGCCGAAGGAGATATGCAAAAAGCGGTAGAAATACTCAGAAAAAAAGGATTAAGCGGTCTTGCCAAGAGGTCCGGAAGAGCGATGAAAGAAGGAATAGTGGTGGTTAAAAATAACGGATCCAAGTATGTTATGCTGGAACTTAACTGCGAAACGGATTTCGTAGCCAAAAACGACGAGTTTGTAAAATTGGCAAACGAATTGTCCGATGAGATGCTTTCAAAGAACAATTTTAATCCGGCGGAGGATGCCGCTTCGAAGGAAAGGTTAAATTCTATAGCCATAAAAATAGGCGAAAACATGCAGATAAGAAGAGGGACCTCTTACGAAAAGGGTTCGAATTCGGTTGTCGGCTTTTATCTTCACGCCGATAACAAAAAAGCGGCTCTTGTAAAAATCTCTTTCGCATCCAATCCTTCGGATATCGGAAAAGCGGAGGAAGTAGCTAAGAATCTCGCGATGCAAGCGGTTGCGATGGGTGCCAAGTGGATAAAAAGAGAAGATGTGCCGCAGGATGTTATAGAAAAGGAAAAAGAAATTTATAAAGCGAGTCCTCAGGCTCAGGGCAAAAGTGAGATAGCGCTTTCTAAAATGCTTGAAGGAAGAATAAATAAGTTTTACCAGGAGATGTGCCTTATAGAGCAGGCATATATAAGAGATTCAAAATCCACGGTTAAAAATTATCTGGACGCCATGTCCAAAGAACTCGGAACCGAATTAAAAGTAGAGAGGTTTGATACTTTCATAGTGGGCGTTGAATGAGTATAGAAGAAATAGATCTATCGGCCGCTTTTCCTTTAAAGGGAAAGCGGCTTTTTTTTTGACCTCGGGGAGGCTTAATATGAAAAGAGTGCTTTTAAAACTTTCCGGTGAAGCCTTAGCTTTAATGGGAGAGACAAAAGAACACGATGTCATATCTCCCGATGCTCTTACTTTTATAGCTGAAGAGATAAAAAAAGCTTATCTTAAAAAAATTCAAATAGCTATCGTAATAGGCGGAGGCAATATATGGAGAGGGGCGAACAAAAATCATAACGGCATAGATAGGGTTACCTCCGATAAAATGGGAATGCTTGCCACCATAATAAACGCTATGGCGATGCAATCCGCGCTTGAGCATATAGGAGTGGTTACGAGGGTTCAAACCGCCATAGATATGAGCAAGATAGCCGAGCCTTTCATAGCCAGAAGAGCGGTAAGGCATCTGGAAAAAGGAAGAGTCGTAATATTTGCCGGAGGAACCGGAAATCCGTTTTTTACGACCGATACCGCCGCGGCTTTAAGAGCCAGCGAAATAAACGCGGACATAATATTGAAAGCCACTCAGGTAGATGGAGTTTATGATGACGACCCGAAGAAAAACCCGAATGCCAAAATGATAAAAGAAATAACTTATCTTGAAGCTATAAAAAAAGGTCTTAAATTTATGGACCAGGCGGCTTTAAGCCTGTCTATGGAAAACAAAATACCGATAAGAGTTTTCAATCTTCATAAAAAAGGGAATATATACAAGGCGATAACGGGAGAAAATGTCGGAACTCTTATAAAATAACGGAGTCTTTATGGATATTTTCGATAGGGTTTTGGAAGAACATCAAAAATCTTTGGAAGAATTTAAGCGAAAAAAAGAGCAAATATTTAAGATATATAAAATTTTAAATAAAGCGTTGTCTAGAGGCAATAAAATACTTATATGCGGGAACGGCGGAAGCGCGGCTGACGCTTCTCACATGGCGGCGGAGTTGGTCGGAAGATTTGTCAAGGAAAGGAAAGGTCTTTGCGCGATATCTCTTTCGACTGACACCTCCATTTTAACTTCTGTTTCTAACGATTATTCTTTTGAGCTTGTTTTTGCAAGGCAGGTTGAGGCCATAGGGAAGGAAGGAGACGTTCTCGTCGGGTTTTCCACTTCCGGAAAAAGCAAGAATGTAATAAAAGCTTTTGAGAAAGCTAAGAGTATGGGGATAAAAACAGTCGGGATACTCGGTAATCCGGGTTTTATAGAAAAAATTTCGGACGCTTCTTTTACTATAAACGGAACTACCGCAAGGGTTCAGGAAATACATTCCATACTTATCCATATGTTATGCGAAATGCTCGAAGAATAAAAAAACTTTCAAATTTGACTTGTTATATATAATGGGTATTTTGCTTTGGGGATTTCTGGTTATTGAGCGTTAATAAACGGTTTTTATATTTGGTATAATTATTTATAGATATATTTAAAACATACGATTTATAAATTTGTTTAACGGAGGTGTTTTTATGGCGGTTTCCGATCTTATAAATCAGTGCGAAAAGGATATGAGTTTAAAGATAGAAAAACTAAAAACAGAATTTAATTCCCTTAGAACTGGGAGAGCAAATCCGCAGTTATTGGACAGTGTTTACGTCGATTATTACGGTTCCAAAGTGCCTTTAAAACAAATCGCCGCCATAAGCGTACCGGACGCAAGAACTTTGGAAATAAAGCCGTGGGACAAAACGGCTTTGGATGAGATAGAAGTAGAGCTCAAAAAAATAGATCTCGGAAGCATTCCCCAAAAACAGGGTGACATTATAAGAGTCAATCTTCCCCCCATGAACGAAGAGCAAAGGAAAAAGTTGGTTAAAGTCGTGGCTCAAATAGCGGAAGATATAAGGGTGGAAATAAGAAATATAAGAAGAGATTATATCGAAAAAATAAAAAAAGCTCAGAAAAACTCCGAGATTTCGGAAGATGATTTGAAAAGACACGAGCAGAATATACAGAAACTTACGGACAAATATATAGAAAACGTAAATCAAATTTCTCAGGCCAAGGAAAAGGAACTGCTTACCATATAAATGATAGATCTTATTAGAAAAATTCCAAAAGAAAAGTTTCCTCAGCATATAGCCATTATAATGGATGGAAACAGAAGATGGGCCGTAGAAAAAGGATACCCCAAATTTTACGGACATAAAAAAGGTATAGATACGGTTAAAACCGTGGTTAAAGCGGCAAAAAAAATAGGGGTGAAATATCTCACTTTATACGCATTTTCAACCGAAAACTGGAAAAGGTCTTTGAAAGAAGTTTCGACTCTTATGGCTCTTTTAAAACAAGCGATAAAAACCTATACTCCGGAGCTTTTGGAAAACGACGTTTCGCTTAAAATAAGCGGGAGGGTTCAAGAGTTTTCTTCGGAATTAAAAAAAGAAATAGATAAGAGCGTTTTAAAACTTTCCAACTGTTCTTCTATGGTTTTGAATTTAGCTTTGAACTACGGAGGGAGAGCGGAAATAGTGGATGCTGTTAACAAGTGTTTGAAAAACGGTTTAACCGAAATTACCGAAAAAGATATAAACGATAATTTATATACTCATCCTCTTCCTGATCCCGATTTGATAATAAGAACAAGCGGAGAAATGAGAATATCGAATTTTCTAATATGGCAGTCGGCTTATTCTGAGTTTTTCGTTACGTCGAAATACTGGCCGGATTTTGATGAAAAAGATTTATTTGAAGCCGTGATAAATTATTCTAAAAGAGAAAGGAGAATGGGAAGATAATGCTTCTGCCCAGAGTACTGACAGCGATAATCGGAATACCTCTTGTTTTTATAGTAATATACGCGGGAGGTCTTCCTTTTTATTTGTTTATCAGTTTTGTAATAGCTATGAGTTTAATAGAATATTCTACGATGCTTAAATACAACCTTAGACCGGTAGACGAGCTTTCTTTGATGTTAATGGGCATGGTATTCCCCTTGGTTTTTTATCTGAACGGCGCGGGATATTCCGATATATATAATTTCCTTCCTTTTTTCATATCTTTAGGATTTATAATTCCTTTCGCTTTTGAGCTTTTTAGAAAGGAAAAATATCTGGAAAGAGTAAGCTATACCGTAGTCGGAATATTCTTTATATCTTACAACATATCTCATCTTATATCGTTGAGAGAAATAAAACCTTACGGCATGAAGTTATTGATTCTTATACTGGTATGCGTCTGGGTAATGGATAGCGTAGCTTATTTTATAGGATCTAAGTTCGGTAAAAATAAATTAAACGATATAAGTCCCAAAAAAACCGTCGAGGGCTTTGTTGCGGCGGTTATTTCGGCGGTTTTGTTTTTTTATCTGGCTTCTAAATTTTTCGATTTTTTAAACCTAAAAAGCTTTTTAACGCTCGGCATAATCATATCCATATCTGGGCAGCTATCGGATCTTGCCGAATCTTTAATTAAAAGGGCATGCGGAGTAAAAGACTCTTCCAATCTTTTGCCCGGTCACGGGGGTTTTTTCGATAGATTCGATTCTTACATATTCGTCGCTCCCATAGTTTATTATTGGGTAATATTTGTAAATCGATAGCATATGAAAACCATCAGTTTATTAGGTTCTACCGGTTCGATAGGAAAAAGCGCGCTCGATGTGATTTCTAAAAATCCCAAACTTTTTAAAATTAACTCTTTATGCGCAAACTCCGATATTAAAACGTTAATATCTCAAATTTATAGATTTAAACCGAAATATGTGGCGGTTTTCGACGAATCAAAAAGACGAGAAATAAAAAAAATCATCCCCGGAAACGTTAAACTTCTATCCTCCGGGGTGGAAGGTCTGGTGGATATAGTAAAATACTCGGATTCCGACATAACCATAGCCGCCGTTACCGGTTCGGTAGGACTTCTTCCAATACTTGCTGCCGCTCAAAAAAACAAAAGAGTATGCGTGGCAAACAAAGAGCCTATGGTTATGGCCGGAGAATTGATAATGAATAGCGCTAAAAAAAATAAAGCCGAAGTTATTCCGATAGATTCCGAACCTTCGGCCATATTTCAATCTTTAAAAGGATTCGACACATCAAACGTTAAAAAATTTATACTTACCGCTTCCGGAGGCCCTTTTTATAATTATACCGGAGATTTTTCTGGCATAACTCCGAAAATGGCCGTAAAACATCCTAAATGGAAAATGGGACCTAAAATTTCGGTAGATAGCGCCACTCTTATGAATAAAGGACTTGAAGCCATAGAGATAAAAAATCTTTTCGGCATGGACATATCTTCGATAGAAGTTTTAATACACCCTCAGTCGATAGTTCATTCCGCGGTAGAGTTTATAGACGGTTCGGTTATAGCTCAGATGTCCAATCCCGACATGAGAATACCGATACAATACTCTTTAACTTATCCGGATAGAATAAATTCGAGCGTAAAGAAACTTTCTCTAACCGATGTTTCCAGATTGGATTTTTATAAGCCGGACGAAAAAAAGTTTAAAGCGCTTAAGCTTGCCAAAGAGTCGGCTAAAAAGGGAGGAGTATATCCGGCGATATTAAACGCTTCCAACGAGAAAGCGGTTCAAATGTTTTTATCGGGCATGATAAAATTTACGGACATCGTAAAAGCCGTGGAATTCGCTTTGGAAAGCTGGAGCGGTAAGAATACAAACCCGGACATAGCGGATATAACCGAGGCGGACGATTGGGCCAGGAGAAAAACGGAAGATTTTTTAAAATCTAAAAGGAGTTAAATATGATATTATCCATACTTGCCGTAATATTCACTTTCGGTATAGTTATATTCATCCATGAGTTTGGACATTTTATAGTCTGCAAACTCGTGGGAGTTTTTGTCGAAGAATTTTCGTTCGGTTTCGGAAAGCCCTTGTTTTCAAAGAACATAAACGGAACTTTATATGCCGTAAGAGCCGTTCCTTTGGGCGGATATGTAAAACCCAAAGGAGAGGATATAAACGAACATAAAGGAGACTCGGACGAGTATTTTTCAAAAAAATGGTATCAGAGAATATTTATAGTCCTGGCCGGTCCTTTTATGAATTATTTTTTAAGTTTTATCATTTTTTTCGGAGTAATATATTTTGTGGGAAAACCGGTACCTTCTCAAACTACTCTTATAGGGGATGTAGCGACAAATTACCCGGCATATAACGCGGGGCTTAGAGAAGGAGACAGAATAATTTCCATAAATTCGAAAAAAGTTTCCAGCTGGAAGGAAATGACCGAGCAGATATATCCGAATATAGAAAAAGAGATCAGCATAGATTACGAAAGAGATTCTAAAATTTACTCTGTTAAGCTTAAAACCGCAAAAGATTCCGCTATGGGAAGAGGGATAATAGGAATAGCGCCCAAAACCGATTATGAGAAAATAGGGATATTGAAATCCGCGAATTATTCTTTATACCAATTATGGTACTGGACCAATATGACGATAACGACATTGGCTTCAAACATAATCAAAATGGAAAAGCCCGATGTGGCCGGTCCGATAGGCATAATAACGATAGTTTCAAAAGCCGCCCACTCCGACCTTGCGGATTTTCTATTTCTTGTTGGGCTTATATCCATAGCCGTCGGTTTTTTTAATCTTCTTCCCCTCCCTTTACTGGACGGCGGACATTTTGTTATGTATTTGTTTGAAGGAATATTAAGAAAAAAAATTACTCCGAAAGTTATGAGATATGTCCAGAGCACCGGTATAGCCATACTTGTTTCCATACTGATTTTCGCCACATATAACGACGTTATGAGAATATATAACGCAAAGAAAGAGAAAGCCAATGCCGAACAAAAATTACAAAAATAATATGAGAAAAACGAGAAAAGTAAGAGTAGGAAATATATTTATAGGCGGAGGACACCCGATTACCGTTCAGTCTATGACTTCCACCTTTACTTCGGATATCAAGTCCACCATAAATCAAATAAAAAAGTTGGAAGAAGTCGGTTGCGAAATAGTAAGACTCGCCGTTCCGGACATGGAAAGCGCAAAGGTTATCGGGAAAATAAAAAAAGCGGTGGACATACCCGTAGTCGCGGATATCCATTTCGATTATAGACTCGCGGTAGAAGCCGCAAAACAAGGAGTCGATAAAATAAGGATTAACCCCGGGAATATAGGGGATAAAGATAAAGTCAGAGAAGTTGTTAAAGCTTGCAAAGATAATAAGATACCTATAAGAATAGGAGTAAACGCGGGATCCGTTAAAGCCGTTAAAAAAGATAATTTTAAAAAATGGGATAAAAAGAGATGGGCTTTGGAAATGGTAAAAGAGGCGATGGAAGAAGTAAAAATACTTGAGGATATGGACTTTAAAGACATAATCGTTTCTTTAAAAGCGGACGATATAGAAAGAACCGCGATAGCCAACGAGATATTCGCTTCAAAAACGGACATACCTCTTCATTTAGGAGTTACCGAAGCGGGTACGATGATCGGCGGAATAATTAAATCTTCGATACTCATTTCAAATCTTATTTCCAGAGGCATAGGGGACACAATAAGAGTTTCTCTTACCGAGGATCCGGTTAAGGAAGTAAGAGTCGGATTTGAGATACTTAAAGCTTTGAAGCTTAGAAAATACGGCCCGGAAATCATATCCTGTCCCACATGCGGAAGAACACAAATAAATCTTATAGATTTGGTCCATAAACTTGAGGATGAGATCTATTCCAACTCGGATATAAGAAAAAAAGCGGAAGGTTTAAAAATAGCCGTTATGGGGTGCGTGGTAAACGGGCCGGGAGAGGCGAAAGACGCTGATTTTGGAATATGCGGGGGCAAGGGAAAAGGAATATGGATAGAAAACGGAAAGCAAGCCAAAGTTATAAAGGAAAGCGAATGGATTAATCAGATTATAAAAAAGATAAGGTCTTATTAAAAGGAGAAAAGATGAGGCGAACAAGATATTTTTTAAACACTATCAGAGAAACCCCCTCGGATGCCGATAACATATCCGCGAAACTGATGATTAAATCGGGGATGATAAGAAAATTGGCAAGCGGCATATACGAATGGTTGCCTTTGGGATTTAGAGTTTTAAAGAAAGTGGAAAATATAATAAGAGAAGAAATGGATAAGGCAGGTGGAGTAGAGGTGTGGCTTCCGGTTATACAGCCTAAGGAATTATGGTTAAAAACCGGAAGATGGAACGTATACGGAAAAGAACTTTTAAGGATAAAAGATAGAAAAGATCAGGAGTATTGTTTTGCGCCGACCGCCGAAGAGGTTATAACGGATCTTGTCAGAAAAGAGACCAACTCTCACAGACAACTTCCAATTTTGTTGTATCAGTTCGGGCTTAAGTTTAGAGACGAGATAAGGCCGAGATTCGGCGTTATGCGCTCCAGAGAGTTTTACATGAAAGACGCTTATTCGTTCCATACCGACGAAAAAAACTGTCTTGAGTGGTATTGGAAGTTATACGATTGCTATAACTTGATATTTAAAAGATGCGGCCTGAATTTTAGGGCGGTTGAGGCGGTCACCGGTGCCATAGGCGGCAATTATTCTCACGAGTTTATGGTCCTCGCAAACACGGGAGAGGCGGAGATTGCGGTCTGCGAATGCGGTTACGCCGCAAACACAGAAAAAGCGGAAATTTTAGAGTTTAAAGAGAATACAAACGAAAAAGATTTTTTAGAAATGAAGGATATCCCCACACCGAATAAGTTTACGGTCGATGAGGTTTCCGATTTACTCAAAATCCCCTCCGACAGATTTATAAAAACGATGTTTTATAAAGCCGACGAATCGAAAATAATTCTCGCTCTAATAAGAGGAGACCATCAGTTTAACGAAGATAAGATAATAAAGAACATAAAAGCGGAAAGAATAGAAAAGATAAGCGAAGAAGAATACTCTAAAATAGTAGGGACAAAGGTAGGATATGCCGGTCCCGTAGGTATTAAAGAAATAGCCGCAAAAAACGGACATAAAATAGATTTGATAATAGCCGACCATCATCTCAAAGGCGTTTTAAACGGCGTTTCCGGAGCCAATAAAGACGACGCTCATACGATTAATATAAATTATCCGAGGGACTACTCGCCGGATATATGGGCCGACATAAAAATAGCTTCCGAAGGGGACAGATGTTTGAAATGCGGCAAAAAACTAACTTTTGCCAGAGGTATAGAGGTGGGACAGGTTTTTAAATTGGGAACCAAATATTCCGCTAAGCTTGAATGTTTCTTTTTGGACGATAAACAAGAGAAAAAACCTATGGAGATGGGATGTTACGGAATAGGTGTTTCAAGAACCGTAGCCGCAGCCATAGAGCAGTATAACGACGAAAAAGGAATAATATGGCCCATACAAATAGCTCCTTTTCACGTATATATGGTTAGCGTAGAAACCGAGGACGAAAACGTGATGAAAATATCCGGGGATATATACGATCTTTTAACGAAAAATAATATAGAAGTTTTATGGGACGATAGGGACGAAAGGGCAGGAGTTAAGTTTAACGACGCGGACCTTATAGGAATTCCTTACAGAATAGTGATAAGCAAAAAAACGATATCTTCAAACGAAATTGAAATAAAAAAGAGAAAGGATAATTCCATGAGCAGAATTAAGATATCGGATATCGACAAATTTATATCTACCGTCAAATCGGAGATATGATCGGGGAGGGTTTTAAAATATGAAGATAGGACTTTTTCAATATAAAATAAAATGGGAAGACAAAAAATATAACAAATCTAAAATACTTAAGTTAATACAAACTTCCGATATAAGAGGCGTGGATTGGATAATATTTCCCGAGATGACTCTTTCCGGCTTTACAAACAACATAAAAAATTCTTCTCTTTCCGAAGACGATTTGAATTTTTTTAGCGCGATGGCCAAAAGATATCATACCAACATATCCTTCGGAGGAGTGGAAAACAAACAAAACAAGTTTATAACCCTGAACAGAAACGGAGAGAGGATAAACGAATATTCCAAAATAAATCTTTTTTCCCCCGGAAAAGAAAATAAATTTTATAAAAAAGGCAAAAAAACTTCCAATTTCGATATGGAAGGATTCAGGGTTACTCCTTTTATTTGTTTCGATTTAAGATTCCCCGTAATATTCTGGAAAAACTCAAAAATAACTTCTTTATATGTCGTAATAGCCGCATGGCCTTATCAAAGAATAAACCACTGGACTTCCCTTTTACAGGCGAGAGCCATAGAAAACCAGGCTTACGCCATAGGGGTCAATTCCATAGGAGAAGACGATAAGGGCAACGAGTATAAAGGCTATTCCGTTTGCTTTTCTCCTTCCGGCGAGCTTCTTTTGGATTGTCAATCGAGAGAAGGGCTTGGGGTAGTGGATATAAATCCGGAAGAAGTGGATAAATTAAGAAAAAGCTTTGTAATAGAATCTTTGGGAAGATAGTTTTCTTGTTTTTTCTATTCCTTTTATGCTATCATATTATTATAGGGCGATTGACTCTATTATTAGCCCCTAATTATTTAAAAAGTGGCTTTAATGCCACTTTTTTATTATAGAGGAGTTTATGGACTCGACCGAATTGGAAAAAAAGCTCGAACCTATATTTAAAGATACGGGGTTCGATATAGCGGATATAAAAATTTATAGGGCAAAATCTTTAGTCGTTCAGATTTTTATAGATAAAATGGAAGGAAATGTAACTTTAAAAGATTGCGAGGAGTGGTCGGATAAGATAGGTTCTTATATAGATATGAATTCGGTCATAACCACTTCTTATGTTCTGGAGGTTTCTTCTCCGGGAGTGGATAGGATTATAAAAAAACCTTCGGATTTTATCAGATTTAAAGGAAAAGACGTTAAGATAACTCTTAAAAAGCCTTTTGACGGCTCGAGAGTTTATTATTCGAAGATTGTCGATTTTAAAGAGAATACGGCGTATTTTGAAGATAATCTTAAGTTTAGTATGGATGAGATACAGGAAGTAAGGCTTAATCCGGACGACACGGAACTATTTAAAAAAATTAATTAAGAAGGAGATCTTATGGATAAGTTATTTAAAAGCAGAAGCGAATTCATGGCCATAATAGAGCAGCTTGAAAAAGATAAAAACATAAAAAAGGAAGAGATATTTAAAACCATAAGCGAGTCCATAGTTACCGCGCTTAGAAAGTACTATGGAAAGGTCGTACAGATAGAAGCGGAAGTAGACCCCAATACCGCTGAGATGAAAGCTTATTTTGTCAAAGATGTGGTTGAAGATTCCCCTATGGAAGAGCTTGAAATTACCTTAGAGGACGCAAAAAAATATAACCCGGAGGCCAAGGTCGGAGAAAAGGTAAAGATTCCGGTGGATGTGGACGAGTTTTCAAGAATAGCGTCTCAAATAGCGAAACAAACGCTTCTCCAGAAAATAAGGATTTCGGAAAGAGATAAAACTTATAACGAATTTGCTCCGAGAATTGGAGAAATAGTTACCGGGCTTGTGACACATATAAACAATAGAGACATACTTGTAAATTTGGGAAAAGCCGAAGCGATGCTTCCGTTTTCAGAACAGATAAGAAGAGAAAAATACTCCGTAAACGACAGAGTAAAAGCCATAATACAAAGAGTGGAAAAAAACAAAACCCCTCAGGTGATTCTTTCGCGTTCGTCGGTAGAGTTTATGAAAGCGATACTTCAAAACGAAATACCGGAGATATACGACGGGATAGTGGAGGTAGTAAAAATAGTCAGAGAGGCGGGAGTAAGGTCTAAAATTATAGTTAAAAGCAACTCTCCCAAAATAGATCCGGTCGGAGCCTGCGTAGGGGTCAAGGGATCGAGAATAAAAGCCATAATGGCCGAACTTGCAAACGAAAAAATAGACCTTATACCTTTTTCAGACGACATAGTTCAGGTTATAGCCAAAGCTTTTTCCCCCGCAAAAGTTTCTTCCGTTTCTATAGACAAAGCCAATAAAATGGCAATAATAGTGGTGCCTGACGATCAGGTTGAGATAGCTTACGGGAGAGACGGAATAAACAAATCTCTTGTGGAAAGATTGACCGAATATACATTTGAAATAAAATCCGAATCGGATAAACAAAAAGAATCGAGCGAGTCATTCAAAAAACAGGTTAAAAAATTGACCGAAATAGAAGGAATCACTCAAAAAGTCGCCGAAACACTCGTTAAGATGGGATATAACGATCCAGAAAAACTTGCTCAGATGAAAATAGAGGACCTTTCCAGCCTTTCCGGAATAGGCGAAAAAACGGCTCAGAAAATAATAGAATCTGTTACAAAATATCTCGAAAAAAAGTCCGAAGAAGAAAAAGATAAGGAATAATTAGATTTTTCTTATCTATATAAAAGGAGTATCAAATGGAAGGAAAAGACGAAAAAACGATAAAAAAAATTTCTATAGATAAAATAACCGGAAGAAAAAAAGAAGTAAAGGTCGATAAGGATAAATTAAAAGCTTTTTTGGCTAAAAAGAAGCAGAAAGAAGAAGAGGTTAAAAAACAAGAAAAAGCCGAAGAGAAAACGACCGAAAAAGATAGCGAACAAAAGATTGAACCCGTTAAGGAAGAAACAAAGACCGCAAAAAAAACCACCTCAGATAAGCAAATTAAACAAACTCAAAAAACTTCTGCGGTTCATAAAACAAAACAACAGGAACCCTCTTTGAAAGAACCTGAGGTTATAAAACAGAAAGATAAAGATATAGAAAATAAAAAAACCGAAGAACATAAGACTAAAGTTAAAGATACTCAGACCAAAGTCGAAGAACGGCATGTAAAATCAGAAGAGATAGAGCAGAAAACCGAAGAAGCCAATTTCGTGACGTATGAAATAAAAGAAACCAAATCGGCAAAACATCAAGATAAGAAGAAGGAAGATAAAACCAAAAAAGAAGAAAAAACCGAAGAAAAGCCCAAAACCCAGCAAAAATCGGAAGAACCCAAAAAAGAAGAAAAAATAAAGATAGAAAAAAAGGAAGGAGTCGAGTATAAAAAACTTAAAGTATCGACCACTCTTACGGTTAGAGATCTGGCCGAGAAATTGGGTATAAAGGCCGTAGATTTGATAAAAAAACTTATGAGCATGGGAATATTCGCTTCCATAACTCAAAAATTGGAAGAAGATGTGGCGGCAGTCGTAAGTTTAGATTACGGTTACGAACTTGAATTTATTCCGGCTTTCGAAGATACGGTTATAGCCGACGAAGATGAAAAAGACGATCCGTCAAAATTAAAACCGCGATCCCCCGTAATAACTATAATGGGGCATGTGGATCACGGAAAAACGACGCTTCTCGACGCTTTAAGGCAATCCAATGTCGTAGATACCGAGGCGGGGCAGATAACTCAACATATAGGCGCATACATGATAAGGACTCCGAAAGGAAACATAACCGTTTTAGATACCCCGGGCCACGAAGCTTTTACCGCGATGAGAGCCCAGGGAGTAAAAATAACCGATATCGTAATACTTGTGGTATCCGCGGTTGACGGAGTTATGCCTCAAACCATAGAAGCCATAAATCACGCGAAAGCCGCAAACGTTCCGATAATCGTAGCCATAAACAAAATAGACCTTCCGCAGGCAAATCCCAATAACATAAAACAGCAGCTTTCCGCCCATGATTTGATCCCGGAGGACTGGGGCGGTAAAGTTCCTATGGTGGAGATATCGGCGAAGAAAAAAACCAATATAGACAAATTGCTGGAAATAGTTTTATTGCAGGCGGAGATAATGGAGCTTAAGGCGAACTATGAGGCGAAGGGGTTGGGCGTAATAGTAGAAGCGAAAAAAGACTCCAAGAGAGGAATAGTTTCCACCGTTATCTGTACGAAAGGCACCATAAAAATCGGAGACAGTTTCGTGGTAGGAACAACCTTCGGTAAAGTAAAAGCGCTTGTGGACGATAGAGGCCAGAGGCTTAAAGAATTGCTTCCTTCAATGCCCGCAGAACTTTTGGGAATAAACGAGGAAATACCGGTTCCCGGAGACGTTTTAAAAATAGTGGAAAGCGAAAAGAAAGCGAGAGAAATAGCCGAGAACAGAAAACAGATAAGAAAAGATAACATACTTCACCAAAAAAACATATCTTTGCTTTCATTAAAATCTCAGATAGAACAGAATCTTATCAAAAAATTAAACATAATATTAAAGACTGACGTTTACGGTTCTCTTCAGGCCATAAGAGATAGCCTTGAGAAATTCGCAAACTCCGAGGTAGCCATACATATACTTCATACCGGAATAGGAGACGTAAACGAATCCGATATAGCTCTGGCAAAGGCTTCAAACGGAATAATATTCGGTTTTAATATAAAAGCTTCGGATGAGATAAAAGAGAGAGCCAAAGAAAACGGCGTAGAAATAAGGATATACAGGATAATATACGAACTCTTCGAGGATATGAAAGCGGCTTTGAACGGAATGCTGGAACCGGAGATTGTGGAAGTGGAGATAGGCAAAGCGGAGATTAAGAAGATATTCGATATATCCGTCGGTAAGGTGGCCGGATCCATGGTCATAGAAGGAAAAGTCGCTCGTAACTCCATGGTAAAAATAATAAGAAACGGCGAAGTCGTCGGGGAAGGAAAGATTTCCGGACTAAAAAAAGTAAAGGAAGACGTAAAGGAAATGGAAAAAGGGCATGAATGCGGGATATTAATCGAAGGGTTTAAAAATTTCCAGGAAGGAGACATTATAGCCGCTTACGTAAAAGAAGAAAGAATAAGGAGAATAAATGAATTGGAGAGATGACAGGCTTAAATCGGTATTTTTAAACGAAATAAATATGGCATTGGCAAACAGAGAAGACATAAAAGAAATAGCTTTTTTTACCATAACGGATACCGAACTTTTAGACGAAGGAAAAATCCTTAACGTATATTTCTCCATATTCGAAAGCGACGAGAAATCTAAGGAAAAAAAAATAAATCTTCTTCTGGAAAAACTAAATTCTTTATCTTTTGAAATAAAATCCATAATAAGAAAAAGAATAAAAACAAAATATGTTCCGAACATATACTTTAAATTCGACTCCACCCCGCAAAAAGCCCAAAAGATAGAAGAGATACTTAAAAAAATTTCTTCGGAGAAAAAAGATGAAACTTCCGGCGAAGGAAATAAATAAATTCAACAAAATCGTAAATCGAAGCAAAACTTTCTTCCTTACCATACATTTAAACCCCGATGCGGACGCCGTCGGAAGCATGCTCTCTATTTATTCTTATCTTAAGAAATTGAAAAAACGGGTTTATCTTTATTCTCACGATAAACTTCCCCAAAACCTTTCCGTACTTCCTTATAGCGAGAAAATAAAAAACAAAATAACCGAAAGAAAATACGATACGGCCATTTTTTTTGAGTGTTCCACCCCGGATAGGGCGGGGTCCGAAGTTACTAAAATAGAATTTAAAAATAAAATCAGCATAGATCATCATAGAACCGCCAAAAGGTATGCGGATCTTAATATACTGGATTTTAAATCTCCGTCGACTTCGGAAATAATATTCAGATTATTTAAACAATTAAATTTTAAGATAGACAAAAACATAGCGATGCTTTTATACTCGGGAATAGTGACCGATACCGGAAGATTTCATTATCCTCAAACAAACGATAAAACGCATCTAATAGTCTCTGAACTTTTAAAACATAAATTTAATTTTTCCAAGCTAAACGATAACTTCTTTTTAAAAGCCACATATCAGAACATAAAGCTATTGGGAAGAGCTTTGGAAAATATGGAAATTTTTCCGGGGAAAGTGGCGTTAATGGTATTATCGCAGGCGGATTTTAAAGAATTTAAGGCTGGTTTCGAGCATACCGAAAGCATAGTCAATTATCCGATGATGATAGAGGACATAAAGGTTTCGATACTTTTAAAAGAAGACGATGAAAAATACAGCGTAACATTCCGTTCTAAAGGTAAAATCGACGTTTCCAAAGTGGCTTCGGCATTCGGCGGGGGCGGGCATAAGAACGCAAGCGGTTTCAAGATTTCCAAACAAAAAACGGATATAAAAGAGCTTAAAAAAAGAATTTTAGACGAGATCGAAAAATATTTATGATAAAAAATCTTCGCGCGGAACCTTACGGAGTATTGTTTATAGACAAATCCCCTAAGTTGACTTCTCACGATGTGGTGGATATAATAAGAAAAAAACTTAAAATAAAAAGAGTGGGACATACCGGGACATTGGATCCTTTAGCCACCGGTCTTTTGATAATACTTGTAGGCAAGTCCACTAAAATGCAGGATAAATTTCAAAAACTGGACAAGGTATACGAAGGGAACATAAAATTCGGAACGGAAACCGATACATGGGATACTGACGGAAAGATATTGAAACAAATAAAAGTCGAAATAATGGAAAAATCGGTAAAATCCGCAATAGATTTGTTAAGCGGGAATATAATTCAGCAAGTTCCCCCCTATTCGGCCGTGAAATATAAAGGACAGACTTTGTACAAGCTGGCAAGACAAAACAAATCCGTTCCTTCTATTAACAGGGTCGTAAATGTCAACTGGTTAGATTGGAGGATTCGAGGAGAGAATTTGGGTTTTAAAATAAAATGTTCAAGCGGTACTTATATAAGATCCATAGCTCATCAGATGGGAGTTTTGTTGGGATGCGGCGGAACTCTTTCGGAGTTGAGAAGGCTTAATATCGGAGAATATTCGGTAAAAGACGCCGTAAAAGACAAAGATATAGAAAAGATGGAGTACTCCGCAATTATAAAATTGCTAAAATGAAATGCGCTGTTACTATAGGAAGTTACGACGGAGTTCATTTAGGGCATCAAAAGATAATCAAAGAATTGACGGGTTATTGCCTTAAAAACGATTTAAAATCCGTGGTAATATATTTCCCAATCCCCCCCAAACTTTATATTCATAAAAATTGGAAAGACAATATTATTACTACCCCTAAAGAAAGAGAAAAAATTTTAAAATCTTTAGGAGTGGAGGAAGTAGTAAAACTTAATTTTAACGAGAAACTTTCACAAAAAACCGCTCTTGAATTTTTTGCGGATTTCATAATAAAAAAATACGACCCTAAATTTATAGTCGTAGGCAAAGATTTTTCGATAGGCAAAAACAGGGAAGCCAATTACGCCTGGCTTAGAGAAATATCTAAAATAAACGGTCTTAAATGCAAAGTACTTCAATTCGTAAAATACAAACATCATAAAATTTCGTCTTCTTTGATAAGGCAGTTCCTTCACTTGGGAAGGATAAAAGAAGCCAACTTTTGCTTGGGCAGAAACTATTCGATATCCGGGGTTGTAATAAAAGGCGCCGGCATAGGCAGGAAAATGGGATATCCCACGGCAAATTTAGAAGTCAATCCCATAAAAATTCTTCCGAAAGGCATATTCGCCGTAATCGTTAAAATTGAAAATAAATATTATAAAGCCGTAGCGAGCATAGGGGTAAGGCCGACTTTAAAGACGCTTGGAATGAGGCTTATGGCCGAAGTTCATATATTAAATTTCGATAGGGATATATACGGAGAAACACTGGAAGTTTTTTTTGTCGAAAAGATTAGAAACGAAATGAAATTTTTAGACATGAAAGCGTTAATAAAACAAATCGAGACGGATATCGCCAAAGCGGAAAAAATTTTTTCAAAAAATCGAGAGCTTTACAATAAAGTTTTTTAATTTTGTAAAATCTTATTATGATAGGTTTTACGGTAAAAGTTATTTTTTTATCTTTCTGGCTTTGCGCCATAGGTTTTTCGGTTTATTTTTTTAATAGAACCGTAAAAACGGTTACAACCTTGCAGGAACTCTGGGGTTTTATAGTTCTTTATTCCTTTGTGGTTATCTCCGCTACTATAGTAAGTTTTTCCGTATTGTTTTCCAGTAAAGAAAAGTGAAAAAGATATTATTAAAAAACCTAAGAATTTTAGATTTAAAATCTCAAAAAACCGTTAAGTCTTCCATTTTAATAAAAAACGAAATAATAGAAGAAATTTTTCATCCCGGCTCCGAGCCTAAAATTGAAGCTCAAACGATGGATTTTAAAGGGCTTACCGCTTTTCCCGGTCTTATAGATTCCCATACTCATTTTAAGCTTAAGTTAGGAAACGGGAAATATAACTCGGACGATTTCGTTTCCGGTTCAAAAGCCTGTATAGCCGGAGGCATAACTACATTTATAGATTTTACTAACGGAGAAGAAAAAAATCCGATAAAAGATATAGACTCCAGAATAAAAGAAGCCGAAAATTCTTTATGCGATTATAGCCTTCACGCCGTTTTAAAGGGATTCGAAAATTTCGAGGATTTGGAAACAAGGCTTTTAAAAATAAAAGAGAAAGGAATAAATTCCGTAAAGATATTCACCACATACAAAAATCGCGGTCTTATGAGCCCCGAAGAAAAGATAGCTCATATACTGGATATCGCGGCAAAAAACGATATCGTGGTTTGCGTTCACGCCGAAGACGATTCTTTGATAAACTATAACATTGTTAAAAATAAAAAAAATTATAAAAAAATAGAATTTCACAACGTAATAAGAGACGAATTTTCGGAAAATTATGCGGTTTCAAAGATTCTAAAATTAAACGAAAAATTTAACGCAAAGATTTATTTCGTTCATGTCTCTTCGGCGAAATCCTTAAATACGATAATGGAATATAAAAATAAAGGTTTTGAGGTCTATGCCGAAACCTGCCCTCAGTATCTGGGATTAAACGAAGAGATTTATAAAAAAAAGGACAACTTTTTGTATACATTTACTCCTCCAGTAAGAAGCCGCAAAAACCAAAAAAATATGCTTTCCGAAATATCGCAGTTCGACGTTTTTGCGACCGACTCCTGCGCTTTTAATATTAGCGATAAAATAATCAATAAAAAAGATGTTACCAGAATACCGATGGGCGTAGCGTCCTCCCAGATAATGTTTCCTTTCCTCTATACTTTAGGGGTTAAAAAAGGAAAGCTAAGTTTATTCCGTCTTATGGAATTAACCGCTTTTAATCCGGCGAAAATATTTTCGATTTCCAAAAAAGGAGAGATAAAAAAAGGATACTATGCGGATATCTTTGTTTTCGATCCCGATGAAAGTTTTATGGTGAGAGCCGAAGAGCTTTTTCATAAATCGGATTATTCAGTATTTGAAGGATTAAAGCTTTACGGCAAGACAAAAGCGGTTTTTTTGAGAGGAGCTTTGGCTTATTTAAACGGAAACCTCTTTGAAAATAATGGAAAATTTTTGGGATAGTTTTTTTATTTTAGGATGAAATCTTTATAAAGTTTTTTTATCAAGTCTTTTTCGTCGCATTTTTGAAATAAAAGAGTTATTTTGTTTCGGTTTAAAAATATTTTTTTAAATGGATATTTTTTAGTCTTATTTATCAAATCCTTTCTCAATATTATTTTTTCTCCTATCATGGATATTTTTATGTCGTTTTCGTTTCGAGCCAAAGAAATATATTTGATTTCCGGTTTAAAATTTTGAGTATAGTTTCTTATTAACGTGGGTTTTGCGTTTTCCATGCTCGAGCCTAAATAGAGCCTTACGTTTTGCTTCATGGCGTATCGTATGGCTTTTGTTTGTCTAATTTCAAAGTCCACTTTTGAAATCTCAAAGAGTTCTTTATACGATATTTCTTTTAATTTTTTTGCGTACTCTATTTTTGAAGGGTTTGAAGAATAAACCCCTTTTATATCGCTTAAAAGATAACAAGGAGAATCGAATATTGTCGAAATATAAACCGCGGTATAATCCGAACCTCCCCTTCCGAGCGTGGTTATGTTTAAATTTTTGTCTATTCCCACAAAACCCGGAAGTATTATAACATCGTATATTTTTAAAAGGCCGATAATTTTTTTCTTGTTTACGGATAATATTTTTGAATTGCCGTGGGTTGGGGTTGTTTTTATTTCGGCCTGGTATTGATTTAAAGCTATGGATTTTAAATTGTTTGCGTTTAACGCCATATTCATAAGAGATATGCTTATGTTTTCGCCCGAGGATAAAAGCATATCTAAGCTTCTGGGGTCGGACGAAAATTTTTTAGATATTTTCAAAAGATCGTCCGTTATATCGGCCGGAGCGGAAAGCACGACTATCAGTTTTTTGTATTTACTTAAAAAAGATTTTATTCTATTTGAAACGAAACTGATTTTGTCGGAATTGGAAACTGAAGAGCCTCCGAATTTTAAAATAGCCAGATTTTTCATTATTTGCGTTAGAAAAAACTTAAACCATAGTAGCCGTGACTCTTATCACTTCCGCAAGCGTGGTATGGCCGGCTCTCGCTTTATGTATGCCGTCCATCAAAAGCGTTCTCATCTTGCCGCTTTGTATGGCGGCTTTTTTAATAACGTCGGTGGGAGAATGGTTTAAAACTTCTTTTCTTATGTCTTCATTCATAAGCATAAGCTCGAATATGCCCGTTCTTCCCATATACCCCGTTCCTCTGCATTCGGGGCATCCCCCTTCGTTTGCGACTCTATAATCGGCGTTGGGTTGAAGGAGAAGGTCTTTGACTATTTTACCTTCAAACGGATCCATATTCTTTATGAATTCGTTTACGCTCGCCTCGCTTGGGGCCGCGGCTTTTTTGGAGCATTTGGGACATACCTTTCTAACAAGCCTTTGAGACATCGCCCCTATCATGGATGAAGCCATTAAAAAAGGAGGAATTCCCATTTCAAAAAGCCTTTCTATAGTGCTTGGTGCGTTTATGGTATGTATGGTTGTAAACAACAAATGGCCGGTTAAAGCGGCTCTTAACGATATCTCCGCCGTTTCATAGTCTCTTATCTCTCCTATCATTATTACATCAGGGTCTTGCCTCAATATCGTTCTAAGCCCTTCGGACCATGTAAACCCCGATTTTACGTTTATCTGAGATTGGTTTATTCCTTCAAGCCTGTATTCCACCGGGTCTTCCAGAGTTATTATGTTTATGGAAGGCGCGTTTATGTTTTTAAGCATTGCATAAAGGGTTGTAGTTTTTCCGGAACCTGTTGCGCCGGTTACAAAAAAGATACCGTACGGATTTCTTATTATCTTTTTAATCAAGGATATGGTATCCGCGTCCATGCCCAATTGTTCTATATCCAGACCCAACTGTCCTTTATCTAAAACTCTAAGCACCAATTTTTCGCCGTTTATCGTAGGAAAAGAAGATACTCTAACCTGAATGGCTCTGTTGTTTATTATTTTTTGGAATCTGCCTTCCTCGTTTCTATAAGAAGATGGCGGTTCCGGATCAAATCCCGCAAGGACCCTTATTCTTTGAGTCAACGGAAGCTGCGGGTTTTTTTGAACGTTTAACACGTCGTGAAGTATTCCGTCTATTCTAAATCTTACCCTCAGGTTTTGACCCTGGCCTTCTATATGTATGTCGCTGGCTCTTTCTTTTATGGCATATTCTAAAATCATATCGCTCATTTTAATCGCAAGGTCTATGGCCGGAGATTTAAGCTTAGAATTTAAAAGTTCGTTATATGCCTCTTCCAGAGAGTTATATTTGGAAATGTTATTTTGAGAAATCGGTTGTTGGTTTTGGGATTGTTGAGGTTGTTGAGGATTTTTATCGTCTTTTTGTCCCCAGAAAGCCATCTTTTCCTCCTTATCAGTACTCTATACTTAATATTTTAAATTCTTTTTCGCCGTTTGGCAAGCTTATTTTTCTTATCTCATCTATTTTAGCTCCTAACAACCCTTGAGCCAGAGGAGAGTTTATTGAAATTTTTCCATTTAACGGGTCCGATTCGGCCACCGAAACTATGCAATAATTTTTTTCGTCTCCCGATTTTAAATCCATTATTTTTATCTTTGCTCCCATTCTTATTTCGTCTTTGTTTATTTCGTTTTCGTTTACTATTCTGGCTTTTCTTATCATCGTTTCAAGTTCCGATATTCTTCTTAATATCTTTAGCTGTTTTTCTTTGGCGTACTGATATCCGGCGTTTTCTCTCAAGTCTCCCTGTTCTCTCGTTTCTTGAATCTCCTGATTTATCTCTTGTTTTTCTTTATATAAATTGTTTAATTCTTCTTGTATTTTTTGATAACCTTCTTTCGTTAAAAAAACATCGTTCATCTTAAACCTCTCGGATTTTTATTTTCCCCTTAAGATTTTATGGCACCGGGAGGGATCGAACCTCCGACCTGACGCTTATGAAACGCCCGCTCTAACCAACTGAGCTACGGTGCCATATCTATATTATACAAAAAAATGAGGTCTATTTAAATTTGGATATTATCCCTTTTTCCATCCTCATTTTTGTGTCTTTTATGGCTCTGAATATTTTTTCTTCCGCGGATTTTCTCAACTGTTTTTCGGTGAGTTTAACTCTGGCTATGCCCTGTTCTATTGCTTTGAGTCCAACCGCGACCGCTTCCTGAACATAAACCTCCGGCTCGCTCATAAGCGGGATTATGTAGTCTTCGTTTATTCCCTTTTTCTCGGCGTATTTAGCCAAAGCCTCCGCCGCGGCTATGCACATCTCGTCGGTTATGGTTTTGGCATGAACGTCCAGAGCTCCTCTGAATATTCCGGGAAATCCCAAAGAGTTGTTAACCTGATTGGGAAAATCGCTTCTGCCCGTAGCGACCACTTTTGCTCCGGCTTCTTTGGCGTCCCACGGCCACATCTCGGGTATGGGGTTGGCGGTAACGAAAACTATCGCGTTTTTATTCATTGCGCTTACCCATTCTTTTTTTACCACATCGGGTCCCGGTGTGGAAGCCGCGCTTAAAACATCCGCTCCGACAAGCGCTTCTTTAAGTCCGCCGGTTATCTGGTCTTTGTTGGTTATCTGGCACATATGCCATTTTTCCTTATGGTTTTGCAAATCTGTTCTTCCTTTATGGAGTATTCCCTTGGAATCTACGTATATTAGGTTTCCGGGTTTGGCTCCGTATTTCATATACAAAATTCCTATTCTTATGTTTGCCGCTCCCGCTCCTAAAAGAACTATTTTAACATCCGATATTTTTTTGCCGGCTATTTTTAAAGCGTTTATAAGACCGGCTAAACAGACTGTGGCGGTACCCTGCTGGTCGTCGTGCCATACGGGTATTTTCATCCTTTTCCTGAGCTCATCGAGTATATAAAAACACTTGGGTTGTTCAATGTCCTCTAAATTTATTCCGCCAAAACACGGCTCCAAGTAAGATACGGTTTTTATTATTTCGTCAGGGTCTTTTGTATTTAAGCATATGGAAACGGCGTCCACTCCCCCAAGATACTTAAAAAGCATCGCTTTTCCTTCCATAACGGGCATACCGGCTTCGGGGCCGATGTCTCCCAAACCTAAAATCCTTGTCCCGTCGGTTACCACGGCGACGGTATTTCCTTTGTTTGTATGTTCGAATACTTTTTCCGGGTTTTTGTGTATGTCTTTGCATACCGCCGCAACCCCGGGAGTATACCATATGGCGAAATCGTCGTATGTTCTTATGCATGCTTTAGGCGTCACTTCTATCTTTCCTTTGTAAAAGGGATGCATTTTCATCGCATCTTCCGCCGGTTTGTTGGCTTTTTTAATAAGCTCTTCTTTAGAAACCTTTTTTAATGTGTTTTTTTTGTTTTTTGTAGATGTTTTAGGCATAAACTCTCCTTTTTAAGGGGCAAATTTATTCTCTAAACCCCTCAGATTATTATACAAAAAAATTAGTATTATATTTACTTTTCGGTTAATATTTTTTGAAGAAAATTTTTATAATCCAAACATATAAAATAATCCGATATCTTTTTTATAGGAGCGTTGGGATCGGTGTTTACGGATATTATGGTTTTCGCTTTTTCTATCCCTTTTATGTGATACTCTTTCCCGGATATCCCTATTGCGATGTATAACTTGGGAGAAATTATTTTCCCCGTTATTCCTATCTGGTAATCGTGATTTGCCACCCCTTCGTGTATTAAGGGTCTGGTATATCCGACGGCGGCTTTTATGGATGAAGCGAATTTTTTTATTAACGAAATATCCTCGGCTCTAACTCCCCTTCCTACGCCTATTACTTTGTCCGATTTGTCCGGCGTTAGCTCCGATTCTTTTTTTTCTTTCGATATCGTTTCGATTTTTGAGCTTTTTGCGACTAAAATCTCTTTGAATTTTTTTTCTATTAGTTCGTTAGAAGAATTATCGGAAGCATTTATCGTTATTATTTTAGTCTCGGATAAGGATATAAGTCTTGCGGATATGTCTCCGCCGTAGGCGTATTTTTCCGCGTATAGATTTCCGTTTTCCAATATTAAACTATGACAGTCGGTAAGTATTCCGGATTTTAGTTCTATGGCAATCTGAGCCATTAGATTCTTTATTTCGTTAGAAGAAGAAGAGATTATTATTTGAGGCCCGATTTCGGCTATTATTTTTAACAACTCAGACGTTATGTTTTCATTGAAAAAGTTGTCCGATTTTAATAAGAAATCTTTGTTTTTTATTTCCGTTCCCTTTTCGGAGATAGATATAACGACGGTTTTACGCTCCGATACAAATTGGTCGAGCAGGTTTAATATTCGATTAAGTTCTTTTTCCTCGTTTTCTTTTATTATTATCAAAGCTTTTTTATTCATATATTATTTTTTTAATTTTTTCGATATCCTCCGGATTTTCCAATTTTAATTCCTCAAAATTTCTTTGAGAGTTTGTTTGGACCTCTTTTAAATCTAAAACTTTTGTCGGGCTATCTTTTATACCGTCTATTTCGAGGTTTAAGTCAGAAAGAGAAAACTTTGGAACGATAAAGTTTTTGGATTTTATTTTGTTTTTTATGGACACCACTCTAAACTTGATTTTTGACAAATCGAAGGATAGGCAACACGGTTTTTGAATTTTTAGTTTAACGGTTTCAAAAGACAAAAGTTGAGTTGCAAAAAAACAATTTTCGAAAAAATCTATTTCAGAGACCCCGCATACAACCGGTATTTTCAAAAACCTGGAAACCTCGGAGGCCACCACCCCCGTTTCTCCGTCTCCCGACTTTAATCCGAAAAATACCGCATAATCTTCTTCTTTTTTTATTTTTTCTATCGCTTTCGATATTACCATAGAGGTTATAAAAGCGTCCGAACCTTTTAGTTTGGGATCGGTTATCAGATATCCTTCGTCGACTCCTTTTGATATCGCGTATCTTATTATTTCTTCGGCGGATGTCGGGCCCATGGTAATAGCGGTTACTTTAAAACCGTATTTATCTTTTAATATTAAAGCGTTTTCAAGCGCGTATTCGTCGTATATGTTATTTATGAGCTTTATGTTTTCTCTTATCAGATTTCCATTGGAGTCGAATTTTATTGATTCTTCCGAAGGTATTTGTTTTAAACAAACTATTAGGTTCATTTTCTTAAATCTATTATATCCTCGGTATTGGGGCCTTGAGATATAAGAGCCAATTTGGGATAAGGGTAAACTTTCGATAGTTTATTTAAAATTTTTAAAAAATTAATAGCTTTTTTTTCTTTTACCTCCAAAATCTTTTTTATCCTGGGGGATAAAAGGTCGAAATGAGTTACCGCTATTTTTGTCGCCGAATTTATCATAATCGCTTTTTTTGCGGTTTCGTACTCGAACTCTCCTATTCGTCTAAGTCTTTTGCTGACGCTTCCGACCTCTCTTCCCTGAGTGTGATATTTTTCAAGCTCTTTTTCGTCGGTTATTTCTTTCTCAAGCGGTCCCGGACCGACTCTTGAAACATAAGGCTTTAAAATCGCGTAAATATCGCCTACGTATTTAGGTCCGAGTCCCACCTCGGCAAGGAAAGTGGATGCGGTTGTGTCTCTGGATGTGACAAAAGGGTATTCTCCGTGCAATAAAGAAAGTTTAAATCCCTGGGTTCCTTCTATAAGGATTTTTTTGCTCCTGGATATTTCTTTGTTTAAAAGCTCCGGCACGGATTTAATAAAACAAGACAATTCTTTTACGTCTTTTGCAAATAAGATCTTCTTTCTTTCTATTCTGTCCTTTATCGCCATGCCAAGCCCGGTTCCCACGCTTCCTATCGTGTTCATTAGATGAGGATTTTTCCTTTCCGCATTTCTTTGTTCTTCCGTTATTACGACGCAATTAGGATCTATTATTATCCTGTTTTCTGTTTGAGTTTCTTTTATTTCGTTTAAAAGCCATTCGAGTATGACATAACTTCCCGCGGCGAGTATAAGCTTGGTTTTAGGATTTACAAATCCCGCGGGGATGGATTTTAAAGGATAAATCTTTCCGTTTAAAAAGACCGTGTGTCCGGCGTTCGGTCCGCCCACTTTAACGCAGTAATCGGCTTTGTCTTTTAATGCCAGATATGCCGCGATCTTGCCTTTTCCCTCATCCCCCCCTTGAGCTCCTACGATAATATCAACCATTATTCCTCCGATTTGGATTTGCAAAGCTTATCCGCAATTCCTATATAAGGTTTGGATAAGACGGTCTTAATTTCTTTCTTTATTTTTTGAGTTAAATCGGAATTTTCGATAAAATTTTCCATGTCTTTTTCGCTTACCCTGTTGCCTCTGGTGAGTTTTTTTAATCGCTCATACGCCTCTTTTACCTGATGTTTTCTAAGTATGGTTTGTATGGCTTCGGCATATACCTCGGGATGTTCTTTTATCATTTTTAAAGCTCTGGACTCATTGAGCGTTATTTTGTTAATTCCTTCCATTAAAGATCTTAAACCTATCAAAGAGTGAGCGAAAGCCACTCCTATGTTTCTTTCAACGGTGGAATCGGTAAGATCTCGTTGCATCCTTGAGATTGGAAATTTCGAAGAAAAAAACTCCAATATGGCGTTTGCAAATTGCAAATTGCCTTCCGCATTTTCAAAGTTTATGGGGTTTACTTTGTGAGGCATGGTCGAAGAACCCACTTCTCCTTCTACGGGTTTTAATATCAAAAGGTCGTCGCTTATGTATCTCCAGATATCCTGAGAAAAGCCTATCAGTATGTTGTTTATCAGTTTTACCCTGTCGAAAATGGCGACCCAGGAGTCGTGATTTTCTATTTGGGTGGTATGGAGATTGGGTTTTAAAGAAAGTTTTATAAAAGCGTTTAAGTGGTTTGTAAATTTTTTTGTAAAATCTATCCAGTTTATATCCGGATATGCCGCCACAAAAGCGTTATAATTCCCTACCGCGCCGTTTAATTTGATTTTTATCTCGCATTTTTGAATTTCTTTTTTCTGGTTGTTTATTCTCTCGCAAAAATTTTTTATTTCTTTTCCGAATGTGGTAGGGGAGGCGATCTGGCCGTGAGTTCTTGCCGGAAAAGGAGTTTTAGAGTATTTGAATACGAAAAAATTAAGAGATTTGAGTAGCCGGTTTATCTCTTTTATATAAATATCTCTAAGGAAAGAGGATATCATTATGGAATATGAAATATTGTTAACATCCTCGGATGTGAGTCCGAAGTGTATAAGTTCCAGATTATTTTTTACTTTTTTCGATAGAGTTTTTTTAAGATAGTATTCCACGGCTTTTACGTCGTGATTTGTCGGTTTTATGTTTTTATCTCCCGAGAACTCTATTTTCTTTACCTCAAAAGCGTTTTTGTCTTTTAAAAGATATATTTCTCTTATTTCTTTTATCTCTTTGCCCGTCAATTTCTTTACGGCTTTCTTTTTGGAATTTAGATAAGATGTAAGGAAAATAAAATACTCGCATTCCACCATTATCCTATGGTTTATAAGGGCCGATTCGGAAAAATAATCTCTCAGGTCGTCGACCTTGGAGTGGTATCTTCCGTCAAGCGGAGATATTGAGTAAAGCTTTTCCATACTTTTATATGATACAAAAAAAATTACTATCTATTGCAAATTGCCCGTGTAGGTGGGTATATAGATCGCGAACAGATTGAATTAAGGCTGGTCAAAATAATAAAATTGGTCCTGACCAGCGTATTTGATATTCAGAGGCTAAACTTTTCTAAATTTAGCCAACTAAAACCGCTGGCCAGGAGGTGTCTTAGATGGTATCTGTAGTTACCTATTATGAATTATACCAAATTAACCCTATTAAAGCCCGTATGAAATTAAAAGAATTGTTTTCAAAAACACAAAACGTTAGACAAATAGCAAGAATATTGTCTTGCTCTACTTCAACAGTATCTAAATGGGTTAAACGGGATAGTCTATCTAATCTTTCTAAATCACCTAAAAAAACTAAAAGAAAAATACCCAATGATATTATTGATTTAATCAAATCAGAAAGAATTAAAACAAACTATGGCAGGAAAAGGCTTCAAAGGCATTTAAAAGATAAATATAACATCCTTATATCATCTGAAACCATAAAATATTACCTTAGGAAATTTAAACTTTCTAAACCAATTAAACAAAGGTCAAGATATAAAGGGGTTAGTTATTATAACCATTCTGACCTTTTGCCTTTAGAGCATTTCCAGATAGATACCAAAGAAATCCTTGACTCAAAAACGCTTCCAAGAGATATCTATAAATCAATCTTATTTAAAAAACTGCCCTTATACCAATACACCGCCATAGATGTTAAAACAAGAATAAAGTTTTTGGCATATGCCTATAACAATAATAGAACTAATGCCTTAGCATTTATGAGAATACTTAATATGCACTTAAGACTTCATGACATAAAACATAGGTTATATTTTCAAACCGACTGGGGTGTGGAATATGGAGGATCTTCAAGTTTAACATGGTTAAAGCTTCAAAATAGCTTCTTTGAGCCTATGAATATAACCTTGCTTAAGATAAGAAAAAGGAAATGGACAGATAACGCTTATGTGGAAAGAACACATAGAACTGACGATGAAGAATTTTACATCCCTAAAATACCTCAGATGAACGATTTAAAAGACTTTCTAAGACTGGCTTACGGATATGCGGTTTATTTTAACACAAAAAGAGCTCATTATGGTAAGCATATAAATGAAAGAACGCCTTTTCAAATGTTAAGGATATTCCGGTCGGATATAAAGGAGAGTATTTGTTATCTGCCGCCGATATTATTGGATTATGTATCAAGCGATAATACCATGATTTCTGAAGAGTTGTTTAATGAGATTTGTTATAATTTAAATATGAAAACTGTTCGCGATGTTACTACCACTTACTCCCGGAGAAAGAACTTCAAAAAGATAATCCGGCTCCGGTTTTGTTTTTGTTTCCGTTATTTTATAAAGAACGGATTTTTCCGCTAATTTGTTTTCTATTATTCTTTCGTGTTCTTTTTCGGTTTGAAGATGTTTTGAAAAAAAAGAGTGATATTTTTTAAGGTCTTTTTCGCTCCAGTAGAATAAATTATATCCTCTGGATATTCTTATCGCCTCGGCTATGTTTATAAGTATATGGGTAAATCCCATTTTTTTCAACTCATCGTATATCTCTTTTTCGTTTTGAGATTTCATGGTTATGTCCACCAAGGGATTTCGGTCGAAAACCGAGCTTGCCTCAAACTTTTTTTTGATATAAAAACTTTTCGGCTCCGCGACAAAAAGAACTTTTGAGTTTTCGTCCAGATTCTCGTTTATGTATTTAATAAGAGAATAGGAGGGATTGGGGTATCGAGGATGAGAGACCGAAAGATAATCTTCTTTTTTTATTTCTCCTAAAACGACTCTGTATCTTTCTTCCGTTTTCATAAGATAAATTATCCAGTTAATGGAAAATATTACGGTTATAAACAGAAAAGTTTTAAGAACGCTTTTGAACCAACCCTCGAAGGCCTCGTTTATATAGTAAGCCGCGAGAATAGAAATTAAAAAATAAGCCGAAAAAAGGTGTCTTATGGTGGTTGAAGAAAAGGACCAGCTGATGTATGAAAAGATAAAAACGATCCAGAGGTTTCTTACCTCTTTTTTGCCGGATTTTACAAAAAAAGCAAGCGGGAGTATAGTTAAAAAAAGAGGCGTAAAGAACTCCGAGTTTATTATCTGGCCCGTGGATATTAAAAAGGGAAGTTTTAACCATGTGGCAAAATCGAATTTAGAAAATTGCCTTATTTCGTTTAAGAGTCCTTCTATTTTCGACGCGTCTATGGAAGAAATATCTTTATTAAATATTTTATATGCGAAAGGAAACAGCGGATTTGAGTAGTTTATATAATTTTTGACAAGCCATGGCATAGAGAAAACCGAAAATCCTAAAGAAAAAAGGAGTAAGCTTTTAAAAATTTCGGATATGTTAGATTTTTCTTCCTTTAATTTTTGATATATAAATAACAGGAGTATGGCTATTATTATGAACGCAGTGTTGTATTTGGTTCCAAACGAAAATCCAGAGAATAACCCCGATAGACAGATCCATATCCATTTTTTTTCTTCCATCGCTTTATTGGCGGAATAATAAGCGGCTATAACAAATGCCGCCGCGATTATGTCGCTTGCCGCGGATTGCGAGGACTGGGCCACATGGAATATGGAATAAAATATTAATCCGGCCATAAAAGTCGTTCTTTTTGAAAAATATTTTTCAAAGAAAAAGACAATCCCCAAAAAGCAAAATACCGAAGTTATATAATTTAGAAGAAGGGTATTTTGTTCTCCAAACGCCGTCAAAGAAAACAGATATAGAACCGAGTGGTTTAAGCTTAGTTTGGAGTATATGTTATAGCCAAGATCGGCTATCTTATCGTTTATAAGCCAGTAATTGGGTATTCCCAAGTGATAAACCAAAGTATCGTAGAATATTTCCGGGGCTAAAGATTGTATTAGATTTACGATTAAAACGGGAAGGAGCAAAACAAAATATAATTTATTTTCTTTGATTTGGTTTTTTATGTCTAATCCCATTTTATATCCCGAGAGGTAGAAGAAATAAAGCCAGAGCGAAAAACCGATTGCGGCAAATGAAAGGTATAAATATTTGTTTATCAAAGAAACATACCCCGTTATTAAACTAAACAAGGCTATAACGCAAAGCCCCAGAAAATAAGAAAGAATGAAAAAAACGTTCCCATTTTCTTCTACCCCGGCCGATTTTAAAACAAACTTTCCAAATCCTACCGATGAAAAGGTAAAAAATAAAATCTTAATAATTTCAAAAATTATAAAAAATAGGTTTCCCCCCACTTTTGGAGTCGGGTATTGGAAAGGGTTAATCATTTCAAGAAAATTGGCAAGATCGAATGGAAACTTTGAGAGGTAAGCGTTTAAAACGAAATAAGATATCGTAAAAAATATCGCCGCGGAAATATAATATTTTACTCCATTCGTTTTTTCTTTCGTTTCTTCCGCTTTATATTTTTTTTCTTTATTTTTTTTAGACATAAAAAAATTATATCAAAAAAGCCAATATAACTGTTAAAATCATTTAAAAACAAAATTAAAAATGTTTTTTAAGTTTAAAAAATAAAATAAAATATAATTATGAATAAAAACTTCGACTCCGTCGAGGACATAATAAAAGATATTAAAAAAGGCAAGTGCGTAATAGTCGTAGACGACGAAAACAGAGAAAACGAAGGGGATATAATACTTGCCGCGAGATTTGCCGACGAGAAAAACATTAATTTTATCGCCAAATACGCAAGGGGTTTGATATGCGTTCCGGTCGGTTCGGATGTGGCTAAAAGGTTAAACCTCTATCCGATGGATAAATCAAATTCCGATCCATACAAAACCAACTGGCTTATAAGCGTGGACGCCAAAAAAGGAATAACCACCGGGATATCTGCCTACGACAGGGCTAAAACCATAAAAGCGCTTTCCAATCCTTATTCAAAACCCGAGGATTTTACAAGGCCCGGCCACATATTTCCGCTACTTTCTCGAGACGGGGGCGTTCTTGTAAGAGCCGGTCATACCGAGGCGGCCACAGATCTGATGAAACTGGCCGGTTTTGAGCCTGTGGGCGTAATATGCGAAATAATGAAGGACGACGGCAGGATGGCCAGACTCAACGACCTTGTAGATTTTGCTCGAAAACATAAAATAAAGATAACTTCAATAGAAAAAATAATAGAATACAAAAGAAAAAAAGAGGTTCTGGTGGAGATGGTATCTCAGGCGTCTCTACCCACAAACTACGGAGAGTTTGAGATAAGAGTATACAGAGAAAAACTTACCGGGATAGAGCATACCGCTTTGATAAAGGGAGATGTAAAAAGATCAAAAGAAACGATAGTAAGGGTTCACTCGGAATGCCTTACGGGAGACGTTTTTTCTTCGCTTAGATGCGACTGCGGTCCGCAGCTTGAAAAATCGCTTGAAATAATATCCAGGGCCGATTCCGGAGTTCTTTTATATATGAGACAGGAAGGAAGAGGTATAGGGCTTGGAAATAAAATAAAAGCGTATCACTTGCAGGAAAAAGGGTACGATACCGTTGAAGCCAACGAAAAATTGGGCTTTAAAGCGGATTTGAGAGATTACGGGATAGGAGCTCAGATTTTAAGCGACATAGGCGTTAAAAAAATGGTGATTTTAACCAATAACCCCAAAAAAATAATAGGGCTTAAAGCTTACGGAATAGACATAATAAAAAGAATGCCTATTAAAATAAACCCGAACTTTTACAACAAAAATTATCTCAAAACCAAAAAAATGAAATTGGGACATATGATATAAAACGGAGGTATTATGAAAATAAAAGAAGGCAAACTTTCGGCTAAAGGCCTCAAAATAGCCGTGGTCGTTTCAAGGTTTAACGGCTTTTTGTCCGATAAGCTTTTGGAAGGGGCGGTGGATTGTCTTATAAGACATGAGATAAACGAAAACGATATAGAAGTATTTAAAGTTCCCGGGTCTTTTGAGATTCCGGTTGCGGTTAAGAAATTATCTTCCAAAAAATACGACGGAATAGTGGCGCTTGGGGTTTTAATAAAGGGCGATACTCCTCATTTCGATTATATAGCTTCGGAAACCGCAAAAGGAATAGCTCAGATATCTCTCGAAAGCGAAATACCGGTTTCTTTCGGAGTTGTTACCGCGGACAACTTAGAACAAGCCATAGAAAGATGCGGAACCAAACAGGGAAACAAGGGTTTTGACGCCGCGATAAGCGTTATAGAGATGGCGAATCTTTTTAAAGAAATAAAATAATAATGGACGAGAACGATAAGTTTCTTGAGATAGCTATAAAAGAAGCTTTAAAGGGCGGGGTATTCGTAAGACCAAACCCAATGGTAGGTTGCGTAATAGTTAAAAACGGAAAAATATTGGCCTCGGGTTATCATAAGGTATTCGGAGGTCCTCACGCAGAAGTAAACGCCATAAGAAAACTCGACTCTAAAAAACTAAAAAATTCTTCCATGTATGTCACGTTGGAACCCTGTTCCACATACGGCAAAACCCCCCCATGCACCGATTTGATAATAAAATCCGGGATAAAAAAAGTCGTTATAGGATCCATAGACCCAAACCCTCTGCATAGAGGCAGAGGAGCGGATATTTTAAGAAAAAATAAAATAACCGTCGAGTTCGGTTCAAAAGAAATAGAAAAAAAATGCGAAGATATTAACTCTTATTTTTTCAAAAACATGAAGGAGAAAATGCCTTATGTCGTTTTAAAATTGGCCGGCTCTCTCGACGGCAAAATAGCCAATGGCAAATACCTTTCCAAATGGATAAGCTCTGAAAAGTCGAGGCTATACGCCCATAAACTTAGGGCCGAAAGCGATTTGATAATAGTAGGCTCAAATACCGTATTAAAAGATAATCCTTATTTAAACGTAAGGGATATAAAAACGAGAAAACAGCCTTCGGTTTGCGTAATCGATTTGAAATTGAAAACTTGTCAAAAATCCAACATTTTTTCAATCAAAGACAGAAAGGTTTTTGTGATAAGCGATAAAACTAAAGATTTAGGCAAAAATGTCGAATTTATAAAACCGATTTTCAAAAATAACGAACTGGACTTAAAAAAGATTTTAAAAAGGTTTTACGATTTGGGAATAAGAACGGTTTTGGTGGAAGGCGGCGGAATAACCGTAGCCAACTTCGTAAAACAAAACCTGTTCGATAAAATATACTGGTTTGTTTCCCCGATAATAATAGGAGCCGACGGCATATCTTCCATAGGTTTGCCGTTAGAACTCAAAAATGGAGAAATAGGAATGAGGCTCAAAATTAAAAAAGTTTCAAAACTGGATTGCGATATTCTAATGGAGCTTGAAAGGTAATTATGTTTAGCGGAATAATAGAAAAAACGGCTAAAATTTTAGATTTATCCGATAAAAACATCGCGATAGAAAACAGGTTTGAAGATCTTATAATAGGAGAAAGCATCGCCGTAAACGGGGTTTGCCTTACTCTTAGAAAATACGATTTTAAGAAGACGGTTTTCGATATAAGCGAAGAAACATATTCGGTTACCAACTTTAAATATTTAAAAAAAGGCGATATCGCCAACTTAGAAAGAGCGCTTAAGCTCGGAGACAGGCTCGGAGGGCATATAGTCAGCGGGCATATAGACGAAGTAGGAAAACTTTTAAGAGTTAAAAAAACGGCCGAGTCTTATTTTTTTAAATTTCAAGTTAAAAATACCGAATTTATGGCGGAAAAGGGCAGCGTTTGCGTTAACGGAATAAGCCTTACTTGTTTTGAAATTATCGAAAAAACATTTACGGTAGCCGTTATACCTCATACATATGAAAATACCAACTTAAAATTCCTATCGCCGGGCTCTTATGTAAATATAGAATACGATATTCTGTCTAAATATTTGAACAATAAAAAGAGCGGGATAACAAGAGAGTTTTTAAAGGAAAACGGTTTTCTATAAATTTAAATAGTCTTTTTAATCAATTCTATTATCGGATTTGAGAATATTCCCATCAAAACGGTTATTATAGCGGTAAAATATATTATGGCGATATTGTTCCTGGAAAATTCCAGAGTTGTTTCCTCTTCCGGCTTTGAAAAGAAAATCGGTATGAGTATTTTAAGATAATAGTATAAAGATATGGCGCTTGCCAAAGCGGATATTAAAACAAGGTCTTTATACCCCCCTATTGCCGCGTTATAAAAAGAGTAAAATTTGGCGAAAAAACCCGATAAGGGAGGAACGCCCGCAAATGAAAACAAAAAAACCGATAAAGACAGAGCCACGCCCGGATTTTTATGGTAAAGACCTTTAATATTTGAGTATTCGATGTTTTTATAATTTTTCTCAAGGAAGGATACCGCCGAAAAGATTCCCACCGCCGATATGGAATAAACAAGGGCGTAAAAATACGCCTGCCATTTTTCCGGTCCCATAAAAGAAAGGGTTATGTACCCCGCATGCGAGATACTTGAATAAATCATAATCTTTTTTATGTTTTGAGTAAAAAGAGCGGAAAGATTCGGTATTACCGCCGTCATTATTATAAATACATAAAAAGCTTTCGATATGGCGAATGAGCTATAAGAAGAAAATATTTTATATACCGCGGTTATTACGCTTAATTTTACAAAACCTACCATTAATATGACGACGTTTGTCTCGGCCCCGCAGTAAACGTCTAAACTCCAGGAATGCGCCGGCACTATGGCTAACTTAAACAAAACACCCGCTAAGAAAAACATTAAAGATATGTTTATCAAATCGGAGTTCGGGTTTAAATGGTAAAATTTGGTTATGGCCGAAAGATTAACCGACTCGGTTTGAATATATATAAAAAAAAGTCCTATTATCATAAAAACGGAAGCGAAAGAACCCAATATAAAATATTTTAAAGAGGATTCTATGTTTTCGTTTTGTTTGGTTAAACCTATAATTCCGTATAACGACATGGATATGAGTTCTATCGAGATAAATATGTTTAGAAGATTTTGAGTGTTTATTAAAAGAACCGAGCCTATAAGCGAAGTAAAAAGAAGAAAATAATATTCTCCGTATTTTATTTTTTCTCTCATCATATCTTTTGAAGAAATTACGGATATCAACGCGAGAGAAACCGAAAAAGCCGTAAGCAGGTTATTGAATATGGTCGAAGAATAACCGCTCGATACGTCGCCGTAAAACATAGAATGAGAAAAAGAAAGCGCCAGAGCGAAAGACAACAATACCAATACTATATTTGCGGTTTTGTCGTAGTTTTTCTTCGAAAACATCCAATAAAAAAGAACGAATATCGCCGAAAATGTAAGAAATGAAACGGTGGCGAAAAGATTGTAGTATATAAAAGTTTTAGGCAACATTTTTAACTCCTAATAAAAGGATAAGTTCTTATAAAATCGTCTATCAGTTTTATTAAGGGATTTGGAAATAACCCTATGGCAAAAATCAATAAGGCTATTACGCTCATATAAATCCATTCTCTATTGTTAAGGTCGGGTATGTTTGAGTTTTCTTTTTTAATCTCTCCGAAAAACATTTTTTCATAAGCGCCGAGCATATAAACCGCTCCGAGTATTACCCCGGAAACCGAGATAATCGTAAGGATTGGATATTTTTTGAAAGAGCCCAGTAAAATCGTTATTTCGCCTATGAAACCGTTTGTGGAAGGAACGGCTATTGAAGATAAAGTCACTATCATAAAAAAACTGGATATAAAAGGAACCGTTTTAAATATTCCGCCGTAGTTTTCCATAATTCTGGTATGGGTTCTTTCATAAAGTATTCCTATCATTAAAAACAATCCCCCGGTGGATATCCCGTGATTTATCATTTGTAATATGGCGCCGTTTACCGCTTTAGGTTCAAAAGAAAAAATACCCAATACAATTAAGCCCATATGGGCCACCGAAGAGTAAGCCACAAGTTTTTTTATATCTTTCTGAACCCATGCCATAAGAGAAGCGTATATTACTCCAAAAACTCCTACCGCGGCCATATAAGGCGCTATCGCGTAAGAGAGATTTGGAAACATCGGAATCATAAACCTCAAGTATCCGTATACTCCCATTTTAAGCAACACCCCGGCAAGTATTACGCTTGCCGCCGTAGGGGCTTCGACATGAGCGTCCGGAAGCCAGGTGTGGAAAGGGAAAATGGGTATTTTTACCGCAAAAGCGATTAAAAAGGAAATAAAGACGAATATCTGGGTTTTTCCCATAAGAGTATTTTTGTAAAAATCCAATATTTCAAAAGAGTTGATGCCGTTGTTTTTCAAATTAATGTATGTGAATATTATTCCGACAAGCATTATTAAGCTTGCTCCCATGGTGTAAATAAAGAACTTAACCGTGGCGTAAATTCTATTCTCCCCGCCCCAGATTCCGATAAGAAAATACATCGGTATCAACATCGCTTCCCAAAATAGATAAAACAAAAACGCGTCTAAAGAAACAAAAACTCCTATTATGGAAGAGGATAAAACCAAAAGCCACGCGTAATATTTTTTTATATCCTTCTTTATGCAGTTAAAGGAAGAAAGAACCGAGACGGAAACGGTTAAGTTTGTAAGCAAAACCATAAGTAAAGAAAGCATATCCACGCCTACATGATAATGTATGTTAAAATAACTTATCCATAAAAATTTTTCTTCAAAATTTATTATGCCGTATTGGAAATCCGACAACATAAGAACGGATATTATAAGATTTGCGACAGAAACCGAGAAAGAAAGATATTTGACAAATTTTTCGTTTTTTATAAAAGGGAAAAGAATCGCGGTTATTAGAGGAATTAAAAGCATTAAACTGATCGGTTGATTCATTAACTGCTCCTTAAAAATATTATTAACATTATGACGACGGCGGAAAGTATATATGCGGCGTAATTTCTAAGATTATAATTGTCTATTTTCGAACTTAACTTGCCCGCGTTGTAGCAGGAGTTTGCCGTTCCTTCCACCATGGCTTTGTCTATAAGCTTTCTGTCTATAAACTTAAAAACAATTTCCGAAATTTTTGAAAGCGGAGTAATTATTATGAAATCGTAAATTTCATCCACATAAAACTTATCCGAAACCAATTTGTGTATTTTTTTAAATTTATTTTCAAGCATATCGGATATGTTTTCTCTCGTAAGAACAAATCCTAAAAATATTCCCAAAAAGGAAGCTATTAAAGGAATTTCCTTTACGATAAAGGATATTTCATGCTCTTTTATCTCGACTCCAGTAAATGACAGAAAAGGTTTTAAAAAATAACCTGCCGATATTGACAAAACCGCAAGCGCAAACAATGGATATGTCATAATTTTTGAGGGTTTATGTATATGAAGCTCTTTTTTCGGTTTATTTAGAAAAGCTATAGAGAAAAGCCTTGTCATATAAAAAGCGGTTAAAAAAGCGGTTAAAACGGATAAAAACCATACATTGTTACGGCCGGATAAGTATAAGTTTTCTATTATGAAATCTTTGCTGAAATAACCGCTCAAGAATGGAAAACCAGTTATGCTGAGCCATCCGACCAGCGTAACTATAAAAACGTCTTTTATTTTATCTTTAAGCCCGCCCATATTAAATATGTCCTGTTCCCCGGCCAGAGAATGTATTACCGCCCCCGCGGACAAAAACAAAAGCGCCTTAAAAAAAGCGTGAGTTACAAGGTGAAAAACGCCGGAAGCGTAAACTCCGCTTACGGCTCCCATAAACATATAACCTAACTGGCTTATCGTAGAATAAGCTAAAATCTTTTTTATGTCTCTCTGGGTTACGGCTATTACCGCAGAAAACAATGCGGTAAAAGACGCAACATAAAGTATTATATTGGAAACCGTATGAGAAATTTGGTAGAGAGGGTTTAGTCTGGCTACGAGATAAACTCCGGCCGTTACCATTGTCGCCGCGTGAATTAAAGCGGAAACCGGGGTGGGACCGGCCATGGCGTCCGGAAGCCAGACATAAAGCGGAAACTGAGCGGATTTCCCGGTGGCTCCCATAAAAAACAAGAAGGTTATGATGGAAAGAACCGAGAAACCGAATAAAGATGTGTTATAAAAGAGCAAAGCGCTTGAGTTTAAATTTGAAAAACTCAAATCGAATATTCCGTTAGAGGATAGAACGTAATAAGTTATCAGTATGCCGGCTATAAAGAAAGCGTCGCCGACCCTGTTTGTTATAAACGCTTTTTTTGCGGCTTTTGAGTTATTTATGTTTTCGTACCAGAAACCTATCAAAAGATAAGAACAAAGCCCGACACCTTCCCATCCCACAAACATAAGAATTATGTTGTCGGAAAGAACCAGAATAAGCATGAAAAACACAAAAAGGTTAAGATATGAAAAAAATCGCTTAAAATCTTTATCCTCATCCATATATCCTATCGAATATATATGAATTAGAAGGCTAACCCCGCTTACCACAAGCGCCATAACCGAAGAAAGCGGATCTAAAAAGAACTTTACCGCGACGTTTAAATCGTAAAAGGTTATCCAGTTAAAAAACAAATCGGATATCCCCACTCCTTGCGGAAGAGATCTTAATTTTGAAAATAACATTAAAGAAAAAACGAAGGAAAATCCCACGCCCAAACAGGCCAGAATAGCGGAAATTCTTTTTGTTAAAAATCTTGAAAAAAGGAAGTTTATTAGAAAAGTAATCAACGGCGAAATAATAACCCATCTTATAAGATTGGAATCTATGCTCATTTATACCTCTCTCTTATATAAGAAAAAAAATCGGTATCTATGGTTTTCATTTTTTTCGCCATAAGTATTATTATCGAAAGCCCTATGGCGGCTTCGGCTGCGGTTATTCCGAAAATCAATATTATCCAGACATAGGGTATAGCCGAGTATTTAAAAAAAGAAAGGTTTGCTATTGCGATATTCAATGAGTTTAGCATCAGTTCTATCGAAATAAGAACGATTATAAGATTTTTGGAAGAGAAAAAAATTATCATGGATAGACAAAAAAGGATGAAGGAAAGGATTAAAAATTCATAATTCATTTTCTTCTCCCTTAAGAAACGAATAAACTATGACCGCGGCCACGAAAAGAATCAAGGAAACGACCTCTATCTGTATGGGGTAATCGTTGAAAAGTTTTTTGGAAACTTCCATGAAAGAAACCGATTGGGGATATGAGAAGTTTAAAGAATATATCGTTTTCTTAAAAGCTTTCCACGATAAAAAAACAAACAAAACGGAAATAAAAAGAGAAAATAAAATCGAAATATGTTTCGTTTTGTATGATTTTTTAGTTTCTGGTATCGAGTTCATGGCCGTTATAAAAAGAACCATTATCGCCCCGGCGTATATTATTAATTGAAATACGCCCAAAAAAGCAAACCCCATTAAAAAGTATATAACCGCCGTGGATAGAAAGACCAAAAATACGGCTATAAAGCTTTTAAACATATCTTTTGAAAATATTACATATACGGTTGAAGATACGGCTATCAAAGAAACAAAATAAAATATGAGTTTTTCAATCATTTCTTTCTCCGTATTCGTTTTCTAATCTATTTGCCGCTCCCAATTTCGAAATTTTTTCGTCTTTGAGTTTGATAAAAAGTTCGTTTTTCGTAAGAAACAGTCCGTCCTTTTGAAAATTTGAAAATCTCGAATAGGCCCCGCCCGCTATTTCGTTTGTATCCATCGATATCGCGTCCTCGGGACAGGCCTCCACGCAAAGGCCGCACATAACGCATTTGGAAATGTCTATATTAAAAACCTTCGGGTATTTTTCTACCGGGGTTTCCGTTTCCGCAGCTTCTATATGTATGCAATCGGCCGGGCAAATAGTCGAGCACATCATGCAGGCTACGCATTTAGGCGTACCATCGGATCTTAACTTTATTCTATGTCTGGATTTTAATTTCGCGTTTCCGGGCAGTAGGACCTTTTCTTCCGGATAGGATATGGTCGGAATCTTTGAGGGAAAGAAAAGGTTTATAAAAAAATGTTTTAAGGTTACGGAAAACCCTCTTATTACTTCTATAATATATATTTTTTCGAAAAAATTAAGAGGTTTCGATTCTATTTTTTTGGTTCTTATCATTTTATCCCTCTTATTATTAAAGCGGTTAGTAAAAGGTTTAATACGCTTATCGGAAGAAGATTCGCCCAACAAAGTCTCATTATCTGGTCGAACCTGAATCTTGGCAGCGTCCATCTTATCATTATCACTAAAACCGAAAAAAATACTGTTTTTAAGGCAAAGGAAGCAAGTTGCATTAATACTATGAGATAATGATTAATCGGAATAAAAAAAGAGCCCAAATTAAACCCCTGGTCGTTTAGATAAGGAACCTGCCAGCCTCCAAAAAAGAAAATAGATGCTAACATCGAAAAAAGTATTATCTCTACGTACTCGGCGAACATAAAAGCAGCAAATCTCATGGAACCGTGTTCTATGAAGTATCCTATTATTTCGCTTTCCCCTTCCACCACATCGAAAGGCGTTCTTTTGTTTTCTGCCAAAGCCGCCGTAAAAAAAATCAGAAAAGAAACTGGCTGAACGAATATCCCCCAGTTGGGTATTATTCCCAATATTGTTCCGGATTGCTTTAATGTCAAATCGGAAAGAGAGGATGCGGAGTATATCATTATTACAGGAAGAACCGAAAGAACCACCACAACCTCGTAAGATATCATCTGAGCCTGAGCTCTTATCGCTCCTAAAATTCCCCAGTTATTTCCCGATGAAAATCCTCCGAGAAATGTTCCGTATATGGCAAGAGAGGATATCGCTATTAAAAGGAAAAAGGAAAGGTCCGAGTCTAAAATTATAAAGTTTATTTTATAAAATCCTAAGTCCAGATAATTGCCGAAGGGTATAAAAGCGAAAACCACAAGAACCGGGACCATGGATATTACGGGCGCTATAGTAAATAATATCTTGGAAGCGTTTTTGGGTATAAAATCTTCTTTCATTATCATTTTTATGCCGTCGGCCATCGGATGAAAAAGTCCCCATAATGTAAATTTGAAAATATTGGCTCTGTTCGGCCCTATCCTATCCTGCATTAACGCGCTAATCTTCCTCTCGCCTATGGTCAACAAACCCGCAAGAGACATTATCCCGCCGTAAAAGGCGGCTATTTTTAAAACGGTTTCAATTATTAAATAAATATCGTTTTTGTGGTTTAATAAAATATTTGAGAGTGTTAAATTAATATATTCCGGCGAAAGTATTTTTATAAATTCTTCCATAATCAGTCTTCCGTTTTATATTTCAATTCATTAAATATTTTATTTAGTTCTTTTTCTTTTGGGTAATAACCGAATAACTCGGAAATTTTCAAACATAGATCATATACGCTTATAGTATCCGTCGGAGCCGAAACGGAGGGAGCCGTTTTTCTAAGAAAATACTGCCAGTTTATGAAACTTCCCTCGGTTTCAAAATATGTTTTTATGGCTATTAAATTATCGTATTCCTTATCCGCCTTATAAGATAAAGCTACGGATTTGTTTTTAGGTATGTTAAGTTTTTCAATGTCATCGTAAAATCCGATAAGTAAATCGCAATCTTTTAAATCTTCGTATTTTTTTATTCCGTATAATTTGGATATCTGAGATACCGCGTTTGAATTCGGAGTCTTATCTTTGTTTATAAGAATCCCGTCTTCTATTTTTTGTTCTTTTTCTTTGGAAGCGTAAATCAAATCGGTTTTTAAAATTTCAAAACCCAAATAATATAAAGCGAAATTATCCTCTATCGATAGATAATCCGACAATAAAATCGCTATCTTTAAATTTTTTTCTTTAGCTTCTTTTAAAATATCGAAAAGTTTTATTATAGCCTTGTTTAAATGATGTTCTTCGGATTTGATTATAGATTTTGTAAGCCTGTCTGGACCTGCGGTTATTTTATAACTCATCCTTCCGTTATCGCATATCCATGTATTTGTATATATGTTCGGGTCTGGGAGAATTCTGTAAATTTTTCCGTTATTATGCTGGACTTTTATTTTGCATCCCGTAGCGCATGAAAGGCATATTGAGCTTGTGGATGATAGACGATAGACTCTTTCTTTGAATCTAAAATCTTTGGAGGTAAAAGCCCCCACCGGACAGATGTCCGCTATGTTAAGCGAGTAATCGTTATCCAATTTTTCTTCCGTTTTTATGTCTATAAAAGAATGGTCGCCTCTTGAGTTTATAAAAAGCTCGGATGTTTTGGTTACTTCTTCGCAAAACCTTACGCATCTTGTGCAAAGTATGCACCTTTCATTATCTAAAATAAGATGTTTCCCGATGTCTCGCCTTTTGGGTTTTCTGTTTTTGTCTTTCAAATCTATTCTGCTTTTTTTAAGCCCGTATTCCATATAATAATCCTGGAGATAACACTCACCAACCTGGTCGCATATCGGGCAGTCTAAGGGATGGTTTAAAAGCAAGAACTCTAAAACATCTTGCCTTGCTTTTTTTACTTTTTCCGTTTGAGTATGTATTACCATCCCGTCGGTTACTGTAGTGGCGCAGGCGATCTGGAGTTTCGGCATTTTTTCTATTTCTACAAGGCACATTCTGCAGTTTCCCGCTATGGAAAGGGCCGGGTGATAGCAATACCTGGGTATATATATGCCGTTTCTCTCGGCTACGTTTAACACTGTTTCGTTTTCTTTCGCTATAAACTCTTTCCCGTCTATTATTACTTTAGGCATATTTATTTCCCGCAAATCTTACAATTCCCTTCAATATGAGACTCAAACTCTTCTCTAAATTTTTGAACAAAACTTATAACCGGCATTGCCAGAGCGTCGGCAAGCGGACATATGGTTCTGCCCATCATATTATTGGATATATCGACTATTAAATCCAAATCTTGTTTTTTCGCTTTATAGTTTAAAATTTTATTTAAAGTTTTCTCTATCCAACCGCTCCCCTCTCTACACGGCGTACACTGGCCGCAGGACTCGTGATGATAAAACCTGGCAAGGACATAGAGAAGTTCCACCATGCACTGGCTTTTCGGTATTATTATCATACCTCCGGAGCCTAACATCGTTCCTATTTTTTGCAAAGACTCATAGTCCAATTTAGTATTCATAGCTTCTTCCGCGGTTATCACGGGAACCGATGAGCCGCCGGGTATTACGGCCTTTAACTCTTCTCCTTCCTTCATGCCTCCAAGCCAATCGTAAAAAAAAGTTTTAAAAGAAAGGCCTAAGGGTATTTCATAAACACCCGGTTTTTTTACCGGTCCGCTTACCGAAAAAAGTTTCGTCCCGGAACTTTTTTCAACTCCTATCTTAGAGTAATTTTCTCCCCCGTAAATTACTATATAAGGAACCGAAGCTAATGTTTCGACGTTGTTTATTACCGTGGGACAGCCGTATAATCCTTTTACCGCCGGAAAAGGAGGTTTTATTCTCGGTTTTCCCTGTTTTCCCTCTATAGATTCCAAAAGAGCCGTTTCTTCCCCGCATATGTAAGCTCCGGCCCCTCTTACAACGACTATATCGAAATCAAAACCGGATTTAAGTATGTTTTTGCCCAAATAACCGGCTTCTTTAGCCTCATATATGGACTTTTCCATTATTCTGGCTTCTCTTGCAAACTCGCCTCTTATATAGAAATATCCTTTGCTCGCTCCTATGGCATAACCGGCTATTATCATTCCCTCAATTATTGAATGAGGATTTTTGTGTATTATCTCCCTATCCTTAAAAGTTCCAGGTTCGCTTTCGTCTGAGTTGCAGACTATATATTTTTGAGTTTTGGTTTTGGGTATAAAAGACCATTTTAATCCTGTAGGAAATCCGGCTCCTCCTCTTCCTCTCAGTCCCGATTTTTTTACTTCTTCTATTATCTCTTCGGGTTTTAAAGTAAAAGATTTTTTCAAAGCGTTATATCCGCCGTTTGTTATATATGTCTTTAAATCGAAATTATCGTTTAAAAGAATATTCATTTCGCTACCTTTAGTTTTTCTATTATTTCGTCTATTTTTTTCTCATCCACATTTTCATAATAGGTTTCGTTTATCATTATAACGGGCGCGGTTCCGCATGAACCCAAACACTCTACCGTCGAATAGCTAAAAAGCAAATCTTTTGTCACTTCCCCTTCTCTTATCCCCAATTTTTCGGATATATATTTTTCTATCTTTTTAGCTCCGGCCATATGACAGGATATGTTTCTGCATATTTGTATATGATACTTTCCGACTTTTTTCGAATTAAACATGGTATAAAAAGTTAAAACCGCTTTTATTTTAGAATAAGGCAGTTCCGTAAGTTTCGCCAATTCCGATATGTCCGAATCTTCTATGTAGTTTTTTTCTTTTTGTATTTCATGCAAAATGCTGATTATCGCGGACTCTTTTTTCTCGTATTTGGATATTATATTTTTTAAATTTTGTTTTATCTTTTCGCTTAACATTACCTCTCCAGCTCTCCGCCTATCATATTTATCTGACCGAATGTCGCTATTATGTCGGCTATATAACCGCCTTTTATCAATCTTGGTATTGCCGATGTTATGGAAAAACAAGGGGGCCTTACCCTTACTCTCCAGGGTTTATGAGTCCCGTCGCTTACTATGTAATAACCCAATTCCCCGTTTCCACCTTCTACGGCGAAATAAATTTCGCCTTTAGGCGTTTTCGGGCCTTCAAAGGTCAATTTAAAATGAGATATCAGGCCTTCTATGGAATTATATACCTCTTCTTTGGGCGGAAGCGATACCGAATAATCGTCGGAGGAAATGGGGCCGTTTGGTATCTGCTCCATAGCCTGTTCTATTATCTTTTTGCTCTGTTCTATTTCTTCCATTCTTATAAGATATCTCGAATAGTTGTCTCCGTCAAAACAGACGGGAATTTCAAAATCGAATCTTTCATAAACAAGATAAGGATTATATTTTCTAACGTCGTAATCAACTCCGACCGACCTTATCATCGGCCCGGTAAATCCCCAGTTTATCGCTTCTTCTTTCGTTATCTTTCCCGTATCTTTTAACCTATCGTAGAATATCCTGTTTCTTTCTATCAGTTTTTTAGCGTCCGAAATGTTTTTGTCGAGTTCTTTTAAAGCGTTTCTTGTAAATTCGAAAAAATCCGGAGAAAGATCAAAGCTTGTTCCTCCCACCCTAAAATAGTTAGGAGTAACTCTTCCTCCGCTTACCATATCTCCGGCTTGATACAAAAGCTCCCTTGAGTTGATAAGATAGAAATAAGGAGTAAAAGCTCCAAGTTCCATCGCGTTTGCGGCTACGCAGGTTAGATGGTCGGTGATTCTGGCTATCTCGCTCATTATAACCCTTATATATTTCGCTCTTTCGGGTATCTCCACCCCCATCATCTTTTCCACCGCCATTACAAACCCGACCTCGTTTATAAAAGGAGAGACATAGTTCAATCTGTCGGTATAAGGTATTATCTGGTTATAGTTTATGTTCTCGCAAGTTTTTTCAAAACCTCTGTGTAAATACCCTATCTCGACTTCGGCGTCTTTTACCCTTTCCCCTTCGACCGTCAATAATATTCTTACTATTCCATGCATCGCGGGATGCGAAGGCCCCATATTAAGAACAAGCCTTCCGTCGTCTAATTTTTCAACCTTGTTTTTGCCGACAATCTTTTCTATTTTTTCTAAAATTTCCATTTAATACCTACTTTAAATCTATCCTCGGTTGCCTTTTCTTTAAAGGATAATCTTTTCTCAAAGGATGCCCCTGAAACTCTTCATACATCAAAATTCTTTTTAAATTGGGATGACCGTTAAATACAATTCCATACATATCGTAAGCCTCTCTCTCGTACCAATCCGCGGACGAATAAAAAGACACTATGGAATCGACCGAAGGATTTTCCTCGGTTACCGGCACCTTTAATATTAACCTTTTGTTGTTTTCAAAAGAGTAAAGATTATAAACGATCTCGTATCTATGCTCAAATTTTTTATCAGGATATCCTAAATAATCTATCGCAAAAAGATCCATTAAAAAATCGAATTTTTCTTCATTTTTTAAAAAGCTAATCATTTGAATTAAAGCTTCTTTTTTCGCTACCAAAGTGTCTATATCGTAATTTTTGACATAATCGATTATTTTATTTCCGAATATATGTTTTAAATTTTCAATCATACAAGCTTTTCTTTTTGAACCTTTTGTTGAAGTTTTACTAAAGCGTCCAAAACCGCCTGGGGTCTCGGAGGACATCCCGGTATATAAACATCCACAGGTATTATTTTGTCTATTCCGTCCACAACAGCGTAATTATCGTAAAATCCGCCGCTTGTGGCGCATACTCCGAAAGACACCACCCATTTCGGCTCTATCATCTGTTCGTAAACCCTTTTTAAAACCGGAGCCATTTTTTGGTTTACCGTTCCAACCACAAACAAAACATCCGCCTGTCTTGGCGAAAAACGAGGAAACTCCGCTCCGAATCTGGCTATATCGTATGTGGAAGCGAAAGTGCTCATAAACTCCATTCCGCAACAGGCGGTCACGAAAGGATAGTTAAAAAAAGAAAACTTCCTCGCCCAGTTTATAGCAAATTCCATTTTGGAAGTAACCCAGCTTTCCCCGAAAGCCTTCTCTAATCCCATTTTAAAGCTCCTCTTTTAATGGCGTAGAAAAGAGTAATAATTAACATAAATATAAAAACTACTCCGCTTAAAAAACCGAAAAAAGAAATTTCTTTCAGATAAACAGACCAGGGATATAAGAAAATTATTTCTATGTCGAATATCAAAAAAAGAACGGCAACCACATAAAAATTTGTTTTAACGGCTTTCTTGGGTTTATCCGCCTGAGGCATACCGCATTCGAAGTTTTCTTCCTTTAAGCCGTTTTTCTTTTTGGGTCCGAAAAGATAAGAAAACAAAATCATTCCCGCGGCAACCGATACCGAGACCAAAAGCGCCAGTATGAAAATAAAAACTTTCATAAAAATAATTATATCAAAATAAGTATTTGAATGCCAAATTTTGTTTTGTTAGATAAAGTATTTATTTGAAAAATTGTTTGTATTTCTCGGGTATATATGGATTATGTTCTTTTTTGTAATCGTTCCATACTTCTTCGCCAAACGACTTTATTAGCCAGTTTATGTCGGTAGTGATTATTTCTAAGGCTTCGTCGGTTATATATCTTTTGCAGGTTTTCTTGTATTTGTGGTATTCGTCTTTGTCCCATTCAGAAAAAAAGTCTTTAAACTCGGCGTCTTTACGGTATTTGTTGTCAAACCCTTTAAAAACCTCATCCTCATCGCATTCTGGTTTTGTCTTACATCTTGGTTTGCATTCTTTCGGATTATCACATAGTTTATTTATCACTTCAAGCCGTTTCATCATCATTCGAACTGTCGCTACCACGGGACGATAGCATAACTTCCTTTTATCTATATCTTTCTTGTCATTTGATTTATTGTTTAAAACCTGACATTTGTTATAGTATTTTTCGGCTATGTTTAGCATCCTTATTAAACTATCTTTAAACTTTTCATCACCTATCTGATTTAGTTTATATGCCACTTCTATGTCTTCTTTGAGGGTTTGAAAGGTGACTATTTTGGTTAATACCGGCGGGGGTGCTCCGGGCGTGGGGTCAAGATAAAATTTACTTTCACTTATCGAAGTAGTTGAAATATAAGACCCCAAAAAATAAGGCTCAAAAAGATTATGATTAAAATCATATAAATTAACTTCATATATATATTTAGTATTTTCTATCCCAAACATAATTAAAGTATAGGTCCCTTTTAAAACCGGACTAAGGGTGAATTCAATGCTTTCATTATCTAACTCTATGTTTCCACTTTCATCTTCACTTGCCAAACGATTAGTAGAATAAGTAGCCCCAGGTATTTCATTAATATTAGATATTGTAGGAAAAATTGTAAAAGAAGATATAAAAGGATTATAACCAGATCTCCTATGAAAAGGATCTTCAATTATAAAATGAACTTTCACATCTTTACTATCAGTTCCTGCAAATATATTTAGTGCACTCAAATTTCCAGCAAATAAATCATTACCCCTAATAAACAATAATAAAATAATTATTCGCTTCATTTTATTTTAAACCTCCTAATGCCATTTACAGGACCAAAGGTATTTTTATTAATTTCATTAATAATGATTGATTTTTTGATATCTAACAAAAATCTCTTATTTGTACCAGGATCAGAGATAATATACTTATCTCCACACTTACCTATTATGACTACAAAATGATTCCATTCTTCCTTCATGTTTGTAACTGGATTTATCCAACTTCTATATACACGCACAATTACAGGCAATTTATCTTGTAAATCGCTATCAATAAGATTTTTTATTTCACTTTCAGTTATTGAATTTAGCGGAATAGTATAATTATATACACCATTTGTGATTAATTTATTATTTGAAACTATATCAACAGATTCAAATTTGACATCATGTGTTATAGAATAACCTTTATTTTTCTTTAAAATTTCATTCAAAACCTCCGGATCTGTTATAGAAATTCTTAACTCAGGATATTGTTTAGCATAATAATTTATCAACGTAGCTAACGAAGTTAAAGCGCAACCACGCCAACCAATAGTTGCTTTAGGAGTAATTTCACAGTCGTTGTTAGCATAACAAAACGAACTCCAGGGCTGATTGCTCTGTGAAAAATGGTCATTAGGCAACTTCCCGCAACAGACAAACCTTACGCTGTTTTGTTCACTCACGCAATCCCAGCATTTAGCAGTTAGATAGTATTCTAATGGATTATCGCCTATCTTTATTCGGTTCG
>DYIF01000001.1:0-155817 GCA_020723765.1 Elusimicrobium minutum
AAAAAATACTCAGGTTCTTTTAATCAAATTTACACACATCTATTGACATGACCATATGATTTACATACATATTAGACTTTTTGGGATCTAAATTTTTTTCTTTTAAAATATATTCAATAGGCGTCATATCTATGCTCCTATGCCGCTTCTCTCCATTATACCATATCAGCCATTCCATCAACTTGCGATTATATCCCATTATATCGTCAAATATCGTTTCTTCCGTAAAATCTATAAAATCCTCCCTTATCGTCCTGTTAAACCTTTCCACACACCCATTACTCTGCGGATGTCTTGGATAATTATAATAATGCGTTAATCCTTTTTCTTTTAGATATCTATCAAATTCCTTTTCAAACTCGCTTCCATTATCTGTCTGTATCCTGTTTATCTTAAACGGAAATACATATTCTAATTTCTCCATAAAATCTTTTGCACTGCGTGATGATAAATTGCTATACGCATATCCAAATCCAAATTTACTTTTAACATCTATCGCCGTTATTATGTATCGCCTTATCCCATCTTTAAACATAGTTATTGCATCTATTTGCACCAAATCCCCGGCTTTCTCAGGTCTATACCCTTTACGCCTTTCCTTCTTCTTCCGCTTTACTATCCTAACACTAATCTTGCCGCTTCTCGCATTGTAACTCATCTTATACCCATATCCTATCTCGCCTCGTTCCTTTAACTTCTTTATTATCTTCGCTATGCTGCTTTCGCTTATCTTCTTTAGCCCTTTCTCCTCGCAAAATTTGTCTAATACTACTTTAATCACATATTGCCCAGCACGAGGATGCTTTATCCTGTAATCCCTTATAAATTCCTCTATCATAGGCGATATCTTACTTACCCTACGTCTTATCGGCCTTCGGCTTAATGGTATTAAGCTTCTTATCTCATTCCCATTTGTCTTTAATATCTTCTTCCAGTTATATATCGTCGCTTTACTCACCCCAAAGGCTTTTCTTGTCGCTTCCCTGCCATATTCGTCATAAAATCTTATTATCTCCATCCGCCTTTCAGCTATTTCTATCCCTTTTATGTTTACTTTATCTATTCGTCTTTTTAATTCAACTAATGATTTATAATGCCCAACATTAAAATATCTCATATTAGACCTCCAAACTATTATTAAATATTTTAACTATTTTGGTCTAATATGTTTTGAAAATTATGCAGATGGCGAATCAAATCAAATATAATTTAACTCGCGTTTTAAATATAAATTTAAAAATATTCCCAAAATAAAAAAGGCCTCCGTTTAAAACGGAGGCCTTTACGTATTATAATCGTGGGGATGGATTAAAACTTAGTAGACTTAATATTCTCGACTACTCCGCCTTCCGCGGGAACTTCTATATTTACTTTCTTGGACACTTCGGCGGATTTCTTGGCAAACGGAGAAGCTATTTCTTCTATCTTACCATCGCCCTGGACATAGTATATGGCTTTCTGCTGAGCGTCTTTTATAACGGTATGTATAGTCCATTTAAGCTGAACCTGCATAGAGGCTATCGGGTCTTCGTGAGTTCCGACGTTGGCTATGGTTGAGTCGGGAACTTCGGCAGTTAAGCTTACTTTGTATCCCCATGCGGTTTCAACGCTTATGGGTTCTATGGTAACTCCGGTTAAAAACTTACCTTTCCCCTGATAGTTTCCATTATATCTGAACTGAACCTGATATCTTACTTTAACGACTTCCGCACCGTATGCGTTCTTAGCTACAAAAGCATATCCCACTGTTTTGGGTTTAGCCCATCCTTGAAGCTGGGTCCAGTGTTGTATACCGTAAGGTATGGCGTTTGCGTAGTTTACGTTTATGTTAACAACGGGCTGGTTTTTCTCTATAATTTCAAATATTTTCTGGGCAAGGTTCACTATTTTATCTAAAGTATCCACCACTGCGTTAACATCACTTAATGTCCCCTGCAAGCTCCCTCCACCTATATTGCCCGGATCCACAGGATCTGACGGCGGTTTAACATCCGGAGGTTTGGGCAAATCTGCCGGTGCAGGGACGGGATTTAAAGGAATCCCACCGCCTTTTGTAATACCTACATCTATCTGTTCGACCTTGACATCGCCTATTGTAAAGTATTTCTCATCGTATTTGTTTTCGGCTTTAAGCCCTAAGCTCATTACAGCTACGGCTCCTATCATAAGTATTATTTTTTTCATCTTTCCTCCTTTTTAATTTAACTTTATATTGTCCAAATTGGTCTTTTTCGCTCTAAAAGGGCTTGCAAGCTCTTCAAAATATCCATCGCCCTGTATATAATAAACCCCGGTCCCGTCTATTTGTTTTAATACGCTGGATGCGGACCAGCTTACTTTAAGCTGTAAAGCCGCTATCGGGTTTTGGGTTGTTCCAACGTTTACTACCGTAGCGTCCGGAACATAAGCCTGCATATTGAAACTAAAACCCCACATAACGTCTATGCTTACCGGTATGGCCCATACCGCGGCTAAATATTTGCCTTTACCGTTATAGTTTCCGCCGTAAACATATGTTACTTTATAAGATACGTTTATGACATCCATTCCGTATAAATTTTCAAAATAAAAAGAAAGAAGATAGCTTTTAGGCTTTGACCAATTGCTTAATTGGCTCGGGCTTGAAACGCCCATAGGAAGAGCGACGGCATACTTGGAATCGACATTTACCGAAGGTTTATTGGATACGACCATATTCCAGACCTTCTCGGCTATGTTTACTATTTTTTCTATCGCTACCAGAGCGTCGCCCAAACCTTTTGAAGGAGATACGGTTATCATTGAAAGGTCCGGAGCCGAAACTTCCGGGACTTCCTGTATCGAAACCCTAACGTTTTCTTTTAATGTGTAAAATTTCGGATCCTGTTCGCTTGCTTTAACGACATCCGAACTTGCCTTAGAAGCGGAAATAGATTTCAACGTTTTATCGACTATATCGGAAGGGGTTTCGCAAAAGCCTATCTGGGTTATCGCCATCGCCGCTATTATTGCCAGAGTTTTCATAATCTCCTCCAAGTATGTTTTAACAGATAGAGCTTTACGTGTCAAGGCGTGAAGCCCAGAAACGATATAGGACTTAAGTCCTACTCCGTTTAAACGATTTAAAATACTCCAAAGCTATTGGGATTAACGAAATTACTATTATGGCTATTATTACAAAGGAAAAATTGTTTTTTATTACCGGTATATTTCCAAAAAAATATCCGCCCAAATAAACTATGCAAACCCACATTAAAGCGCCCACGACATTGTATATTAAAAATTTTTTATAGCTCATATACCCAAGCCCGGCCATAAAAGGAGCGAAGGTTCTCACTATGGGAACAAATCTCGCTATTACTATGGTTTTAGCGCCGTATTTTTCATAAAACTTATGAGTTTTTTCTATATATTCCTTTTTAAAAATTTTAGGGTATTTTTGAAAGGCTTTAACTCCCAAAAACTTTCCTATATGATAGTTGACGCCGTCTCCCAAAACCGCGGCGACAAATATTATAAAAAAAATATTTACGGGGTCTATCAATCCCATACCGGCGAAAGCTCCGCAGGCAAAAAGCAAAGAATCTCCCGGAAGAAAAGGAGTTATGACAAGCCCGGTTTCCGCGAATATTATTATAAACAATATCAAATAGACCCAGGAGTTATAAGTATTTATTACATAATCGAGGTATTTGTCTAAATGTATTAAGATATCGAAAAACTTTAACAAAAAATCCATAACATTCTCCTTCTTAAAATTGCAGTATCACATTGGTTCCGAATTGATAAGCGAAGTAATCTTCCTGTTTTAGATACTTATGCCAGAACCTTTGAAGAGAAAGATTAAATCCTATCCTGAGGTTTTTGGTAGCCTCTATATCGGCATTGGATGTAATCGAAAAAAGTTTATTATTATCGTTTACCGATATCGGAGATTTTTTTATCGCATAACTGATATTTGTCGTCCATATTATTCTATTGTCGAATACGGCTTCGTTTATAAACGGAAGCTTTATGGTCTTCGGTATCTTAACGTCCGTTTTGATTAAAACGCTCGGAGTTATGAGCGTGGTATTTGTTACTACTGTTTTTAAAGTCGTTTCGGCGTAATCGTTGGAATAATCGATTTTGGGAGTAAATCTATAGTTTCTATAATCGAATGTGCCCTGTATTGAAAAATCTTCTTTTCGAGTATAGCCGGTTATCTGGTTAAGCTTGAGGTCCGTTTTTTCGGTTTTCCTATTATTGTAAGATATGGACGTGTTTACATAGTTTAGAAGGTTAAACCTCAAGTCGGTTCCGAATGTGTCGGTTTTATCCATGCTGGTTTTTATAACGGTATTGGTATTATGAGAATATTTAATATTCATAGTTAAGGCGTTAGCCCATTTATTTAAAGAAAACATATTTTCAAGTTGAGATATCGTTAATACGAGGTCCGGAAGGGTTTTGTTTACGCTTTGGGTATAAACTTCGTTAACATAAGATCTCTGTTTGGAATAATTATAATTATTGGTTATAGATAATGTTGAAAGCGGTTTCCATCTGATATTTTTAAATATTATCGATTCGAAAGGTTGCCATCTAAAAGAAGAATTATAACTGTCTCTGAAAGTCGCGGAAGCTCTTTGAGCGAAAGGATTTTTTGGAGATAGGGAATCTCTTATCCAGAATTTAGATTTGGTATCGTAATCCTTTTCGACATAATTCCACACGTCTCCGTCTTGAAGCTGATAATTTGAGGTTATGACCATGGATCTTATCGGCTTAAAACCCGAAAATACATCGTTCATATTAAGAGTAAGATTAACCGAACCGTTGGCGTTTCTGTTTATGTTTTTAATTTCGCCTATTCCGTAGAAAGCGCTGGTTTGAGCTTTGGTAACGGTGGTAACGTTTATGTTGTTATTTTCGGTCGTATTGACGGAATAGCTGAAATAAGGAGCCAGCCACTTAGTAATTTTTATGTTGGAATTTAACTCGGCGGTTTGTTGCATGGACTTCGGATAAGAAAAAGGATTGGAAAGATCGAAAAGATTGCTTCTCTTTTCGGTAACTTTGGAAAATGAATAAGACGGGTTTATGCTCCAGTCTCTAATGGGAATGAAATTTAGTTTAACCGAATAATTATTTGTTCTTTCGTCCGTATTGTAATAATCGGATGTGGAAATATAAGGCGGTTTATAATCCACCTTATTGGATATATATGTATAAGAAAAAGATATGTTTTTTGGAATTATAAAAAGATTTAAAGGCGGAGCGAAGCTTGTCGAAGCGTTGTATGTGTTTTTATCGTCCTCTCTATTCATAAGATCGTATTCTATATTGTTTCTCGAATAACTAAGATTTGTTTTCGGTATTATTGGTACATTCAAAAGACCCTGAGCGGTTATATCCTCTTTTTTAACTTTTCCCTGTTGCAATATGTTAACGAGGTTATTGGATCCGGTAAGATAAGTATTCGGGGTATTTACTATTTGCCTTGAAAAAGTATAGCTTGTGGGCAAAAATGAGGGTTTCAAAAGGTTAAGATAACCCGTGTTTTGCTCGTTGTCCTGATTGGTTATGGCAGTAACCGGCGTTTGGAAAGCCCTATCCACATATCTGTGTTTTCCGCCGAATGTGGCAAGACCCGGAATTTCAAAATCTCCACTTACCTTCCTCGCGTTTCCGTCTCTTGTTATCGGATCCAAAAGATATAATTCGTTTAAATAAACCGTTCCGGAATGAGATGAAGTATCTACGGACTCAAAACCGGCTATTATTTGAGGAACCTGTTGCAACGAAAACTTTCCGGCGGTAGATATCTCTATATAAGATGGGGCGGACCACACGTCGGCTATTCCGTCGTTATTCAAATCCACCTGGTCTATGGTATAAACATGCCAGCCCACGCTGTTTGAATCCAAATTTATGGAGGCTTTGTAGTAATTATTCAAATCTCCTATTTTTATGTAAAATTTCAAATTGGGATCCGCGGTTTTATTATAAACCATAAACCTGAGCTTTCTATGTTGAGATATGTCTATAGGAGAGGAAAACTTCCTAAATATGTAAGAAGAAGAGCCTAAGCTCACGCTGGAATAGGATATGGAAAGCGCCTGTTCGGATATGGTAGATTGGCCGGATGCCGACTTTTGTTCTTTCACGGAACCGTAAAGATCGTTATAAACCGAACTAATCTCTCCGCCTACGTTATATATCGGAACATAATCGGTATTATCTATGTTATTTACGGCGACTATTTTCAAATCCTCTTGAGAGTATGTGGATTTTGAAATGTTCCAGGTATTACCGACTGCGGCGATTCTCGCTATTTTTATTTTTCCTCTCAAAGGTGTAAAAGCGCCCTTTTTAAGCGTTAATCTTAATTCTTTAATGCTGGACCATTTATAAGATTCTGTAGAAGATATTACTATAGGATATATCAAATTATGCCAGTTTGCGAAATTTATTTCGTTTGTGTTTATATTTCCGGAGGTTATGTCTGTAAAATAAGTGTTTGTTAGATATCCGAAAGACCCGCCTATGGAAGGATTTCCCGCGTCCAATCTCCCGTTGCCGTCCAAGTCCTGAGAGTCTATTCTTCCGTTGTTGGCGCCGAATCTCTTAGTCGGATAGCCCAAAGGAGAGTAAAGCCATCCGATATCCTCGGCGGAAGAAAGGACTCCGTCGCAGTTTACGTCTTCGGTCTTTGGAGCGTTGTAAACTATTTTGCCGTTAGAGCAAACAAGAGTTGTTCCGCCGGAGCCGTCCGAGTCTTCGTTTATTTCGCCGAAATGAAGGTTTATTAAAGGACCGGCGGTGTTATTGTCTCCGGCAATAGTTATCTCAAACGAATTTTTCTGCGAAAAATCGAGCCCGGTCTTTGAAAAAACATAAACTATAGAAACATCGGTTGAAACCGAAAAGTCGTAATCTATGGTCAGAATCTGTTGTTTTGAATCGGTCGGGGAATTAGGATTTATGTCTTTAGAATATATTTCCTGAGTATCCCATTTTACGGCGTCGGGATTAGAGGGAAATCCCGACGGGTTTGAAGCGATATACCAGTAGTTTTTATCCATTGAAGCTAAATCTTCTTGTTTTACGCCCTCCATATTGTCGACTATGGCAAAATCATTTATATTCGGGTTAAGCTTAGATTTCGCCATTTCGGCGGAAAACGAAGATTTTAATCCCAATATGTTTAAATTTTTGATCTGAATGTCGGAATCGTAAACAAATATGCTTGAGGCTATGTCGTTAATCGAAGGAGCTCTCTGAGATCTGGCCGAGCCCTGATAAAGAGCGGTAAAGCCGACCGTGGCGTTATTAAATATATCGTACGATAATCTTCCGCCGGCAAGAGTCTGGTTGGATGAGCCGAAAGGAGAAACCTCGTAAACTATATCTATAGTGCTTGTCGGAGTTATTTTGTCCGTATTATAGAAGGTCAAAAATCCAGCGTCGTAATCTATATAATAATCCTGGTTTTTATTGAGTTTAACTCCGTCTATTTTTATAATTTCTGAATTAAGAACTATGTTTGGCTCCAAATAAAAAGTTTTTATTCTGTAATAATACTCGACGTGAAGTATTCTTTTGGCTATGGGACTCGGTGAATAAGTTATGGGGTCCGGAGTCAAAGGGTCGGTATCGGAACCGAAAGGAGACAAAAGATGGATAACCCCTTGCTCGAAATCTATTTCTATGGTTTCCGGATATTTTTGAACCGGGTTTAGCGAAGAGCCTATCTCCTGCCTGTTAAGATTTTGAACTTTAAATATGAAATTACCCTGTCCGTTGTCTCTGACTATGTTTGTTTGACCGATATAATAATAAGTTTTAACCTCGTTATTCCATCCTTTTTCCGAAGGATTGGATATATATATGTCGTCCTTTGTCTTTAATAATTTATATCTTCCGGATCCGTTTTCGTCCCTTAACCACGAACCGTTTGAATTTTGATAATCTATTATTAAAACGTCCTGCGAATTTAAGTTCCTTGAAAAAATGACAAGCCCTTTATTATAATCTATGGTATAATCTATACCTCTTACAAGCTGTTTAAATCTTCCGGAATAAACCGTGGAAATAGAAGACAAATCGTCGGCCGTTATAGAAGATATTATTATCCCGTCCACGACTTCGTTTGTTTGCTGGTCTATGTATATTTTTTCGGTACCGGGTTTTATAGGCAGTCTTGAAACCTGAGAATAAGTAATATCGTAATACTTTCTTCTTATATAAGAACTATCCATTATATCTACGGTTTGGAATTGAGTGTTGCCGGTAAACTGTTTTGTTTTAGTCTGACCTTTGGTTCTCGAACCTATTAAAGTAGCTTTAAATCTGTTGGCTTTTATATCCGCTCTTATTCCGAACAACTGCTTATTATAAGAGACAAACTCGGTTGAGGGAAGAGATAAGTCTATATCTCCGAAGGATATATTTTGCACCACCTCCTGCGGGTCTCCCTGATATGTAACGGATATGTCCTGTTTGTCCGTTTTGGTATCGTCGTAGTCCACGTTAACGGTAATCTTTTCGCCTATTTTTCCTTGCATTCTTATTTGCAACTGCTGGGTTATATCGAATAAACTCGTGGATTTTTCTCTGGTAGTATTTGTTTGTTCGTTTATGTATCTTTTGCCGGAGTAATTAACGGATATTACCTTTCTTCCGGTAACGCTCAATGAAGTTCCGCTATCCAAAAATTCGATCTGAGGAGCCATAGCTAAAGGCTGAGTGGAAACCGAAACGGTCGAAACGGAAATTTTTTCGTCTTCGATTTCAATTTCGCCGTTTTCCATTTTGTTTAAAAAATTTCTCCACTTCCCCTCGTCCCAGTCGAAATTGCCTTCCTCGGTTTTTTTTTCTTTTTTCGTTTTTTTATCGCTTTTTTCTTCCAATTTAATATACTCGGTGGTTTGAGGTTTTAACTCTTCGTAATCCGAAATATTATCGATAAAGTCCGAAAAATCGAAGGAATAAGCCTTAAAACTTAAAAATAAAATAGATATAAAGCACAAAAGCTTTTTCATAAAAAAATCCCGACCCTTAAGGTCGGATATATATAAATAATTATATATAATAGTTATTAAGTTTATATGAAATATTTGTTTTATGTTTAAACTTAAGCCTTATAAGGTAGAAACCGTTTTTGCAGATTGTTTTATAAGATATCTTATGGTATCGTTAGTAATATTTTCATCGATATTTTTTATATACTCTTTCATACAAATAATCAACGAAAAAGACATAGTAAAGGGAATATCGGGATACTACTTCGCAAAAACACTATTATATCTTATACCTTCTATAATCTCCACCTCGCTTCCTTTTTCGATAATATTCTCGGTTTTTTTTGCGGTAGGGGAATTATCTTTGCGAGGAGAGCTTAACGCCATAAGAGTAGGCGGATATTCTTACGGCGAGATATCGAGAACTTTCGTAATTTTTATGATTATTCTTACCGGAATATCCTATTTTCTCATAAACGACATAGCGCCCAAATACAATTTAAAATCAAGAGAATATTTAAGAACCATGATAAACAGGGTAACCAACATAAACCTCAAATCCGGCTCATTTGAAAATATATCTTCTTTCACAATATACTCGGATAAAATTTACGGCAACGAAATGAACAAAGTATCCTTGTTTGAAAACGGCCGAACACATTATGACTCTGATTTCTTTATAAAAATAGAAGCGGAAAAAGGGATTTATAATATACTTAAAGAAAAGGGGATATCCATAACTCTATACGACGGTAAAATATACCACATAGACAAAGAAAAATACCACATATTAAACCTCGGCAAATTCGAAGAGTACTTCGCTTTTATCCCCTTTGAAATAACGCAAAAAGATTATTATACCCCTCCCAAATACCTCAAAACTTCAGAACTAAAAACAATTTTAAAAAACAAACTCGAACCCAAAGAAATTTACAAGATAAAAAAAGAAATAACTCAAAGAAGATCGGCGGTAGTATCGATAATAATATTCGGAGTAATATCGGCGATACTCGCATTTTATTTTGAAAGAGACAGTAAATATTTCGCTTTTTTATCGAGCCTTGGAATTATATTATTTTATTATGCGGTAAATATTTTTTCCAACATAATAGCCGAAAAAAATCCCAAATTTACGGGAATAGTTTTTTTCGCCTCTCCATTTCTTATGGGTGTATTGTCCTCATATTTCTATATTTTTAAATTGAGGAATAAATGAAGAAAATATCTTCGTATATAACAAAAAAATTTATTTTTTACTTCATAGCGATAACCCTGATAATATCATTATTCGTAGCGGTTATAAATCTATTCGAAACCGCTAATATGATGACGAGAAAAGGAGAAGATATATCGTTTAAAAGCGTGCTATTTCAAATACCCTATTATCTTCATCTTATAACCCCATTGATAACCATGCTCTCGGCGTTTATGACATTCAATTATTTCGTCTCGACAAACGAGTATAAAGCCATCTACGCCTCCGGATATTCGAAAACGGTTTTCCTATATCCGCTAATAGCGCTGTCTTTGGCGATAATGCTTTTTTCTTTGCTGTTTGCGGATAAATTTTCCGCTCAACTATACAGAAAAGCGAAAAACAAAAGCGAAAAACCGGAACTTGCAAATTTATATATAAAAAAAGACAACTTACTTATAGGAGCTCAAAAAGCGGATACTTCTGGCATCCTAAAAGACGTATATATAGAAGACGTATCGACGAAAAGAAAAATAAAAACGGATACGCTTAGATGGGACAAAAAACAAAACGCCTGGAAAGCCCGAAACGGAATATTAATAGAAGAATCAAGCCGGGTTAAAACTTCTTCTTTCACATCCATAAACATAGATTTTATACCTGAACCGAATATAATAATAATAACCGATCTAACGGACGGAAACTCTTACGGAATATTTGAACTTATTTCGCGAATAATAAAACTAAGAAATCTTTCCATGAAAACGACAGAGGAAACCGTATTCGTATATTTTAAAATCTCACTTATACTAATAAATTTCATAGCCGTAATAATCGCTTTCATTTTCGCTCAAACCGATATAATAAAAAATAAAAGCTTATCGGCTTCGGTAGCGATGCTAATATCTTTCATAATCTGGTTTGGGGTGATAGCCGCAAAAAGAGTGGCGGATATAGAAGTTATAGAACCGTATATGGTAGCTTTGATTCCTCACTCGATATTTATAATCGGATCTTTATATATAATATACAGGAAAAAGCTGATATAAATTTATTTTTTAGCCGCACATATCGCGACAGAGCCGGGTAAAAGATTTTTCATATAAACTGCGTAAAAATGGAAAGAAAGTTTTTCGTTAAATTTTTCCGCTTTAAAAGAATATATTGAGCTTTTAAGAAAGGAATAAGATTTATAAGAACCTGGCAAAAATATTTTTATTGCAAGCAAAACCGTTTCAAGATAAATTTTAATTAAAAATTTAAATAAAAAATTCGCCGGCATCGACGTTTCCACGTTTACGAAAAATCCTCCTTTTTTTAAAACTCTTTTAATTTCGTTTAAAGATTTATCGAAATCGCTTGCAAAAAATAGGTTTCTTGTCGCAAAAGATACGGTAACCAAATCGAAACTCTCGTCATCGAAAGGAAGATTTGAAATATAAGAATTTAAAAAATTCGCTTTTATGTTTTTCTCTTTGGCTATTTTAATCATATTTTCGTTGGCATCCACTCCGGTAACGACCGCACCCGGAAATTTCGAAACCAAAAACTCCGTAAAATCTCCGGTTCCGCAACATATATCGCATATACTCAAAGGATTTGAATTCAATAGCCTAATGTATTCAACGGTTTTTCTTCTCCAGTATTTATCCAATCCTAAAGTCATCAGCGAATTCATTAAGCGGTAATGAGAATATATTTTATCGTAAAGTTTTACAATTTCGCTCATAAATAAAATTGTATAATAATTTAAAAAAGGGAGGGTATATGAAGAAAGCGGCGATGTTTATAGCTTTTAAAGGATTTAGAGACGAAGAATACGCCGAGCCTAAAAGAATAATGGAAAAAAGCGGGGTAAAAGTGGAAACCATATCCACATCAAAAGGAAAAGCCGTCGGTAAAATAAAAATAACCGCGGACGTGGATAAAACCTTAGAAGAAATAAATCCTGATGATTACGAAATACTCGCGCTTGTGGGAGGTCCCGGAGCTTTGGCGGAATTAGATAACGAAAAGGTCAGAAAAATATTTTCCGATTTTTATTTTAAATCCAAACCCATAGCGGCGATATGCATATCTCCGGTAATACTGGCCCATGCGGGATTGTTGAAAGGGAAAAAAGCGACCGTATGGCCGGACGGCAAAGACGAACTTGTTAAAAACGGCGCGATATATACGGGGAATCCCATAGAAATAGATTCCGGCATAATAACCGCAAACGGACCTCTTGCGGCGAAAGAATACGGGGAAGCTATATTAAAACTAATCTCAAAATAAAAAGGCCCGCATAAAGCGGGCCCATTTTATAAAAAAACCGACAAACAAACTATTTCTGAACTCTGTTTGTCTCGCCTTTATCCATATAAGTATCTTTGGATATTTTTCCTATTCTCGAAAAGCCCCATTCTAAATAATAACCTCTGGTTTCAAAAAGTTTATCCGAGCTTCTATAACTATCGTTATTATTGGTTTCCGGTTTTACAAGCTCGTCTTCGGAAAATTCCATCGAATAGTTATTGGAAACATCGAATGTGAATTCTTTGGTGCCCAAAGAAGAATCGAACCAGTTGGCTTTATCCTTTTTAAGCTCTATCTTTATTTTTACTTTTTCTCCGGCGTATTCTTTCGCCCATTTATCCGATACCTTAAATGTATATTTCTTGGTATCTTTGTTGTATGAAAACTCGCTATAGTTAAGACCTTCCAAATCCGGCTTCATGGCTACTTTATACTCCGGATAAAGCTCAAACACCACGTCGTTATATCCGACCTGTTTGGTTTTATATTTATATCCCGCTTCTATGGTATATATATCGAGCCATCTTCCTTCCAAACATACCTCGAAAGTTTCTTTTTCCCACGGCAAGAGTTTTCTTTGTTTTATGTTTATTTGAGCCTGGCTTCTATATGTTTGATAAAGCCTTTCGTAGCAATGTTGCTGAGGTATCTGCTGGCCGTTTGGACCGGGAACGTATGTCGTATAGCACTCGGTTCTGTATTCGTCGCTTCTAAGCCATACCTTATCGCTCATAATTTCGTTGTCGCTCGGACCAAAATTGAACCTTGCGCAGTCTCTGGTGGTTCTTATGCTTTGGGGAACCCCGTATTTCACGCCGGGAAGCGGCGCATAAGTAGAATCTACAACGACCTTATTGGTATTTACTCCCTGGTCGAAGTTAACCTCGGCGTAAGATGCCGATGTTAACGATAATAATACTATACTTATTAACATTTTCATTATTACTCCTCCTGTTAAAATATTTCAAAGATTTTGCCCATCTAATTATATTATACGATAAAAAAAGATTTTTTCAGCTTAAAAAAGTCCTAAAAAAAATCAAAAAAACTTACTATACAAAATTAGGACTTTGGGGAAACGAGATAACCTTCTATCTGCTTATAAACTCAAATGTTTGAATAAAAAATGCAAATAGATTTGCAAGAAAATGGATAAAAAAATTTATAAATTTATTCTTTTCTTTTTCATAAACATAACACAAAAAAAAACCAATATAAAAAGCAAATAAAAACTTATTTAAATGCCCTATTGAAAAAAGTAACGAAGAAATCATAGATGCTTTTAAAAAACTAAATTTAATATTTCTCAAATGATTAAAAATTACAAACCTAAAAAACAGTTCCTCCGAAAAGGGTACTACAATTAAAATTAAAATAAAGTAAAAAAATATGAAATTAGCATTCTTAAAATAATCATCATAGTATTTTTCGCTTTTTAAAATAATATTTATATCAAAATTTAATAAAAAGAGAAGCGATATTAAAACAAATAATGGGATAATTATCATTATAAAATATTTAAGAGAAATCCAAAAATATTTTAACATTTCATATTTAATTTTTAGTAAAACGATAAAATCAAACATTTTTTTGTGTTTAAATTTATAAGAAAAATAAAAAAAAATTATGTTTTGTATATAAAGAAAAAACAAATTAGATATAGAAAACTTTAATATTTTTTCAAAAACGACTAAAACTATAGCAATAGCAAAATTAGCAAAAAATGCAGGGAATATCAGCTTTTCAAAAAGCAAACTCATTTACTATACGCCCTTTGAATTCCATGCAAAACTTCCATCTCTTGAGAGGTTAAACCATCTGGAGTATACGTTGATTCACAATATTCTTCCCAAACTTCTCCTGCTAAGCATTTAACACAATCATATATTATACCATCTCTTATAACTCTATAAAAATATTTACACAAACCAACTATCGCCGAGGCATTTTTATCAAAAATTTTTCTATTGTTAGGATGTAATTCTAGAATTTCTTTATAACTCAAATTATTTTTAATTTTATAATTGTAAACGCTATTCAACATATAAACTTCGATATATTTCCCTTCCAAACATACCTCAAACGTTTCTTTTTCCCACGGCCAGAGTTTTCTTTGTTTTATGTTTATCTGAGCCTGGCTTCTATATGTTTGATAAAGCCTTTCGTAGCAATGCTGTTGGGGTATCTGTTGTCCGTTTGGACCGGGAACGTATGTCGTATAGCACTCGGTTCTATATTCGTCGCTTCTAAGCCATACCTTATCGCTCATAATTTCGTTGTCGCTCGGACCAAAATTGAACCTTGCGCAGTCTCTGGTGGTTCTTATGCTTTGGGGAACCCCGTATTTCACGCCGGGAAGCGGCGCATAAGTAGAATCTACAACGACCTTATTGGTATTTACTCCCTGGTCGAAGTTAACCTCGGCGTAAGATGCCGATGTTAACGATAATAATACTATACTTATTAACATTTTCATTATTACTCCTCCTGTTAAAATATTTCAAAGATTTTGCCCACCTAATTATATTATACGATAAAAAAGATTTTTTCAGCTTAAAAAAGTCCTAAAAAACCAAAATATTTTTTCCTATCCTTTACTGGGACTTATGGGACTTACGGACCAAAATTAAAAATAAAAGATAAATCAAATTACTCTATAACCACTTCTTTGGGTTCGGTAAACTCGCCTTCAAATCCTATAAGGTCTATATAAGATATTCTGAAATAATACTTGCCCTTGGGAACATAATTTGAAAGATTTAAGTTTTTAAAAACGTCGAATTTCCTATCTAAAACTATGTTTTTGAACTCCTTATCTTTCGCCACCTGTATTCTGTAACCGCTAACGGCTTTGCTCAAATCTATGTTTACGTTATTGGTTAATTTTAAATTTTTCGCTTTGGACTGATCCCTAACCTCCACGTCGTCGGTTTTGGCGTCGGCATATTTTACCGATATGACATTTTTTTGAACGTTAAAATCTATTTTCTGGTTCTTTACCTCTTGAATTATATCGGGCATTTTAGAAGGCGCGGAAGGAACCGAATTAAGTTTAACCTCGGTTGCAAAACCTTCTTTTAAACTTACTTTTTCGCCCTTGGCTTCAACCTCCGCTTCTCCTTTGTATACCTGAACCACAGTGGAGAGGTCCTCTTTTATCTTTGCGGCAAGTTCGGTATTCTTCGTTTTCGGCGTAATTTTAGCCGATACCGTTATAATCGAAGTATCTTTCGCTCTTACCTGACCCGAAAGAAGCCTTATATCGGTATCTTTGGTTTCCGGGGGCTTTAAGATTACCATAGAATTTGAAAATAGATTTAAAACCTGCCCGGTGTAAAATCTGACATCGGCGTAAGAATTTGCGTTTGTTCTTACGGTATCTCCTTTAAAAAGAGCTTTTACCTTAACGCCCTCGTCCCACTCCGATTTGCCCACGGCTCTTACTCTTACGTCTCCGTTAATTTTTTCAAAATGAGCGGCTCTATACTCTTCTTTAATCAAATTTACCGGAACCTTTAATTTTTTTCCGGTAAGAGGCTGATAAGGATCTGGAGGAAGATTATTATATCTTATTATCTCGTCCCATTTCCTCGGATCTTTAAGATATATTTGAGAAATCTCCCATAAGGTCTGTCCGGGTTTTGCTTCTATAGTTTGAAATTCGGCGGAATTCAATTTAAAACATAAAAAAAAGAAAAAAGAAATAACGAATAATTTCATAATAATATTGTAGCAGAGGTTTGAAAGATAAACAAGAGAGTATTTTAGGGGTTAGAGAATAGGCAATAGAAATAGAGAGGTAAGGATTTAGTATGGGATATGGGGCCAAAGACCTATTTACAATTGGGTCTTTTGGAGGTTGAGACGTTGATTTTTATCAATTAAATTGTATTTAGTTGCTTGTAATCTTCAAGATTGGTTGAAGAGCATCCACCTAAAGACCCACATCTTTAGTCACCAGGCAAAAGGAAGGTATTTATGCCTTTAACCAATCTAATCAAAAACATAGCAAAACTGCTACTAACGATTTTTTTATTTCAATATTACTCCGATTCCGCCGAAAGTATAGAAACATTAAAATCAAACCAGTATCTTTCTTATAGTAGTTATGTAAATAAAAGCAAAATATTTTCAGACTCCATCCCCATAGCCTCGCCGGAAGTCGATACGACTACAAAAACCTCCTGCGATTTTAAGGTTTATTTCATAGACGTAGGACAGGGGGATTCAGAATTTATACAACTACCCAACTGCAAAACGGCCTTAATAGACGGGGGACCTTCGGCGTCTAAAACATCCAAATTCGTCTCTTTTTTAAAAAGCAATAATATCAACTCCATAGATTATGTTGTTCTGACCCATCCTCACGCCGATCACTTCACGGGACTCGGATATGTATTCGATAATCTTAACGTTGCCAATTTTTACGATACTAAAGAAAACAACCCGAAATCTTCCACTCTTCAAAAAGTAAGAGAAAAAGCGAAAAACAAAGAAGGGCTCAACATTATTTATCCGTCCGCCGGAGATACACTTAACTGGGACAAAGATGTTTCGGTTAAAGTTCTTCATAGCTGCGACGTTCCCGGAGAAAGCTCTCAGGGAGACGTTTTAAATAATTGTTCTATAGTAATAAAAATGACTTATCAAAACACTTCGATACTTTTTATGGGAGACAGCGAAGAAGAAGTCGAAAAAGAGCTTATTTCCAAATACGGCGAAGAACTCAGAGCGGATGTGATTAAAGTGGCTCATCACGGAAGCGCCACAGCATCCTCCGCGGAATTTTTGAAAACAGTCAAACCGAAAAAAGCATACATAGAAGTTGGAAAGAACAGCTACGGTCTACCTGTGACGGATATAATATCCAGAATAGAAAGCTACGGCGCCACAGTTCATAGAACAGATATCGAAGAAACAATGGAATATAGAATAATTAAAGCCGTAGAAAACGAAAACATCCCCGTAGAAGAAAAATAAATCTTTGTTTTAGCTTTAAATTATTGCGCAGTTAAAAACATCATTTTGACGATATAACTTTCCCGAATTCGTCTTTTGAAAGATTTATCGGAAACTCAAAAACAAACTTGGCTCCCATATTCGGCCTATACTCCGCCCATATCTTACCCAAATGAGCTTCGGTTATATGTTTTGAAATCGTAAGGCCGAGCCCCGTTCCGCCGGCTTTCTGGCCTTTAACCTGTTCGAATTTCCCAAAAACTTTGTCTATGTACTCTAAAGGTATTCCTTCTCCGGTATCCTCTACCCAGGATTTAAATTTCCCCTCATGTGTCTCAAAACCCACGGTTATCGTTCCGTTATCGGGAGTAAATTTAATGGCATTTCCTATAAGATTTATATAAAGTCTCTCGATGAGATTTGCGTCAGCGTTTATTTCGACATTGCTATCGCCTTTAATTTCAAATTTTATAGCTTTTTTTTGAGCCAAAGGCGCCATCAAATCTACGGATTTTTTGACCAATTCATAAACGTTAAATTTGGTTATATTAAGCTCCATCTTTCCGGATTCCATTTTGGCTATGTCGAGTATGTTATTTACCATCTGCAAAAGCCTGAAAGCTGCCCTGTCTATTGAAACCACCATATTCCGTTGATTTTGATTTATCGGTCCCGCTATCTCTTTCAACAAAAACTCCGCGAAACCCTTTATGGCGCTTACAGGGTTCCTAAGGTCGTGGGTTATGGAATGCAAGAAATCTTCTTTTATTTTTTCGAGTTCCTTATCGTATGTAATATCGTAAAAAGTTATAAGATATCCTATGGTATCTTCTTTATCTTTCATTTTTATGTCGTTTATAAAAACCCTGTAAAATCTTTTATAATTTTTATGCTCCAATTCGAATTCATACTGTTTTTTATCGGAATTTATAGCCGTTTTAACCGAATCTTTTACATGCTCGTTTTTTATCGATTCGAATATGTCTTTACCTTCTAAATTTTCGGACTCCGCTCCTATTATGGATACGGCCTTTCTGTTTATAAGTTGTATTTTGTTTTGAAGATCCACCATTATTATTCCTTCTTCGGTCGAATACATAACGGCCTGAGTGTTCTGCCTTTCCATCAATATCTTCTCTATCTGCATTTTGGAATATTTATCCAGCTCGGACACCATTAGATTAAAATTTTCCGCCAGATCTTCAAGTTCGTCTTTCGTAGACACCTTAACGCTTACCGAAAAATCTCTTTGGGCTATTCGCTTGCTCGCCTCTATAAATTTTATTATTGGATTTGAAAGTCCTTTAGACAGGAAATAAGAAACGAATACGACTATCAAGGAAAAGGTTATAAGAACCGCTATCGCTTCTTTTTTAATGCTCATGGCGTATTTATAGGCGTCCGAAACCTCTTGAATGGATATTATCGAAACGTTTATATCGGAAAGATTCGATATGGCTCCGAGATAATCGTTTTCGGCGTAGCTCATCTCCACCGTTCCGTCGGCTTTGTTTGAAATGTAATTTATTATGGGTTCGGATTTAACTATATCTTCCCAGGATAATTTTTGATATCCGGATATTTTAAAAAGCACCTTTCCTTCTCGGTTTACTATCAATAATCCGCTTTTTTCCCCTATATTTTCGGCGCCGATGTCTTTTAAAAATTCGTTTTCGTCTATTTCAATTTTTATGAAATAGCTTTTTTTAAAAAAAACAAAGACCATTCTTCCGTTTTCGAAAGAAACCGCTTTGCCGTTTTTGCGGCTTAAATCGAGCAAAGATTTGGTTATATTTTTGGATTCGTATTTCTGACTCTTTACTATTTTTATTATCTCGTCCCCGTCATTATTTAAAAGAGAAAGAGAAGATATTTCATCGTAAGAATTAAATAGGGACGATAACATTTTTTGTCTTTCGTTCCATTCCCCGCTTGTCCTAAAAAACTCGTCTATGCTTGCGACCATCTTATCGTAATAATCGATTTTAAGCGTAACCGATTTTTTTATTCCCTCTACCCTGTTTATGTGAAGCTCCGAAATTGGAGTTTTTATTCCAAACTGCGCTTTATTTATCAGGCTTATTCCGAGCCATATAAGAGGGAAAAGAGTGAAAAAGAGAATCAAGAAGAGAAATTTATAAAAAATTTTAAACTTCATAATACGGAAAGATTCTGAGACAATCCTTTCAAATAAACCTCTATCCTATAAATATAATATTCCAATTTATAAATCGTTTTTTTAAATTCCGATTTTTGATTTATCTTATTTTTAGCCTCTTTTATCGCCGAAGAGGTCTGATCCAGCTCGAACTTTATCTGATATATCTGGGATTTTATCTCGCTTTTATTTACAGAGGAATAAATCGAATCCAGCTTCTCCACTGTTTTCGGTATTATCTTTTCTATCTCGATTAAATCGGATTTTTTTATGGATTCTATTTTATTGCTTTCTATGGCTTTTTCTATTTTAAGTTTATGGGAGGCGTAAACGCTTGAAAGCTTTAAAACCGATATATAATCCCTGGACTCGAAAAGATTTTCGTAAGCGATATTTGACAACTGAGAATAACCAGAGAACCCAAAAAACAAAATAGATAAAAATAAAAAAAACGATATTTTAAATACGCCCATAATATATCACTCTTTCCAGATAAGGTTTTATAAGTTCCAGAGCTTTTCTTCTATGGCTTATTTTATTTTTTGTCTCAAAATCCATTTCCGCCAGAGTTTTATCCAGAGCCGGAACATAAAAAACCGGGTCATAACCAAATCCGTTTTCCCCTCTTAAATTTTCGGCTATATATCCTTCTATTTCCCCGACCTCGGTATGGGTATCGCCATCAGGAGAGGCTATGGTAATCGCGCATTTAAAAACGGCTTTTCTATCCTTAAATTCTACGTTTTTAAGAGCGTTAAGAAGTTTTCTGTTATTGTCCGCATATGTGCAACCCTCTCCCGCCCACCTGGCGGAATATACTCCCGGCTCTCCGCCTAAGACCTGGACAAAAAGGCCGGTATCGTCGGCTATGGAATAAAGGCCCGTAAATCTAGCGACTTCCACCGCTTTTTTCATCGAATTTTCTTCTATTGTCTTGCCGTCTTCCAGCACATCCGGGATATCGGGATAATCCATAAAACTTTTTAATACGACATCCCCGGAAACGATGTCTTTTATTTCTTTTATTTTGTTTTTGTTTTTACTCGCTATCATTATCTCTTTGGTAACTATTTCCATAATAATTGCAAAATTCGGCTTAAAAAAATATAAAATTTAAGTAATGCTAAACTTAAACAACAATAACGACACAAATCAAATTTTAAATAATTTTAAGAAAATTTCAAAACTTTATTCTCCTTTAACCGAAATTCAAACGGATAAAATACCCCTTTTTACCATAAACTCCCAAAACAAAATATTTTTTTCGACGCAAGAAATATTCCCCGCTCCATACTATTTTGCCGAACCTTTTAAATTCCTATATCTCGTTTTTAATACCCCCGGGGTAAACGAAATAATCTTAAAAACAAAAAATTCCGAAATATCGATAAACAAGGAAACGATTTCTTTAATATTGGGTTTTTTAACAGACTTAAAAGAACCTCATATGACATTCGAAAAAGCCATAAGCTCCGACAAACCGCATCTGGCTTTTTATCTTTCTACGATACAAAAAATAGACCCGATTTCTCTCTCCTTTGCCTGCTTTCGGCTCGGTTTTTACGGAAAAGCCATAACCGAATTAAAAGACGCGACGGACGAAAAAAAATGGATAATATTATCCAAAATTTACAGAAAAATCGGCGAGCTAAAAAAATCTTTAGAGGCTCTTAACGAAATTAAATCCAAAGAGTTAGAAGTGGATAAAAATCTGGAATACGCATGGCTTCATCTTTCGACTAAAAAACCGGAAAATGCTTATAAAATATTCAAATATTATTCTTCCGAAATAAACGACTCAAGATTATCCGATATATACATTGGAATGGCGATGTCCATTTTATCCTTCGATAAAAATCCTCTTCAAGCGGCGGATATTCTAATAAAAATAATCGAATCCGATTTGCCCGACAAAACGGGAGCTTTAAAATTACTTTCGGACATATATCTGGAAATAAAAGATTACATTAAAGCGGAAGAGGCCATAATCAAACTTATCTCTATAGAACCATCCCCGCAATTGCTTTACGAAAAAGCCGTATGCGAATTTAATCTTTCAAAAGACGAAGAGGCTTTTAGGGATTTAACCGAATCCGCGGTATTTATTTCGGAAAAACCCGTTTCTTTTTTAAAGTTGGTTTCGGCGGAAAGAATCAAAAAAACGATATCCGAAAACATAGTATTAAAAAAAGAAGAAAAAAAAGAAGGCGTAATAGAAGCGGTTCTATCCCCCGAAGATATATCATCCACTCCCAACATAACAAAACCGACTCAAAAAAAGCCCGAGTTTGTTTCGACATTCGAAATGTCAGAGTTAAAATACGAGATAAAAAAAGAAGAAGGGGACGAACTGTCGAATATGGCTTTTTCTTTTTCCAGGATCCTCGAAGAAGAGTTTAACAAAAAGGTATATTTCAACTACGAAGGAATCGACGACATAGAAAGGAAACTCAGATTAACCCACATGACCGAGATATCCGAAAACGAAAAAAACGAAGTAATAAAATTAAGTTCCGCTTTTTTATTGTTTTTTTTAAAAGAAAGATTTAAAGCTAAAATAATAAAATATTCCGATATGGATATGTGGTCCTGGCCGGCCGTAATAAAAAACAAATCCGATATGGAACTCGTCACATATCCAGCGGCAAGAGCCTATTTGATAGATTCTCCGACTCTGCCGGAACAGGGTTGGCTTAGAAAATATATAAATTACCTTTCCGAGTTTATGAATTTAAAAGAAGAACCCCCCGCGGGATCGCTGGCCGTAAAAAATAATATAAAAAGCAACGAACAAAAAATTTTCGACGCAAAAATAGAACACAAAAAAATACTTCTAATATCCCAGGACATAGAAGAATCTTCAAATATTCCTCACAACTCCTCCGCCCTGCACAGGCTGGAAACGGAGATAAAAAAAAGATACAAACCTCAGATACCCCCGACAACCGAGGGTTGGAAGATTTTAAGATGTTACGCGCATATATTTCTGGAAATGATAATAAAGGATTTTTCTCCGGAGTGGTATAATACCGAAAAAAACGACGGACTCTGGTCGTTTAAAATATCTCAGGATACATTCATATTTCCCATAGGAAAAGTTTACAAAGCCGCATCGGCCGGAGAAAGTCTAAGCGAATACTTCGAAACTTTATCAAGAAACTTCAAAAAAAGATAATTAGCAGTCTTGACAAGCGACTGCTAATCTGCTATAATATTATTAGCAATCAATAATGTTGATTGCTAAATAAGATATCTAAAAACTGTCAAAAGGAGGAGCTTATGAAAAAAGAGTTATTCCCTATCATAAGACCCGCCGAGATAGACAGGTGGTTTGAAGACATATTCGAACCCGATTACGGACTCAGGGCCGTAGCGGACAAATATCCCAAAATAGACTTAAAAGAAACCGAAAAAGAACTTATAGTAAACGCCGAAATTCCGGGGGTCGACAAAAAAGACATTAAGGTGGACGTAAACGAAAACATATTAACCATATCTTTTGAAAAAAAGCAGGAAAAAGACGAAAAAGATAAAAACGGATGGAGAATAATGGAAAGAAGCTACGGAAGGTTTTCAAGAACCCTAACCCTGCCTCAGGCGGTAAAATCCGAAGGAGCGAAAGCTTCTTATAAAGACGGGGTTTTGAAAATAACACTTCCTAAACAAAAAGAAACCAAGACAAATACGGTAAAAATAGATTAAAAAGGAGGTATGTATGAGAGAAATACAAAGATTTTCAAACGAACTCAACAATATGAAAAAACACATAGACAGGATAGTAAATAATTTCTGGAGAGAAGACAACGAAGGGAGCGAAAACGGGAATATTCAAACGACTTTTACCCCTCCGGTAAACGCCGTAGAAACCGAAAACGAAATAAAACTATACGCCTTAATACCTTTCGCAAAGAAAGAAGAAATCAATCTTAACATAAAAGAAAACGTAATATCCATAGAAGGAAAAACGAACTTCCACATCTCGGAAAAGGACGAGCTATTAAGAGACGAAATACCTTACGGAAACTTCTCAAGGACTTTCAAAATAGGCTATAACATAGATTCCTCAAAAATAAAAGCGAGCTTCAAAGAGGGAATTCTGGAAATAATACTTCCCAAAAAAGAGGAAGCCAAAAACAATAAAATCACGATAGAATAACTACAATCGCCGGGGAGGACACCTCCCCGGTTTTATTTTTCGGAGGGAAAAATGAAAAAAAAGATTTTAATATTTACCGGTTTATTAACGATCGTATTTTTATCCTCTTATCTTATAGCCCAAAAAAAATCGGAAAACGAAGCAAAAACATTTGAAGAAATGATAAAAAAAGAAATAGAAAAGCAAAGAAAAATAGAAAAAGAATTTTTCGACTCTTTTTTCAACGACAGATTTTTTTCCAGAGAATACGACCCGTTTAAAGAAATAGAAGAGTTTAGAAACAGAATGAATAAAATAATGGGAAACGACGAGAAAATATTCTCCCATTACTTTAACAAGTGGTTCGACGACAGAATAGGAGACTCAAACATAAAAGTGGAAGAAAAAGAAACGGACAAGGAATACCTTCTAATAATAGATTTATCCGCTCAAAAAGACAAAAACATATCGGTTGAAGTAAAAAAAGATTATATAAGATTATACAGGGAAGAAAAGAAAGAAGAGGAACGGGAAAAAGACAACCTTAAATATAAATCCTATTCCTCTTCAAAAACCGAAAGATATATTTCCATTCCCGATAATCTAAGAGGCAAAGAATACGAAATAGAAACCGAAAAAGATAAGATTACGATAAAATTCAAAAAATAACCTATTTAAACGAAAGTTAAGTTTTTGTATAATTTAATTATCTACGATTCCGGGATGGTGTAACGGTAGCACAAGCGGCTCTGGACCGCTTTGTCTAGGTTCGAATCCTAGTCCCGGAGAAAATCCCAAATAACCAAAAAAGCTAAATTTCCGCTCGCTTCTCATTTATAGTATAATTTATTTAATGCCGAAGAAATATTCTTTAAGAAGATATAAACCTAAAGGAAGAAAGCTAAGGATAACAAAAACGATAAACTCCAAAAGTTTGTTGATATTCTTTTCTTTTGTCGCTTTTTCTTTTTTTTCGGTTTTCGTTTTTAAAAACACATCCAAAATAAATCTTTCAAAATCCGCTTTTTTCTCAAACGTTATTCAATCCGTATCGATATCCCTCAAAGACTCGAAAATAGAAAAGGAATTAAATGAAATAATAAGCCGATATAAGACCTCGGTCTTTTCCAAAGACATCAAGGAAGAAATAATATCGGGCATCAAGGCCAAATTCCCTTACCTTACTCAAATAGAATTAAAATTCAATCCGGTTACCGGGAACCTCAAACTTGAAGCGGAGATTAAAAAATCGATAGGCGTAATAGAACAAGAAGATTCGAAACTATATCTTTTAGAAGACGGTAGATATTCCAACGTCTCTTACAACGAAGACGATAACCTTCTAAGGATATCGGCAAACCCCCAAAAAAACCTGTCCGAATTTCAGGCGGAAACGATAAAAAAGCTATATCTAAACAAAGAAAAATTCGGATTCGACTTTAAAATAAAAATAGACGGGGACAATCTTTATCTCTTATCAGACGATTATCAGATATTATGGGGATCCTTTTTTTATTTCGACGAAAAACTTGAAAAAATAAAATATGTTTTGAAAGACGCAAAATCGAAAATAAACGAACCGCTTAATATAGATCTTAGATTTTTTGAAGAAGGAAAAATATTGGTTTCTCCTAAAAAAACAAATTTGCTAAAATAAATTAAAGAAGATTTTTTCTTTCTTAATAAAATTTTAACTTAAGAGTTCCAAACTTCGGAGAAATTATGGACAAAGACGAAATAATAACCGCTTTAGACATAGGAAGCGACTCTGTCGTATGCGCGGCAGGCAAAGTTATGCCCGACAACAGGATAGAGCTATTATACGCCTCTTCAAGACATTCCAAAAAAGGGCTTAAAAACGGAGTCGTGATAAACATTTCCGCATTATCCAATACGTTTAAAGATCTGATAGAAGAAGTCGAAAAAGAAGCCGGAGACATAAGAATAACCGAGGTCTACGCCGGAGTAAGGGGTTCTCATATAGACTCGATGAACAACCAGGGAGTCTATACGGTGACAAGAAGCGACAAAGAAATAATAAGCGAGGATGTTTTCGGTGTTATAGAAAATGCAAAAGCCATACACCTTCCCAATGAAAGAGAAATAATTCACGTAATCCCTCAGGAGTTTTCGCTGGACAAAGAGAAAGGATTTGAAAACCCGGTGGGAATGGAAGGGAATATACTTGAAACAAACGTTCATATAATAACCGGAAACATTTCTCATTTAAACAATATATCGAAAACCCTGGCAAATGCGGGATTTACTTTAAAAGAACACGTTTATCACTTATACCCACTGGCCGAGGCGGTATTAACCGATGAGGAGAAAAAATTGGGTTCTCTTTTAATAGACATAGGAGACCAAACGACATCCATAGCGATATATCACGAAGGCAAAATAAGATTTTCAAAAGACATACTGATCGGAAGTTTCCATATAACAAACGACATAGCTTTAGCTCTTCATATACCCTTTGACGAAGCCAACAAAATAAAAGAAAATTACGGCTATGCGATGAGCTCTCTTTTGGAAGAGGATAAAGAGATAGAAGTTTTATCCATGGACAGGACAAGCAAAAGAAAAATAACTCAATCCAATCTAATAGATTACATTAAACCGAGAGTCGAGGAAATTTTGCTGGAAATAAAATCGACCGTAGACAAAACGGATTACGCGGAATATCTAAACGGAATAGTATTGACGGGAGGAGGATCTTTATTGAAAGGAATGGATAAGGCGGTGGAAAGAGTTTTCAAAGCCCAGGATGTAAGATACGGTTTTGTAAATCCGGATTACGTGGAAATAAAAGACAAAAAATACTTAGATCAGAAATACGCTACGGCGATAAGCCTTCTTTCTTATCCCGTAATAATCAAACCTCAGTTAGAACAATTTTCCATGTCCAACCTAGACTCTAACGGTTTTGAAAGATTTTTTTCCTGGATTAAAAATTTATTTTCTTAAAAAGGTAAAATTATGCCGGATTTAGATTCTTACGACCTTAAAGAAGCGGTTATAAAAATAATAGGCGTCGGCGGAGCCGGAGGAAACACGATTAACAACATAGTCGCTCATTTAGAAAAAAACACAACCGTAGTTTCATCCGACGACACAAAAAAATTTAGGAACATCGACGTAATAGCGGCAAATACTGACATACAAGTCTTAAGAAGAAACAAAGCTCCCATAAGAATTCCGTTAGGCGAACAACTCACAAGAGGCCTTGGAGCCGGAGGAAATCCCGAAGTCGGCAAAAAAGCGGCTTTGGAATCTTTAAAAGACATTGAAATGTCGATAAAAGGAGCGGATCTTTTAATAGTTACAGGAGGAATGGGAGGAGGCACCGGAACCGGCGCCATACCCATAATAGCGGAAACCGCAAAAAACATGGGAATACTCGTAATGGCGGTTGTCACAAAGCCGTTCAAAGACGAGGGAGAATTCAAATCAAGGCTTGCCGAAGATGGAATAAAAGAGTTGAGAAAACACGTAGACGCCATAATAACCATACCCAACGACAGAATTTTAACATTATCTCCCGATCTGACAAACAAAGAAGGATATAAAGAGGTGGATAACGTTCTAATAGAAGCCATAACGGGAATAACCGATATAATAACCACGGCGGGTACGGTCAATGTCGATTTTGCCGATATTTCAAGCATACTTAAACAATCGGGAACGGCTCTTGTCGGAATAGGGAAAGGAAAAGGCGACAAAAGGAATATGGACGCAATTAAAAAAGCCATAAACTTTCCTCTGATAGAAGGTGCCGATATACATAATTCTAAAGGATTAATAGTATATTTCAAATCTCCGGATAATTTTAAAGTGAAAGAAAAGCAGGAGATAATGGATTATATACAGAAAAAAGTATCCAATCAGTCGGTCAAATTCAAATACGGCGAACATTTCGACAACTCCATACCGGAAGACGAATTATGGATAACTTTGATAGCCACGGGATTCGGTTACTGCGAAGAGCCCTCAACTCCAAAAAGAGCTCATTTAAACGAGACAAGAGAATTTGCGAAATCTTCGGCTAAAGATATCGAAAATTTTTACTCCGCCGAAAACAGAAACAAGCCGGCGTATCTTAGAAGAAAAACCTCTTTTCTGGATTAAATATGATAAACTTAAACATACTTCTTAAAATAATGGTTCAAAACAACGCAAGCGACCTTCATTTAAGAGGCGACGCTCCCGTTTATCTCAGGATAAACGGCAAACTGGTATCTATAAAAGATTCGACGCTTTCTTCCTCTCAAATAAACGAAATGATGAGTCCTTTCATGAACGAAAGACTAAAGAAATTGTTCGACGAAAATCACGAAGCGGATTTTTCTTATCAACTTGAAAACATAGGAAGATTTAGACTTAATTATTATATGCAAAAAGGAAAACCGGCGGTAGCAATAAGGCACATACCGTTTAATATACCCACATTCGAGCAGTTAAGATTACCGGCCGAACCTTTGAAAAAACTTCTTTCAAACGACAGAGGTTTGATACTCGTAACGGGAGTCACCGGTTCGGGGAAATCTTCGACGCTTGCGAGCATGATAGAATACATAAATAACCTCTGGGAATCTCACATAATAACCATAGAAGATCCGATAGAATTTGTTTTTAGCGACAAAAGAAGTATAATAAGTCAGAGAGAAATAGGAGCGGATACCAATTCGTTCGTAGACGCTTTAAGAGTCGCATTGAGACAGGATCCGGATGTAATAATGGTCGGAGAAATGAGAGACCTTGAAACCACAAAAGCGGCGATAACCGCCGCGGAGACCGGGCATCTGGTCATGTCTACGATGCATACGTTAAACGCCGTACAAACGATATCGAGAATAATAGACCTCTACCCCCCTCATCAACAGACGCAGATAAGGCTTCAACTATCCGAGACTTTAAGAGGGATAATATCTCAAAGGCTTTTGGCGTCTTCCAAAGGCGGGAGAATAGTGGCGGTAGAGATAATGATCAATACCCCGCACATAAAGAAACTGATAGCCGAAAACAATCTGGACGGGGTTTATCAAGCGATATCCAAGGGCGGATATTACGGAATGCAAACATTCAACCAATCGTTGATAAATATTTATAGAAGCAATCTGGCTTCGCTTGAAGACGTGGTAAGCGCCGCTTCAAATCCCGACGATGTGCTTTTGGCGGTAAAAGGAATAGAACAGGACACTCAAACGCCGGGAATAGATATAGAAAAATAAATTTTTCGTCGCGGTTAAAAAATTCGGGAGGTTTTATGTTCGCGGAAGGATATATAGGAATAGCCGGCATAATAGGAGTCGGGAAATCCACTTTGACAAACGAGCTCGCCAAAGCTTTGAATTTCGAGCCGGTTATGGAAGAAGTGAGCGGAAATCCTTATTTAGAAAAGTTTTACTCGGACATGAAAAAATACGGCACTATAATGCAAATATGGCTTTTAAACCACAGATTCAGACAACACAGAGAGTTTATAGCGAGAATCAGTTTGGGCAAAATAAGAGGGGTTGTTCAGGACAGAACCATATGGGAAGACACCATATTCGCAAGGATGTTAAATCAACACCCGGAAAAAATAATAAGCGACTTGGATTACAACACCTATTTAGACCTCTTCGATAATATGGTTCTAAGAGAACTGGTATTCCCCCAGCTTATGATTTTTTTAGATTGCAGCGTCGAAACCGCGATGGAAAGAATAAAGATGAGGGGCAGGTCGATGGAAAAGACCATAACCGCGGATTACTTAAAAAGTTTACAGGAAAATTATTATCAGTTTATAGAAGAAATGGAAGACGCGGGAGTAAGAATTCTAAGAATAGACTGGGAAACATTCAAGCCCACAAGCGAAGTCGTAAGACTGGTCCACGAATACTCTTTAAAGCCGTCGAGCTTTACAAAATGGGTAAGACCTTTAAGAAAACCGCCTCAGGAAACAAAGGCCCAGGAAAAGGTAAACGTTTGATATGAGAAAAAACGGGATAATAATAGCCATAGACGGCCCCGCCGGAGGCGGGAAATCGAGCGTAGGCAAGATTGTAGCCGAAAAAATAGGTTATAAGTTCATTTCAAGCGGAAAGATGTATAGAGCGATAGCGTGGCTTTGCGTAAAAAAAGAAGTAAATATAGACGATGAAGAAAAGGTTTTAGAAATAGCCCGAACAAATCCGATAAGTTTCAAAGAAAATTCCGGGGTTGAGCCTTTGCTTTTGATATCTAACACAGTTTTAGACAAAGAACTATACGACGAAAACATAGCCGCCGCAACAAGCAAAATAGCAAGGATGCTAAATTTAAGAAATTTTCTGGTGGAAGAACAAAGGAGACTTGGGCGGGATGGCGGGATAATAATGGAGGGAAGAGACATAACGACAAACGTTTTCCCGGACGCCGAATTAAAGATTTATTTGGACGCCTCCGCACAAGCGCGAGCCGAAAGAAGGGTCGCTCAACTTAGAGAAAAAGGCATGGAAGCGAACTACCGTGAAATCCTCGATATGATAATAAAAAGAGACGAGCAGGACGCAAAAAGAAAACATAACCCGTTAAAAAAATCCGAAGACAGCCATTACATAGACTCCACTAATATGAAAAAAGAAGACGTCGTTAATCTAATACTAAAACTCTACGAACAAACCTTATCGAAAATCAAAAAATGAAAGACCTCGCCACTTTTCTAATAAGAATTTTCTTAGATATTTTTTATAAAACCGAAATAAGAGGGATGGAAAACGTGCCCTTAGAAGGCAAGGTTATAATAGCCTCTAACCACATATCCAACATAGATCCGCCGGCGATTTTATCCTATATAAACAAATTCAGAAACGATACGGCGGTACTTGCCAAAAAAGAGCTTTTTAAAAATCCGCTATTCGGGGCTTTTTTGAGAAAGATGGGAGCGATAGAGGTCGATAGGCAATCGGCGGATATAACGGCTTTAAAAAGATCGGTAAAAGCCCTAAACGAAGGGAAGCTTCTTCTTATATTTCCCGAAGGAACGAGAAAAAAAGAAGACAAAGAGATAAAACCCAAAACCGGAATATCCTTTTTAGCCAAACAAACAAAAGCCCGGATAGTGCCTACAAAAATAGTTAATGTAAAAAACGGCTCAAAATTAGGTAAAATAATAATAGTATTCGATAAACCTATCGATACTGAGAAGTATGATTTCACAGACCGTAGAACCTTTGAAGAATTTCCGGAAATAATAATGAACAGGATTTATTCGATTAAAATAAAGGAGTAATTATGGAAATAAACGATAATTCTAAAGAAACGCTCAATAACGAAAAAGATTTCGAGGAAAACCATACGGAGGAGAAGGATATGAGCGAAATAGAATTGGAACAAACGGAAAAAGAAATTACCGAACAAATAGCTCAAGGTAGCGAATCTAACGATACCTCCATAGACGAAAACGAAATAAGCATGGAAGAACTTTTAAAAGCCGAGGATAATCTTTCCGAAAAGCTTTACAAAAACGAGCTCGTATACGTAAAAGTGGTCGCCGTAAACAACGAATTCGTATACGTAGACATCGGCGAAAAAAACGAAGGCATAATACCGATAAAAGATTTCGAAGGTTTTAAGCTTCCCAATGTCGGCACAAAAATAATAGCGGTGTTAGAAAGAAAAGGTTCCGGAGAAAGAAATACGGTTCTGTCTTACAGAAAAGCCAAAGAAGCGGTAACCCTTAAGTGGCTTGAAAAAGCTTTTCAAGAAAAGCAAAGAATAAAAGGCAGAATAGCCCAGCAAATAAAAGGCGGATACATAGTCAGCATAAACGGAGCCAACGCTTTTATGCCCCTTTCTTTATCGGAACTCGGAGGAGCTCCGAGGCATTATCTGCCGGTAAACGCAAAGGTTAAATTTTACCTGATAGATTTCGATCCGAAAAACAAAAAGATAATAGTATCGAGAAGAGCGGTTTTGGAAGAAGACGAAAAAGCCAGAAGAGAAAAAATACTTTCCGAGACCAACGAAGGCGATTATACCAGAGTGGTGGTCGCCAAGATAATAGACAGCGGAATGTTCGTAAGATACCAGGGAATGGAAGGGTTTGTAAAACTCGAAGACGTGGACTGGAAAAATCCAAAGCAGGCGTTGTCCGAGTATAAAAGAGGACAAAGGATAAAAGTAAAAATACTTTCCATAGACAGGGAAAAACAGCGAATAAACTTCGGAATAAAACAAACAAAACCCAACCCCATAGACATTTTAAGAAGGAAATTCCCCGTCAGATCTTCCGTTAAAGGGAAAGTGGTGGAAATAGGAGACAAATGGGTTAAACTGCATATAGCGGAAGATATCTACGGAATAATAAACGAGGAAGATTACAGCTACGAAGGCGCCCCGGAAAAAGACAGCGTAGTGGACGCCGCCGTAGTGGGCGTAAACCCTGAAACGTACGAGTTAAAATTATCCATAAAGAGATACGAGCAGATAGAAAACAGAAAAAGAATAGAGCAGTATTCGAAACAAAGTCCTAAGATAACTTTAGGGCAACTTTTAAAAGATAGCGAGAATAACTAATTTAAACGTTTAAAAGTGAAAATTCTCAAAAAGCTACAAATATTCGTTTGTCACTTTCTTTTTTTATCCAATATTTTATCGGCGGCTTACCAGGATCCCCCAAAAACGGTATGGGAAGCGATAATGAAAGAACAAAGCAGGCTTAATCTTTCAAGAGGAATATCCCATATGTCGGAGGAGGAATATTCCAAAGCTTCGATAGAATTTCTAAAAGCCATAGAAAAAGATCCGTCGTCGATGGCCTATACGATGTATGCGGCCTCTCTTTACTGGATGGGAGACAACGAAGGCGCTTTGAAAAATTACGAAAAAGCCCTCGATTTAGACCCCAAAAACGATATAGCGTGGCAGTTAAAAGGCATATCCATGGCCAAAGACGGCAAGATAAAAGAGGCGCTTGAGTGTTTTAAAAAATCAGAATCTATTAACCCTTTAAGAAGCGACGTTTTGATGAATATCGGCTCGGTTTATTTTTCTCTGGGCAACATAACCGAAGCGGTAAAATATTTGAAGAAGGCGATAAAGTCGGACGAGAGAAATCCTTTATATTACTATCAATTGGGGCTCGTTTATTTCTCTACGGAAGATTTTGCCAATGCTATTAAAAATTTCGAAACCGCCCGTTCTTTAAAAGCGGATTACGAAGAGGCGATATTGTGGCTCGGGATATCTTATGAAAAAACGGGAGAGACAAAAAAAGCGCTCAGCGCTTATAAAAAAGCGATTAACATAAAACCTTACGATTATTTCGCAAGATATAAATTGGCGGGAATTACAAAAGATTTAAAAGAAATAATACCTTGCTTTGAGCTCACCCCTCAAAACAACAACTCCTCCATACCCATTCAAATATCTTATTCTCAAAATAATTTTAAAAAAACCGCGCATGGAGCAAATCCCATTACAAAAGCGCTTTACGACAATTTGATGGCGGTAAAAGAAGACGAAATTGCCCATTTGAGCGTAGACATAATAGAGATGGAAAACATTACCTTGGAAAAGAAAAAAGAAGGGGAACTGGAGAAAAAACTTTCTCAAAAATTTAAGCCGGTTTCGTACAGAATAACCACCAAAAACTATACACTTGAAGGAACCGATTCAAAATCCAAAGAAATCGAAAAAATAATAGAAGACATAGAAAAAACGCTGTCGGACAAATCCAATTATAGAGTAAACTTCGACATTAAGACGACCAAGACGAACAAAAAAACGGCTCAATCTTTGACATACATACCGAGAAACATAGGAAACGACATGGGGCTATGGATAATAGGCAATCCCTGGATAGCTTTGATAGAAGAAGATTTGGAAGGTTTTGAGGAAGAAAAAAATCCGACCGAAACGGCCATAAACGCTTTGGGAATGCTTTTGATAGGCGAAATAGACAAATCCGAAAAAGAATTTTTAAAAATACAAAAAACAATACCCGAGGTATCGGAACTGGCTATCGGCGTAATAGATTATCTTAACGGCAAAAAGGAAGAAGCCGTAAAGAGATTTGAAAACGCGTTAAAAATAAATCCCAAAAACAAAACGGCTCAAAAAAACATAAGGTGGATAAATGGAAATAAATAAATTAGGAATAACATTCGTATCTCACAAACAAAAACAAATGTTGCTCGAGACAACCGTCCTTCCTTATAGAAATTTTATCGAAGGATATTATTCGGTAGAGTTAAGAGAAAAAAACAAACTCATCGGATACGACATAAATTTTATAAACGACAAAAAAATGCAATTCGCCCATAAGGATTTCATCGGAGAAATAACCTTCGGGAAATATGCGATAAAAAGCAATGCCCTTGAAAAGATAAGCCAGAAGATTTTGAAATACTCGGAAATTCCGCATAAAATAATAATGATAGAATTAGGCTCTATTTTTATATTAAATCCCCAATTTACACAAAACCTTTTAAAACTTTTTTCCACCGACAAAAAAATAATCATTCTTACCCCGAAAAACAAAGAAATAATTCAAACGATAAAGAACTTAGACGACTCGTTTATGATAGAGCTCAACAAAAAAGAAACCCAGGCCGTAAAAAAAGCGATAGACAAATGGCTTGGAGAACTTGTAAGCAGAATGGAGATAAACGAATAAAATGAAAAAAATATATTTCATAGGCATAGGCGGGATAGGAATGAGCGGACTCGCCGTAATCGCAAAAGAAAAGGGATATTCGGTATCGGGCTCTGACATATCCGAAAACTACATAACCGAAAAACTAAAAAAAGAAGGGATTAAAATTTTCTTAAAACACGATCCTAAAAACATAACAAAAGACATAGACCTTGTAGTAATAAGCTCGGCGATAAAAGACGATAACCCGGAACTTATAAAAGCATGGAGATATAACATACCGGTGGTTAAGAGAGCGAAGTTTCTGTCTATGTTGTGCAAAAACTCGAAAACCGTAGCCGTAGCCGGAACTCACGGCAAAACGACCACGACCGGTATGATATCCTCCATATTTGAAACGAAAAAAGAAAATTACACCGCGGTTATTGGGGGAATATCAAAGCACATAGGTTCCAATGTAAAATTTAAAAGCGGAGAATATTTCATAATAGAAGCGGACGAATCGGACGGAAGTTTCCTTTATTACTCTCCTCTAATAGCGGCTGTAACCAATATAGACGACGACCATTTAGATTTTTATAAAAACATAGAAAACATCAAAAAAACTTTCGTAAATTTCATAAACAAAATACCTTTTTACGGCAAAGCCGTTCTTTGCGGAGACGATAAAAACATAAAATCGGTTTTAAACCTTATAACCTCGCCTTATTATACTTACGGCTTTGGAGACAAAAACGACTGGAAGATAAAAAACATAGGAAACTCAAGCGATGGGATATCGTACGAGGTATATTATAAAGACAAGAAAGAAGATAAAATAAAACTTAAAGTATTCGGGCCTCACAACGCTTTAAACTCATTAGCCGCTTACATAACCGCAAGGTATCTCGGGGTGGAGAAAAAAACGATACTCGAAGGATTATATAATTTCAAAGGAATGAAAAGAAGATTGGATTTGATTTCAAAAGTCGGAGAAGTTTGTTTCTACGACGACTACGCTCACCATCCGACCGAAATAAAAACCACTCTATCTTCTTTAAAATCTTTCTATCCCCGAAATAGAATTATCGCCATATTTCAGCCGCATAGATACACGAGAACCGCTTTTCTATACAAAGAATTTTCCAAATCCTTCGACGACGCAAGCGCGGTTTATCTGACCGATATATATCCAGCCGGAGAAAAACCGATAAAAGGCGTATCCCCGGAATTAATAATAAACGAAATCAACAAAAGAGGAAAAAAGGCTTTTAAATTTAAAACCGCTTTGGATTTAGCCAAATCGATAAAAGATAAAGACATAGTAATAGGACTCGGCGCCGGAGATATATATAAAATTTTAAACGAAATAAAGTTTAAATACGAGACAATAATAAAATAATGAGAAGAAAATACAGCCAGATATTTCTAAAAGATACCCATATAGCAAAAAAAATAACCGATGTTTTCGCGGAAATAGCAAAAGATAATAGAGTGGCGGAAATAGGTCCGGGCAAAGGCATTTTAACCGATTTTTTGTTTAAAAAATACAAAGACAACTTAACCGTAATAGACATAGACCCCGAGATGATAGAAGGGATAAAGTTAAAATATCCGGGAATAAAATTTATAAATTCTGATTTTTTAAAGATTAGCCTCCAGGAATTAAATACGAGCTATTTCATAGGGAATCTTCCATACCATATATCAACCGCCATAATAGAAAAATTGATAACCTACCCGAATTTTAAAGCCGGAGTTTTTATGCTGCAAAAAGAGGTATGCGAAAAAATAACGGCCGACGAAAAAAGCCCGGATTACGGATACCTTTCGGCACTTGTAAATTTAATATGCCGGACCGGTTATTTATTCGACGTTTACAGAGAAAGTTTCTCCCCCTCTCCGAATGTGGATTCCGGTATAGTATCGATAGAAAAAACAAAAGATCAAATTACCGACGAAGATTTTAAAAAATACTCCCGATTTATAGGATATGCGTTCAGGCATAAAAGGAAAACTCTCGTAAATTCAATAAACCTTTCCATAGGATATCCGAAAGACAAATTATCGGAAATACTTTTATCCAAATCCATATCTCCGAACGTAAGGGCCCAAGAGCTCTCGCCTCAAAAACTTTTAGAGATTTCGAAACTCGTAATATAAATTAACTATTTAGTATAATTATCTTAGAACGGGAGGAATTATGGAAAACATTCATAAAATCAGAACCGCGGACGCCCAAAAAAAATTAAAAAAAGAAAAGATAGACGCTATTTTGATATCTTCTTTAAAAGAGGTATTTTTCGTATCCGGCTTTCATCAAGATAGAACCGTACTCCTTCTTACCCAAAACCAATTGTATGCTTTTTTGCCGAAAATGTTTGTCGATCATTTTAAACATACATGCCCATGGGGAGAGATAATTATCTATGAAAATCTTTATGCCGATATAGAGAAAAAAATAAAAGATTTAAAACTTAAAAAAACGGTATTCGATTCTTCTCTTTCATATTACGACGAAGCCAAAAAATTCGAGGATATGGGGATTAAAAGACTCAACGGATTTTTTAAAGAATTTAGAATGATAAAAAAAGGAGAAGAGTTTGAAAACATAAAAAAATCTTGCGAAATAGCCGCAAAAGCTTTTAATATAATAAAACCGAAAGTGAAAGCGGGAGTAAAAGAAATAGAGATAGCGAGGGAACTGGAATATACGATGCAAAAATTGGGAGCTTCCGCAAGGTCTTTCGAAACCATAATAGCCTTCGGACCAAACGCCGCTCTACCCCACCATGAAACATCGGAAAAAAAACTCAAGAAAAACGAAGTGGTTTTAATGGATTTCGGATGCGTATATAAAAGATACTGCTCGGATATCACGAGAACCTTTTTCTACGGCAAACCTACGGAAGAATTTTTAAAGGTTTATTCCATAGTAGATAAGGCTCAAAAAGCCGGGGTAAAAAACGCAAAAGAAGGAGTTTTGACAAACGAAGTCGATAAAATATGTAGGGATATAATATCGGAAAGCGGTTACGGCCAGTATTTTACTCACGGTACCGGGCACGGAGTAGGGCTTGAAATACACGAGGAGCCCTATCTTAACACGAGAATGTCGGTAAAACTATCCGAAGGCATGACGGTAACGGTGGAACCGGGGATATATCTTTTCGGAAAATTCGGAGTAAGAATAGAGGATACCGTATACATAACCAAAAAAGAGCCCATAGTATTAACCAAATAATAAAGAAAATTATGTATAATTTTAGAAGATAAGGAGGGTTTATGACGATAATAGCGATAATAGTCGCGGTTTTAATATTCTGGGTAATCTTTTCATTCAACAAACTGGTTTCTTTAAGAAACCAGGTAAAAAACGCTTTTACTCAAATAGATATACAGCTTAAGAGAAGACACGACCTCATTCCCAATTTGATAAACTCGGTCAAGGGCGCTATGAAATTCGAACAAGAAACCCTTACAAAAGTCATGGAGGCGAGAGCCAAAGCTATTAACGCTTTCCAGCAAGGCAACATAAAAGAAGGATTTCAAAACGAAAACATAATAACTCAGGCATTAGGAAAACTCTTCGCGTTAAAAGAAGCTTATCCCGAATTGAAATCAAACCAACAAGTTGCGCAACTAATGGAAGAACTTACCGCAACCGAAAATAAAATAACATTCGCAAGACAATTCTATAACGATATAACCACCAAATATAATACCCAAATAGAACTCTTCCCGACAAACTTAATAGCTTCCATGTTGGGTTTTAAGGCTTTCGACTTATTCGAACTGCCCAAGGAATCAGCGGAAAGAGAAACTCCAAAAGTGGATTTAACAATAAGCTAATATTAAAATCTTAAATTTTAAATCCGATTCGGTTATATGAATATATACGAACAGCAGTCCAAAAACAAAAAACTTACTTGGATAATGCTTTTCGTTTTTATAATATTCTTTATCGCCATAGGAGCGGGTTTCGATTATTTTTATCTGAGCTATACAAAAACAAAATATATAAACGATACCATAACGACGCAAAAGGAGTTTGTACCTTTCGCCACCATATCCTCGTTGATTATTTCCATAATACTGATAATAACATCCTTCTCAAACGGGATAAAAATGATAGTCTCCGCCACGGGAGCAAGGCCAGCAAACTTTGAAGACTTAAAAGAAAAACAGTTTGTAAACGTAGTCGAAGAAATGTCCATAGCGGCCGGGATACCCAAACCGGCATGTTATATAGTGCCGGATAACGACTTAAACGCATTCGCGACCGGTTTTTCTCCCGAAAAATCATATGTATTTATAACTCAAGGGCTTCTGGAACAACTCAACAGGGAAGAACTTCAAGCGGTAATAGCTCATGAGATAAGCCACATAAGATTTTACGATATAAGACTTATGACGGTAACAACGATACTAATGAACGCGATAGCCGTGATATCGGATATGATGGCAAGAAGCTCCAGAAGAAACTCTTATTCTTCGTCTTCTTCTTCAAGAAACAGAAATAGCGGAGGAGGAATTCTATTTTTAATATGGATAATACTCGTAATACTCGCCCCGATAATATCGAGAATGTTGGCTATGGCCATATCCAGACAAAGAGAATATCTGGCAGACGCCGGAGCTGCTGAGCTTACCAGAAACCCCAAAGCTTTGATATCGGCGCTTGAGAAAATAAGGAAATCGGTTCAACCGACAAAAAACATAAAAGAATCGGTGGCCCATATGTGCATAACCGATCCCAGGGGAAGCTTAATAGAAGAAAAGTCGGGCTTTATAGCCGACCTTTTCGCCACACACCCTCCGATGGAAAAAAGAATACTGGCCCTAAAAGTCATGGCTTATGAACAGAGCAAAGCGAACGCATAAGCTATGTCTTACTATAAAAGATTGCAAAAGGACCTTAAAGAATGCGCCGAAAAAGGAATAATAACCGATTTACAGGCGCAAGAATCTTATAATTTTATTTATTCAAAAAAGAAAAAACTTCCGCAAGCTTCTCATATCGTAATAGCAGTTGGCGGTCTTTTGATATCTTTAGGATTAATACTGATAATATCTTTCAACTGGAATAAGATAGGAGATTTAACTAAAATAATATCCTATCTTCTAATATATTCTTTGATAGGCATATGCGCCATAAAATACTCTGAAAAAAGCTTAATAACAATACCATTAAATATAATATGGTTTTTTATGCCCGCGTTAGGATTTGGGTTATACGGTCAAATATTTCAGTTAAGTTCAGACCCAGTAAAACCTTACATAGCATGGGCCATAATTTGCGCTCCTCTCGTATGGTTTTACGCAAAAAAATATCTCGTATATCTATTTGAAGCTCTGGTATATGGGATAATAATATATCAATTTTTTGAAGAAAACACATCCTTTACCATACTTACATACAATATTAAAAGTTGGGATTTTATAAAATCTTTTATAATCATTTCCGTTTTTATTTTATTTATCAAGCTTTTACATGAAAAAGTTTTAAAAGAAAAGACTACCGAAAGAGTTTATTTTATTTCGATTTTAACTTTATATCAAATTATATCTCATTTCTTAAAAGACAGATTCTCTCCATTCATCATAGTTTTCGCCATTTTTATGTTCATAAGAAAATATAATTTTTTATATCTATTAATACTTCTTTTGCTTCTTTATATATTCTCATTTAAAGATCCTTATTCCCGCTATGATTATAATTACGAAATCGATACTTTTAGTTATGTTTTATCGTTTATTATATCTTTAATCGTATACCTTCTAACCTCGATTAAAATTTTGAAAAATAAAAACTTATTATCCTATCCTCTTATCTCTTTGCTTTTAATCTCGTTTACAATTCCATTTCTGAATTTTGAAAAACAAATATTGGCTTTGATAATGAATCCTTTCATAGTTTGGTTTTCAGTATCTTTAATAATATTCGGAATAAATAATAGAGAGAAAAAAATAGCAAATCTGGCGATTTATTACACGGCTTTGATAATAATAACAAGATTTATAGACCTCTTTGGTTTTGCTTCTTTGTTAAAAAGCGGCATAGGATTTATAACTTCCGGATTATTATTAATCTTAATCGCATTGGGATTAAACAAACTTAGGAAAAAACTTACGGAAAGTTTATGAATAAATTGAAATTAACTCTTTTAATACAAATATTATTTTTCGCCGTATTCGGCGGATGGCTTTATATCAATAGAGAAAAATATATCATGGAGTTTTATTTAAAAACAATACCGGTGGACCCGAGAGATTATCTTTCGGGAACTTATGTGGATTTAAGATTTAAATCCGAAGAAACCGCTTTGAAATGCCTTACCGGGAAAACACAAAAAGGCGTATACCATTACCAAGCATACTTAAAATTTGAGCCCACCCAAGAAAAATTTAAAGACAAAAACGGAAAGGAATATTTTTTTCACGAAGTCGCGGACTGCTCTCTGACTCCGATATATGAAAAAAACTGGATCAAGGCGCAGATTTATACATACGACAACAAAACTTCGGTAACGATAACCAGAGGCGATAGGTTTTACATGAACGAAAACGACCCCAGAAAAAATATCCCATCGGATAAAACCGCCGTTAAAGTGAGAATACTAAGAGACAAGACTTTAGGCATAATAGATTTAATCGAAACTCAATAAAAAACAGCCGCATATTTTAATAATTTAATAGAATATTTATATGGATTTTCAAAAACTCGACTTGTTAATATGCCAAAAAAAATTAAAAATAGGCGTAATAGGTTTCGGATATGTCGGAATGCCGTTGGGGATAGAATTTGCGAAAAAAGGATTTAAAGTAACCGCCTTTGAAACGGATAAAGAAAAAATAAAAAAAATTAACAATGGAAAATCCTACATAACCGACGTAAAGGATAGCGAGATATATAACGCGGTTAAAAAAAATTTATTAAAAGCCACCGACGATTTTTCTTATCTAAAAGAACAAGACCTGATAATAATATGCGTTCCGACTCCATTAAGTAAGACCAAAGAACCGGATATTTCATACATTATATCGGTTTGCGAAAAAATCTCCAAAAATTTAAATAGAGGAGCCATAATAATACTCGAAAGCACGACATATCCCACTACGACCTCCAAAATCGTAAAACCCATACTGGAAAAAAGCGGATTAAAAGCCGGCAAAGATTTTTATTTGGCTTTTTCGCCAGAAAGGATAGATCCGGGAAACAAAAAATTTAACATAAAAAATACTCCCAAAATAGTCGGCGGAATAGACGAAACTTCGGGGAAGATCGCTCAAAAAATATATTCTTTAATAATAAAAAAGGTGTTTAGAGTTTCAAACTCAGATGTGGCGGAGATGGTAAAACTGCTTGAAAACACTTTTAGAGCGGTAAACATAGCCATGATTAACGAATTCGCTTTGATATGCGATAAACTGGGAATCGACATATGGGAAGTAATAGATGCCGCCAAAACAAAACCTTTCGGTTTTATGCCCTTTTATCCCGGCCCCGGAATAGGCGGACACTGCATACCTTTAGATCCGATGTATCTAAGATGGAAAATGAAGAAGATGAATTTTAAAACGAAATTCATCGAACTGGCCGACGAAATAAATTCTAAAATGCCCGAATATGCGATTAAAAAACTAAAAAAACGATTGAAACTAAAAAGTTTGAAAGGATTAAAAATACTTGTAGTCGGGATAACTTACAAACCGGATATAAACGACACCAGACAATCCCCGTCGATAGATATAATAACCATCCTTTATAAAGAACACGCCAAAGTTTTTTATTACGACCCGTATGTAAAAGAAATAGAGATATGCGGGGGAAAAATGAAAAGCATAGACTTTAAAAATCTATCATCATACGATTGCGTCATAATAGCGACCGCTCATTCCAAAATAAACTACAAAAAAATATTAAAAGAATCCCGCAAAATATTCGATACGAAAAACGCTTTAAAAGGATTAAAATCGGAAAAAATAATAACGCTTTAACAACTTGACAATACAAGTGCCTTTGGAATCATATGTCAATGGTAATATTTTAATTGAAAACTTGCCGATATTAAATTAAATTTTAATTATGATAAGGATTTTATCTATTTTAACATTCTTGATTTCAATCAATCTTTCGATCTTTGCTCAATTTGAAAATTTTAAAACTTTATCTAAAAACACTATTCCTCCCCAGCCAAAAATAAAAGAATGGACCATAGCCGTTTATATAAACGGACGAAATAATGTGGATATGTTCGCCTATAAGGATTTTAATAGAATAGAATCGGTAGGCTCAAGCGAAGATGTCAATTTGGTGGTGGAGCTTGGAAGAGCTCAGGGCTTTATGCCCGATGAATCGACCCCCGAGGTATGGAACGGGGTTAAAAGATTTTATATTACAAAAGACAATGATTTTAATAAAATAAGCTCGCCCGAGATAGAAGACAGAAAAAATGCCGATATGGGCAATTGGGAAGAAGCGGCCGATTTTTTAAGATGGGCAAAAAAGAATTATCCTTCAAAAAAGATTATGTTTATAATATGGGACCACGGCTGGGGATGGATAGACCCGGTGAAAGAAAACACAAATTTAGCCGGTTCTAAATCGATATCTCATGATTTTGTTACGGGCAATTACATAAAAACTACGGAAATAAAAAAGATATTCGAAAAAGCCGGGAAAGTGGACATTTACGCTTCCATGGCTTGTTTTATGCAAATGGCAGAAGTGGTAACCGAAATTAGAAATTACGCGAAAGTAGTAGTCGGCTCTGAGGAAGTGATACAACTGCCAAGTTTTAACTGGGAAGATTTTTTATCGCTCGTATTAAAATATCCTCGGTCAAACGAAGAACTTTTGGGCGTTTTCCTCGTAGACACATTCAAAGAAATGTATTCAAGACCGGAGTATTTTCAACTTTTAATAGACGGGAAATACGGAACACAGCTATCGGCCATAAGAACGACAAAAATCGAAGATTTTTTAAGGATTATAAAAGAAATTTCAAACATAATACCGCAATTAAAGGACAGAAACGCGATATCGAAAGCTAAAAGAGACGTATTAAGGTTTGAGGTAGGGGAGCTGGATACCGATCCGAATAAACTCGTATCCTTCTACGCCGATCCTTATCATTTTTTCGAACTTATAGAACAAAACTATTCTGATAAATCCGATCCGGTTTATTCGGATTTTAAAAACAAAGTTTCTCGATTTAAAAACATAATTAACAAAGAAATGATAATAAAAAACGTTTATCTCTATAAAGACAGAACCGACAAAGATTTTTCAAACGCCCATGGCATATCCATGCACATTCCGGGAGCCAAAGGACATCTTATAGATTATTATCAAACCTACAACGAACTTGAATTCGACAAAATAACTCGATGGTCTAACGCGATAAAATTTTTGGAAGAAATCGAATAACACCCATACTCGACTCGCGCTAAAAACCAATCCTATATACCATACTCGAAAATAAAAGCTTTTATTAATAAGCAATAAATAAAAAGGGGCCTATCCAAAAAGATAAGCCCCCTCTTTTTACGACCGATAACTATTATTTATTTTCCGGCGGGTTTGGTTTCCGCGGGTTTTGTCTCGGCGGGTTTAGTTTCCGCTTTCTTCTCTTCTTTTTTCATTTCCATTTTTTTATGTTCGTTCTTTTTAACTTCTTTTATTTCTTGTATTTTGCCTTCGACAAGTTTTACCTTGACGTTTTCTCCGACTTTAAGCTTTGCGATCTCCTTCGGATCTAACGGAAACACTTTTTCTTCTTTTTTTATTTTAAGAGTTACTTCGTTTTTCTCGTTATTGATATTGACTACTTCCGCTTTTACATACTCGGCTTTTTTAACTTCTTTTTTGGCCTCTTTTTTAACCTCTGCGGGTTTTGTAGCCTCGGCTTTGTTTTCCATTTTTACAGCCTGAACCTGAGGCTGGGCGGTAGGTTGTTGTGTCGGGGTATTGTTCTGAGCATATACCGCGACGCTTATGATAAGTGACGATATGCTTAACAATGTTATTTTTTTCATACTATCCTCCTGTAAAAATATTTTATAACATTAAGATTAAAGGAAGATTAAAACAAGATTAAAAAATTTTAATCTTTTTTCGGTATCGTTATTTTAAAAGCCGAACCTTTATTCGGCTCGCTTTCTATGGTTATTTTTCCGCCTATATTTTCTACGGCGGCTTTTGCTATGGAAAGGCCCAAACCGAACCCTTCGTTATTAGAAGAGTTTTCCCCTCTGTAAAATCTCTCGAATATGCGACCGATATCCTCTTTTGAAATCCCTATCCCCTCGTCTTTAATTTCCACGCAAAAAAAGGAATCTTCTTTATAAAGGCGAACAAAAACGTTTTTATCTTTATAAGAATATTTTACGGCGTTTTCCATTATATTGGATATCGCTTTTATCAAACCAAACTCATCGGCTTTTACGTAGAAATTCTCCGAAATACCATCTACTATAAGATTCAATTTTACGCTCTTCAATTCAGCATATTTTTTCACTAAATCCATAGATTTTTTTACCGCATTCAACAAATCGGCTTTTTTTGCTGAAGAATATTTGTTTTCGAGATTTGAAAAACGGGCAAGTACGATCAAATTTTCTATAAGTTCCGATATCCTGTTAATTTCTTCATAAACGCTTTTAATAATTTCTTTATATTCCATCTCGGTCCTTTCTTTTTTTAAAGCAACATCGATTTCTCCCTTAATTACTGTTATGGGTGTTTTTAACTGATGGGCCAGATCCTGAATAAATGTTTTTTGGTTTAGAAAATATTTTTCTATTCTATCGAGCATCTCGTTTAAAAAGTTAGCCACATCCCATATCTCGTCTCTATTTTTGGGCAAAGGGATTCTAAGGTGCAAATTTTCATCGGTTATTTGTTTTGCGGTCCTTGTTATGTTATTTATCGGATTAAGCGTCATTTTAACCATAAGCATTCCCAAAAACGCCGTAAACAAAACGGTTAACGGAATGGCGATGATTATGTTTCTAAGGGTAGTTTTAAGAGCCAGGTTAATCGTACTCATCGTTCTGATCGCCTGTATTATATAAGTTTTATCGTATATCCTGACCGGCGCGGAGTAAATTCTATAAATTATCTCCTCGTCTTTTTGTTTTACCGACAAACCGTCGAAAACCGAAACGCCTTTAATCAAATCATTCAAAGAATCTTTTAATACGAAATCGATTTCCGGAGAGTTAACGGACCTTAAAATATAATTTCCGTCTTTATTGAGAATACTCAAAGAGATGAGATTGAGATTCGGGTCTTTTATATCCGAATTTATAATATGAGAAACGAAATCGGCAAACCTTTTATCGCAATTAAAAAAATCCGCGCAAGAGGAGGACAAGGGGTATTCTTCTATAAAATTCAATATCGAATCTCTAACCGATTCCGCTTTCAAAAAAAGCATGTCGTCAACGCTATCGTATAAAGAAGTTTTTAATTTGCTATATAAATAGAAGCTAAACAAAGAAAGGATAATAAAAAGAGTAACCGAATACCATAAAGTTATTCTGAATCTTACTGATTTTATCATCTGTTTCCAAAAGCGTCTTCTTCTTGAAGCATATACCCTTTTCCTCTAATCGTATGAATTAATTTTTTGGAACCGTTCCCGTCTATCTTTTTTCTTAAATAATTGACAAAAACATCTATTACGTTTGTTTCAGTATCGAAACCGATATCCCATACGTTTTGATAAATCATCGTCCTTGTAACTATTTTGCCTTTATTTCTTAAAAGATACTCAAGAAGAGCGTATTCTTTGGAAGTAAGGATAATTTCTTTACCCCCTCTTTTGACTTTATGGGATATTAAATCCATCTCAAGATCGTCGATTTTAAGTATCGTTTTTTCCACTATATTTCTTTTCCTTAACAACGCCCTTATTCTGGCAAGCAGTTCTTCAAATGCAAAAGGTTTTGTAAGATAATCGTCGGCTCCGCTATCAAGTCCCTTCACTTTGTCCTCTACGCTGTCTCGTACGGTAAGCATTAAAATCGGAGTATTTACTCCGCTTTCTCTAAGCTTTTTGCACAAATCAAATCCGTTTATATAAGGAAGCATCAAATCCATTATTATCAAATCGTAAGGAGCGGAAACGGCGATTTCAAAACCGTCTTTACCGTTAAAAGCGGTATCCACCAGATAATTTTCTTCTTCCAGTCCCTTTTTTATGAAATTCGATATTTTTTTCTCATCCTCGATAAGCAGTATTTTCATAGTTTAGATACTTATATTATAGAATATTATTATGAACCTTAAATATAAAAAATCAAGCTTCTCCACCGCTTTTTTCTTTTTGAAAAAAGAACAAAAAGAAGCTCTTTCGGCGGTATATGAATTTTCAAGGATGGCTGACGACGCGGCGGATGAGGAAGGCGAAAGAGAAGAAAAAATAAAAAAAATAGAATACTTAAAAGAGAAAACAAAAGAGATATACGCCGGGAAAAACCAGAATGAAGAGATATTTTCAACTTTATCCGAAATTGTTAAAAAATACGATATACCTGAATATGTTTTTTCAAAACTTTTATCGGCTATGGAAAAAGACATAAACGGAGTGAATATAAAAGACAGGGCGGAGCTTGAAGATTATATGTTTTCGGTTGCCGGAGTTATAGGGATAGCGGTATTAAAAATATCCGAATATAAAGGGAGAGACCTTGAAGAAATCTCCGTAAATACCGGAAATGCCGTCCAGATGACAAATATTTTAAGAGATATAAAAGAAGATTTGAATTTAAACAGAATATATATACCCTTAAACGAACGGATGGAATTTTTAAAAACGGATCGGATAGATTTTAATTCTCCCGGTTTTGAAGATTTATTTAGATACGAGAAAAATACGGCCATCGATTATTATATGAAAGCGGACGAGTTTTTCAAAAAAACCAAATCTCCAAAATTATTCGTAGCCTCGGTTATGAAAAATACCTACAAAGAATTGTTAAACGGAATCGATTTTGATAATGTTCAAAAAAATCATAAAATATCTAATTATAAAAAGATTAAAGCCGTTTTAAAAAGTTTAATGGAAGTTTTTTAGGAGGAAAAATGTTGAAATCCGACAAATGGATAAGAGAGATGTGTTTAAAGAATAAAATGATAACCCCTTTCGTCGAAGATTTGATAACAAAAGGCAAAATTTCTTACGGACTTTCTTCTTACGGCTACGACATAAGAGTAGCGGACGAATACAAGATATTTACGGATGTTTATAACACAGTGGTAGATCCGAAAGAATTTTCGCCAAAGGCTTTTGTCGACGTCAAAGCCCCGTATTGCATAGTTCCGCCTAACTCCTTCGCTCTTGCCAGGTCCATAGAGTACTTTAAGATACCGAGAGGCGTAATAGGGCTTTGCATAGGGAAAAGCACATACGCAAGATGCGGGATAGTCGTAAACATAACTCCCCTGGAACCGGAGTGGGAAGGGCATCTCACAATAGAAATTTCAAACACCACCCCGATACCCGCAAAAATTTATTCGAACGAAGGAATAGCTCAATTGATATTTTTAGGCTCGGACCAAATATGCGAAACCTCTTATAAAGACAGAAAAGGGAAATATCAGTCTCAAAGGGGCGTAACGCTTCCCAAGGTAATAAAAGGCAAATAAAAACTAAAAAGGGGAAAAAAGGTGGAAATAAAACTCCGTATCTTGTTTGTCTTATCTTTTTCTTTATGCTTTTTAAATTTCGATTTAACCGGCTCTTGCGTTAAAACGGATCTGCCGGACGAGTCGAACGTCTCCTGCATAAACCTTTTAACCGACATAAAAGACCTAAAAAACGAAACCATAACGATATGTTCGGATATGGCAAAATCCGAAAAATGGGTCGGTTATCTATGTCTTTGCAGAATAAATACGCTCAAAAAAAATTTCGGCACCGCTCAGGCGGCATGCTTTAAAGCCAAAGAGAAAAATCCTTTTTCCCCTCATGTATACACCGAGATAGCAAATCTCTACATTTCAATGGGCAAAAACGACGAAGCGTTAACCGAGTCGGAGTTCGCTTTAAACCTTTCTACCGGAGATTTTAACGCAAACTTCATTTCGGCGAAACTTTTGGAAACCAAAAAACCGGAGGTCGCGCTAAAACTTTACAAAAGAGCGCTTGAAACGGCCGAAAAATCCAACTCAATCTACGTTTTCGGCAAAAAATCTTTAATAGAAGAAAGAATAAAAAATTTGGAAAAAGAAATTAAATCTTTAGAAAAAAAGAAAAAAGAGACCGAGTATTCAAACTGCGTTTCGCGGTATAAAGCCGAAAAAGACAAAGAAAAAGCTCTTCAAACTCTCGAAAGGTGCTTAAAGCTAAATAAAACAAACGACCCCGTTTTAAACTTTGAATACATAGAGCTTTTATACTCAAATTCCAGGTACGGCGAAACGATAAAAAATAAATCTTTGATAATAGAAAACAATCTTAAAGAAGGCCAAAAAGAAAGATTTTATTTCATTCTTGCCGATTCCTACGAAAAAACGGGAGATATAAAAAAAGCTCTAACCTATTATTCCAAAATATACCAAACTACTAACGACCCCAAAATACTAAAAAAATACGCCGAGGCTTTGGAAAAAGATAACAACAAAATAATAGCCGTAGAAGTTTATTCCAAATTATATTCCATAGCGCCGAACAAAAATTTATATGAAAAGATAGAAACTCTTAAATTGGAATCGATGTCGAGCGAAGAAATACTTTCCGACATGAAATCGAGAGGTTTCATAGAAAAAGAAAAAGTGGTTTTATCCCCCGAGGACAAAAAACTTTATTATTCCGTAAGGCTTTCCGAAAGAAAAGGGGCGGTAGAGTGGGTCAACTCGTCTTATCCGGGATATGCCAATATAACGCTAAAAAACTCAAAAGGCGAGTATGTTCTTATGCGAGACGGCTATAATTTGTATTTGAAATATGTTTCCCAACAAGCGATAAAACATCTTCAGAAAAACAAGGTAATACCCAATTTTCTTTTTAAACTTAGAGACGAAAACGGCGATATGATATTCGATCAAAAAGGAAGGCTTACATACGAAGGTCTTAAAGCTTATTATAAGGCGGTAGAAACCAATCAAAAAACATGGTACTATTCCACCGAGGTCCCCAAAAAAGACCTGGAATTAAAAACATCTTACGAAAACAAAGAAAAAAAAGAAAAAGCTTTACAGGAAGAAAAAAAACTCGCCAAAGCCGGGTATGAAGAAATAGCCGAAACGGAGTATCTGTGGCTTATGAAGGTTACAACCTGTCCCGAAGAGGTACTATTAAATCCACCCTGCAATTTGAAGAAATTGGATTACGGAGACAGCGTAAAGTATTTCATATGCTCCAAAAATGAAATTTCCTGCGGCTCTACCCCTATGACGCTTTTCTCATACATCGTATCATACAGAGCCGGAAATACCGACGTCATAGACACCAAACAATCGACCGCTTTTTTTGGAACCGGAGCGGTAAAAAAACACAGATTTTGCGAAGACGGCAAAATCTGGACCGGGAAATAAAACTAACGAATAGGAAGTGGTTATGAAGATTAACTTATCAAAAAATCAATACATGAATCTTATAAAACTAATTAATATAGGAAACTGGGTAATAAATTCAATAAGGAATAAAGACGAAATAATTAAAGATTTTGAAGAATTAGAACAACACATATACTCATATCATACATCCGCTGATTACAATGGAATAGAATACGATGAAAATCTTAAATCTTTTTTCCCATCAGAAGAACTTCTTTCAGAATTAGAAGTATATATTCAGGATTACGATAATGAAATTTTCTGGAATGAATTAATATCAAGGATGGTAGAAAAAGAACTATTAGAAAATTATACAGAGGAAGAGTTAGAAAAAATGAACGATAAAGAGTTTTATGATAAAAAATTTAAGCTTATGGACAAATATGAAGACGAGTTTGAAAAATATGGAATTAAAAGATTAAAAATAGATAACAAAGAATAACCAATCTGTTCACTATCTGCATGCCCACCTACAGCGAATAATTGACATAAATCTTTTTTTTTTTTTACAATTTAATAAGATATAGGGAGGTAGTATATGAAAATATTCATATTGATATATGGTGTTCTTTTATAATATGGTTTTTTCTCAAAACAATGATTTTGACTTTGATGGAAAATCTTTTAAAAAGCAAATAGTTTTTGATGATATAAATTTTATAAAAACAGAAAAACAACTGGAATTACCAAAATATTGGAAGCCAGAGAAAAAATGGGAAGTTAGAACAAGTACAATAACAGAATGGACAGAAATCTTACCTACTAAAGTAACCGGTCCGACATTATACTATGAAATTGAATATGATCAAGTTAAGGAAATTAGATGCATAGTAACTGTCAACTGGTATGATTCACCTTGCCCTGATTGTTTCTGGGAAATAACTATGGGATATACAGATGAACCGGAATTAGCAGGTCATAATCATAAGGACCCTCTTCCACCAGCAATTAAATCTTTATCCAATGATGATATAACAAAACCTATAGAAAGCGGTAGATTAAAATCTGGTCAAAAATTTACATTTGGATTTAAACGCCCAATTTATAGCACAAGAATTAAATGGAATGGTTTCTGGCTTATTCTTGGAGGGAGACAATATTTTACTACAGATGTAATTGATATAAAAGTAAAAAATTTAGTTGAGCTATCAACCGGCACAGGATATTCTTTAGTTGGTCAAACCAATACTCATCCTTCAAATCATTGGGTAATTTCTGAGTTTAAAACTGACCTTGAAAATATAGGCAAATTATGGAAACAGGGATGTCCCAAGTCAGATGTTCTTTATTATAATGATGCGAGTCTTAAATGGGGAGGATTATTTGACATAAAAGGTAACTGGACATCGCCTCATGATGGTCACGATGTTGGGGTTCATATTGATATATCAAAAAAACGGATAAGAAAAGGTAACAGGGAAAAGGCATTAAAAACAATATGTGAAAAAGCGATAGTTTATTCTGAGGGTGATGATCCTAAAAAAGATGAGGTTCCACATTACCATGTAATTTACAGAAATAGTCCCAATGAAGTAATAAAAAAATTAGAAAATGATTATAGGTACATACCCTGCTGTTTTCCAAATATACCTCAAAAATGTATTGATTTAGAGTCAGGGGGACAGCCCATAGAAGAGGTCGTGCCTACAGAAAGTGATTGTTTATGAAATTGAAAATAGTTTTATTACTAATTATATTTAACTTTCATTTAAACCTCAACATTTATTGTGAAGAAAATACATCATTTAATCTTTCATTTGAAAATAATAGGACATTTTTCCCTTCAAAAAGCTCAACCTGGATGAAGGTTAATTTATCACCTGAAGAAAAAGAGAGGAGATTTAGATATGAAATTACTCTCAGGGACTCATGGGGAAACATATTATATCAACCACAAATACCGATTACATTTTTAAAAAAAGGAGGAACCACTTATATACTTTATGAAATCAATTTATCCACTGAGATAAAAAAATTACTTTATGAATATGACCCTGATTTTCAAATTCTTAACTACGATGATTATTCGGAAAAACTTGTTTCACTTTTTCCAACAACTCCTTATAATACCCCATCAGTTGTAATTGGTGATTTCAACGGGGATAATAGAGAAGATATTTTAATGGTAGGCAAAAAATTCATAAACAATAAACATATAGAAAAAGAAATTATAATTATTTCAACAAATTCTGCGACTAATTACACTATTTTAAAACTAAGAGAAGGAGAATATTTCCCACAAAAAAGAGACGACATAAATCCAATAACCTATTCCCATGTTAGAATGGGGAAGAAAAAAATTGCGTATCTTTTTCAGCCGAGAGGAAGCAAGTACATATGTGGTGGGGATTATGGCAAAGATTTTAAAACTCTTACAAGAGACGGATATGCTATGGTTGAAATAAATGAAGACAAATTATATCTTAATGTTATATATCAATGGGATGATACTACAAAAAAATTTGAATTCTATTGCGTTGATATGTGGGGTTATTATTATATTCCTGCCTATGTATCTTTAAGAGAAAATTATTACGAATATTACCAGGAAAACTCTAATAAACCCAATAATAAACAATAGAAACTACTACCGCTCAAAAACATAAAAAATGATTATATTTTATACACTTTTTATGTGGATATCACTGTTATATGGCAACACATAACTAACGGTGAAAAAGTTCTAATCCAGCCACATATCTCACGCAAACTAAATACTAAAGATATTGACTTAATTTATTGGTAGGCAAATTCCGTCCACCTACCCCTAAACCCAATGGGATTTGAACTCATTTAATTTGAATGCAAACATAAAATGTTATATTTGCAGTTTTATGTTTATATGCAAATATATAAAGTTGTATTTGCAGTTTCATTAAAAATATGTTAATATAAAAGTATGATAAAACTAAGTCAATTTAAAGCAGGAACATATATACAGAGATATCAGTATAAAAGCTTTGAACCATCTTTCATAAATGACCAATGGTTAATAGACAATGAAGATATTATAATTCTTTTAAGCAGCTCTGATAAAAAATTAGGAGAGTTAAATGCATATTCTCAATTAATACCTGATGTTGATTTTTTTATTAAGATGCATATTGCAAAAGAAAGCACATTAAGTAGCCGCATAGAAGGCACACAAACTAATATTGAGGAAGCAATACAGTCAAAAAAATTTATTTCTCCAGAAAAAAGGGATGATTGGCAGGAGGTTCAAAATTATATAGAGGCAATGAATTATGCAATAAAAAGGCTAAATGAATTGCCATTAAGCAATAGACTTCTAAAAGAAACGCATAAGATATTACTCACAGGTGTTAGAGGCGAACATAAACAACCAGGGGAATTTAGAAAAAGTCAAAACTGGATAGGAGGAGCAACCTTAAATGATGCAGTTTTCATTCCGCCACATCATGAAAATTTAGATGAATTAATGTCTGACTTTGAAAAATTTCTTCATAATGAAAATACGAAATTACCACATTTAGTAAAAATAGCAATAGCGCATTATCAATTTGAAACAATCCATCCTTTTTTAGATGGAAATGGTAGAATAGGAAGACTTCTTATAACACTATATCTTGTAAGCAATAATCTTTTAACAAAACCTACGCTTTATTTATCCGACTTTTTTGAAAAAAATAAAAACTTATATTATGACAATTTAAACAATGTTAGACTGAACAATAATTTAACACAATGGATCAAATTTTTCCTTGAAGGTGTTAGAATAACATCAGAAAACAGCATAAATACATTTAGGAAGATAATTAAATTAAAATCAGAGATAGAAAATGAGTTAATAAAATTAGGAAGGAAACAAAGAATTGCAAAACAGCTTATAAATTATCTTTATGGCAAGCCTATAATAAACATAGAAGAAGCAGCCGATGTATTAAATGTAAACTTTTCTACAGCATCAAGACTAATAAGAGATATGACTAAAAACGGGATACTGATTGAAAAAACCGGCTTTGCAAGAAATAGGATTTTTGTTTTTGATAAGTATTTAAGGTTATTTTAACTGAATAAATAAACTTTTAAAAATAAGAAAATCTTTAAAATCAATCACGTCCACCTACCCCTAAACCCAATGGGATTTGAACTCAAAAAACAAAAATAGGAAGCAATATTTCCTGAAACTAAAAGGAGAAGCAGTTACTAATGTAAAAGTAAAGATGTGGCAACTAATATTTATTTCTTTATAGCTTTAGCGAAAAAGAATCAGCGCAAGAATGTATTGGTTGAAGAAAAGAAAACTATAATTTTTTCTCCACAAATTTTATACCATATCTATAGCAAAAATTTTTAAGCTCCTTTGGGATATTCCAAGCTACTAAAAATGATTCCACATTTTTTGAGTCTATGTTTTCTTTTATTTCCATGCACTTTAAAACTTTATACTTCAGCGCTTGATATATTCCAGGATTAGGATCTATAGTTTCAATTTCAACAACAATATATTTATTTGATTTCATTTCAAAAAGCAAATCCGCCGTATCACCAGAAGGGAAAGTATATTCCATTTGTTTATTCTTTATTGTTTTAGGATCAATACCTATTTCTTTGGGATTGTTAAAAATCCACTCTTTTAATTTTTTATGGTCTTTACCTTCTCCACCTATTCCATATTTTCTTGTCAAATATATATGCTTTATACTATCTTTACCATCTCTCATCCTATAGCCAGATGGTTTCGTTATTTTAATGTTTCCAATTATATTATCAATAACTTTCTTAATTTCTTCATCCTGTGTGATTTTTCTAATATCATATAAAACTTGATTAACTTGTTCATCACTTAAATATCTCACGAGGCCAGTACCCCATTTGGCTCCACCTTTTTTATTTTTATAATAGTTCCAGAAATACAGACCTTTAGCCTCATCTAAAGGAAGTCTTACCCTTACTTTAGGATTTGCATATATAGTTGTTGGATATTCTTCATCATCATTTTCAACTGCGCTAATCTTAAAAAAACCTATAATTTTACGGTCTATTTCTTCATCATCAGGGAATCTTGTTGTGAGTATTGCATATTTATTTTTAACGTTTTTTGATAAATGAATATTTACACCTTTCCTTTTGCCTGTATGATAAGAACCGGCCCCATACTCCCATTCAACAAATAAAGCACTTTCATAACAAGGATACTCAGGTGGTTTTCCCTTAAAGCCCTTATCATAATATTTTCTACAACCACAATCTTCATTGCTACACCATACTCTTTTATTATCTATATTCCACTTAATAATATCTTCACTGCATGTCCCACTAAAGCCAACCAATTCATCCTCACCACCGTTATTATACGTACATTTTATAGCAATATTCGCTGTTTCATCCATTATACCTCCCTACGATAAATCAATAATACACTTACACTTAGGATAATTAGAACAGCCCCAGAATTTTTTGCCAGCATGTTCCCCTTGTTTTGCAACCCTCAATACCATAGGAGCATGACAATTCGGGCATAATATAACGTTTTTATCAGTATTTTTTTGAGTGTTTTCTGATTGTATCTTATTTTTTGTCGAGTCTATTAAGTTAACTAATTTCTCCCTATTAATTAACTCAATTGGTTTTCCATAAGCAAATTCTTTTGCTGGTTCAGTAAAATCTCCAGAAGTTATAACAACCGCTTTGCTTGCTTTTTCATCAACCATAAGTCCATATATTTCCCTTATAACTTTAACATCAACTTTATACGCTTTCCAGTGTTTACATTGAATAATTACTTTTTCATTTTCTTTTTTGGCAATTAAATCAATTCCACCATCAGCAGAATTATATCCCGTATGAATAACTTCATATCCCTTTTCCCTGTAATATGTCTCAATAATATCCTCAAATTCCTTCCATGATAGTTTTTTAATATCTTCTATTGACTTAGTGTTTTTAAGTAAGTTTTTATTTAGCAATGTTCTTAAAGCTGACAATATACCAGCAATTAATAAAAAAATTGAAAATATTTTTAAAAAAGTTGAAATAACAGGACCTACAGATATTAATCCTGTATTTATGTTTTTAACAAAAAAGCTTAATATATATAAAACAACGCCAATAACAATTGTAATTTGCCATGGTGTTTCAAAAACTATAGTTTCAAAAAAACTTTTATTCCTCATAAAAACCTCTTTAAAACATTTTACAAATTTATATAAAATTTATTCTTAAATTTTATTAGCAAAAATTACCTATATTTTATAGCCATTTTTCCTTCCAGAAACGCCTTGTTTCCGCAAATTTCCTTGTAACAGGGAATATTTAATTGTTATTTATTATTTTATCTAACTCAAACAAAAGTATTCTAAAGTTTGATTTATTATAATAACTTCTTTTATCTGCCGGAAGTAATGAAGATAATTTGACTTTATAATCATTTATTTTTAGATTTAAGATTTTATTTTTTATTTTTTCAGCAGTGTTTTTGTCTACATTTAATTTTACCCCTCTCTTAATTAAAAACTCAATATCATAAGCATCTCTAATCTCACCTCTATCAAGAAAAGCATTTATTTTTTCAACCATCATATCTTCAAGCGATATTGCACTTAAAATTATTTGAATATTGCTATTAAGAGAATATGCTATAGTTTTAATTGGTTTTATTTTCTTTTGCTCTTTCCTTATTTCAATTTTTAACGTTCTTGGATAATTCCTACTTTTAAATTCAAACAACATTGTAAAATGCTTATTAAACACATCTTTTACCATATAATTGTCATATATTACCTTTTTTATTCTATTAAAAACCTCATTTTCCTCTTTTTTATCTTTCAACCAGAAATCTAAATCAACAGAATATCTATCTAATCCATAACATAATCTCAGCATTGTTCCACCAACAAATATTAATTTTGGCAATACTTTAGCATTATATAGTTTTTCTAAAATTTCCATTTCAAACTGCTCGTGTTTTATCAAATCTTGCATATTCTTTTAACAACCTCTATTGTTTTTTGCGGATATTTTTTTGCAATTTTAAATATTAAACTTTTATCAAGTTTTTTGATATCAATTGAGCTTAAATCTAATGAATATTTGCCAAACGAATAAAGATAAATGGCATCTATAAAAGCCTTCTCTTTTTCCGCTATAAAATAATTATCTTTTTTTAAAAAACCATTAAAAAATTCTCCCTTAACTTTATAAAACTTAAAATTTTTATCTTTTATTTCATAGTTTTTAGTAGAAAGAATCGTTATAGATTCAAACCTATCTTGCGGGACTTGCGTTGTTACCCCATAATAAGAAAGAGCGGTTAATAAAGAAATATATGAAGGAACCCTTAGGATAGAAGATATAGCAAAGAAATCCTCTTCTTTGTTTAAACCCCATCTTTGCTCAAAAGAATAACAATTCTTTTTTAATTTTATAAATATTTCCTTTTTTGACTGTCTTGTTACAAAAACCCTTGCAGATTCAATACTTATATCCAAAACTTTTGCGACATCTTCAGTAAAAAAATATGGTTTATTATACAAAACAGATAGTTTGATTAAATTTTCGCTAAACATACTAAATTAACACTAATGATAATTTAATATATTTTGTATTAGAAGTCAATATTTACAAAGATTAATTTAAAAGGATTTCTAATTTATAAATTTTGCAAGTTGAACTTTCAAATTGTATAAGTTTTTTAATTAAATTTTCTAACATTAAGATTATTAGTTTGTGTTTAAATTTTTTACCAATACTAAAAATTATCACAAATAATTTGACTTTATTATAAAAACTATAATAAAATTAATGCTTCAAATAAAACTCCCCAAAAATAAATCGGCTTTCTTATGGGGTCCAAGAAAAACTGGAAAAACTACCTTTTTAAAACAAAAGTTTAAAGATGCTTTATGGATAGACTTACTTGATTATAATTTTTATTTTGAATTAAATCAAAATCCCGCATATCTTAGGCAGATAATTTCAGCAATCAATAAAAAAACAATCGTAATAGATGAAGTACAAAAAATACCTTCTATTTTAGATGAAATACACTGGCTAATGGAAAACAAAAATATTCAATTTATACTTTGCGGCTCTAGTGCAAGAAAATTAAGAAAAATAACCGGTGGGCTTTTGGGCGGAAGAGCTTGGAGATATGAATTGTTTCCTTTTGTTAGCAAAGAAATAGGAATAGAAGAATTGGATTTGAATAAAGCATTAACTTATGGCCTTATACCGTCTCACTACTTATCCCAAAATCCAGAGATGGATTTAAAAGCATATGTAAACGATTATCTAAAAGAAGAGATAAAAGCGGAAGCGCTTGTAAGAAAGATAAGCAATTTTTCTAAATTTCTTTATTATACCGCTTTTTCAAATGCGAATATAGTTAATTATTCCAATATTTCACGAGAATGTGGGGTTTCAGTAAAAACAGTAATTGATTATCATTCTATACTTGAAGATACATTAATTGGTCGATTTTTAATGCCCTGGAATAAAAAGAAAAAAAGAAGATTAATAGAGACATTTAAATTTTATTTTTTTGATACAGGAATAGTAAATGCCCTATTAAACAGAAAAGAACTTATCAAGGGCACAACGGAATATGGACATCTTTTTGAACATTTTATAATAAATGAATGTTTAGCCTATTCTAAATACAGTGGAAAAGACTTCCCATTATATTTCTACAGAACAGCGTCAGGGAATGAAGTAGATCTAATTTTAGGAGAAGGCGAGGTTGCGATAGAAATAAAAGCATCGGAAAGTTCAAATTATAAAATAAAAGGCCTACATATTTTTAGCGATGAACACAAGCCAAAGAAAAAAATTATCGTATCGATGGAAAAGTTTCCAAGAAAAAACAATGATATTCTGATATTACCATATAAAGACTTTCTAAAAATGCTTTGGGACGAAGAAATTATTTAGAATCTAAATATTTTAAAATCATTTACCTTTCTAATCATAGGAATAGAATATTTTGATGACATATTTTTTATCTAACGACCTTATCTTCGATGACATTTTTTATTATCTAATGCGGTCTAATGCGGCTCTATTTTTTTATTTTGTATAATTTAATTTGGAGGATTTATGGAATGCAAATCCGCTCGCAATCTTTCCAACTGCTCATGCACATACGAACCCTGTTCGAGAAAAGGCATTTGTTGCCAGTGCATAGAATATCACAAAAGAAACGGCGAACTGCCGGGATGTTTTTTCTCGAAAAAAGGCGAAGCCACTTACGATAGAAGCATTGAAAATTTTATAAGAGATTATAACGAAAACAGATAGGAGATTTTATGAAGGAAATCGTATCCACCGATAAAGCCCCAAAGGCAATAGGCCCTTACTCTCAGGCGGTAAAATCGGGAAATTTTATTTTCGTCTCGGGACAACTTCCAATAGACCCGTCAAATCAACAAATGCCTCAAACCGTTTCCGAACAAACCGAGATTTGCATAAAAAACATTAAAAACATACTGGAATCAGCCGGATTTTCGATTAAAGACATAGTAAAAACCACCGTCTTTATGACCGATCTTTCAAAATTTAACGAGATGAATTCCAAATACGCCGAGTTTTTCGACTCTAACCCTCCGGCAAGAGCCACGGTAGAGGTAAAAGCTCTTCCAAAAGGCGCTACGGTGGAAATAGAAGCGATAGCGGTAAAATAATATGCACGAATTATTGAAAAACAAACATACAGGAGTTCTGATCCCTCTTTTTTCGATGTCTTCGCAATCGGATTTCGGCTGCGGAGATACTTCCTCGTTATCGGAATGGGCGGATTTTGCCAAAGAAATGGGTTTTGACATAATACAAATACTTCCTATAAACGAAATGCCTCCCGGGACAAACTGCCCATATACTTCGCTTACGGCATTCGCCATAGACCCGATATACTTATCGGTAAAAGATATAGAAAATTTAAAGCCCGAGTTGAGAGAAAAACTCAAATCAAAAGAATTTAAAGAAAAAATCAAAAACATAAAAAAGAAAGATTATATAGATTACGACGAAATAAAAAAGATAAAGTTTGAAATTTTATGGGAACAATACAACTATTTTCAAAAGTCTTTTTCCCCGTCTTCCAATGAGAAAATAGCGTTTGAAGAATATAAAACAAAAAACGACTGGTGGCTCGATAATTACGCGGTATTTAGAAGATTAAAAGACATAAATAACTGGAAAAGCTGGACGGAGTGGGAAGAAGGGTTTAAAAACCCTCAAAGCGAAACAATAGCCCGATTTAAAAACGAAGACGGGTTTAATATAGATTTTTTCAAATACATTCAATGGGAGTTAGACAAGCAATTTTTAAAAGTAAAATCGAAACTCCTCTCAAACGGCATAAAGCTTTTAGGGGACCTGCCTTTTATGGTAAATCAGGAAAGCTCGGATGTCTGGTCAAGACAGTACGATTTTAGACTGGATTTGGAATCCGGAGCTCCCCCCGACGCTTTTTCGGAAGACGGTCAAAAATGGGGAATCCCCGCTCCCAACTGGGATTCTCAATTATCCAACGAATTTGAGTGGTGGAGGCTTAAAATCAAAAAATTCGAGGAGTTATACGATATCTTCAGAATAGACCATATGGTAGGATTTTTTAGAACATGGGTAATACCCAAAGACAAAAATATAAAACCTCATTTCGACATATTAGACCCGCACCGGCAGGAAGAAAGAGGCAGAAGGTTTCTAAAAACCATAAAACACTCTACTAAAATGCTTGCGATAGCCGAGGATTTGGGAGTGATACCGGATTATGTAAGAAAAGTTTTAAAAGAACTGGACATATGCGGATACAAAATAATGAGATGGGAAAAAGAAAAAGACGAAACTTATATAGACCCCAAAAACTACTATCCCATATCCATAGCGACCACTTCGACCCACGATACCGAGCCTATGAAGACCTGGTGGAAAATAATAGATAAAGAAGAAAGAAGGATATTCTCGGAGATGATTTACGAAATGGATATTAAAAAAATTCCCTCCGGTTATTCAGAGATAAAACGGGATGTCAATCTGAAACTTTTAAATTCTTCTTCGGTCATAGCTGTAATGAGCCTGCAGGACATAACCGGTACCGAAGAGAGAATCAATCTTCCCGGAACGACGGGAAACCACAACTGGAGCTGGAGAATAAAAACGAATTGGGATAAATACTACAAAAAACATTTATCCGATTTTGAACCTTTAAAAAAAGAAATAAAAAGAAGGAATAATGAAAAAAACGATAAAATCGATTAGCTTAATCCTTTTATTATCCTCATGCTCCATAGACAAACTTGCGGTTAAAAAAACATCCGGCATAATAGAAAAAGGAATCCCTTCGATATATTCGGAGGCGAACTTAGATTACGTAAAAAATTCTCTGCCGGCAAACCTTAAGTTAATGGAAATTTTATACCAAACCGAAAAAGACCCCGCGCTTGTTAAAAATATGACTATGGGTTTTTGCGGATACGCTTTCGCTTTTTATGAAGATATGAAAAACGAAAGAAACGATTTTTACGAACGAGGGATAAAATACTCAAACGAATATATAAACGACAAAAAATTAAAAGAAAAAAAGAATTTATCCGATACCGATTTCGACATACTTTTCTGGAATATGTTTTGTAAAAGCTCTTACATAGATTCGAATAGAGACGACCTAAACGCTTTATCGTATTTAGGCGAGATAGAAGAAATATCTCAAAAACTATACTCCATTAAACCCGATTATTTTTACAATTCCATAGAAACGATAATCGCCTCCATATACGCTTCAAAACCAAGGATCGTAGGCGGAAGCCCCCAAAAAGCTAAAGAACACTTTGAAAAAGCGGTAAACGGAAAAGGAAAAGATTTTCTTATGAACAAATATTTTTACGCCAAAGTATACGCGACTTTGACAATGGACGAGGAATTATTCGATAAACTTATAAACGAAATAGAAACCGCCGATTTAACCGACCCTTCCGTATCCTTTTTTAATCAAATAGCCAAATTAAAATCAAATAAGCTAAAGGAGAAAAAAAATGAAATCTTTTAAAATTAAAACTATCTTTTATTTTTTTGCGATTTCAATAATTTTAAACATATCGCTTTATTCTCAAACGGTAATAAAATTCGCGACACTCGCTCCCGAGGGAACGACATGGACCAAAATACTTAGAGAGTTCGCAAAAGACGCCGAAACAAAGACTAACGGAAGAGTAAAGTTTAAGATATATGTGGGCGGAGTACAGGGGGACGAAAAGGACGTAATAAGAAAAATAAAAACCGGGCAGTTAAACGCAAGCGGTTTTACGGGATTCGGCATAGGCGAAATAGCAAAGGAGATGAGAGTATTGGACGCCCCTTTTCTTTTTAAAAACACGGCGGAATTGGACCATATATACAGGACATTCGATAAAGATTTTAGAAAGATATTCGAGAAAAACGGATTTATACTTTTAGGTTGGAGCGAGATAGGCGACGTTTATGTTTTATCTAAAAACGAAATAAAAAAAACCGCGGATTTTAAAAAATCTAAACTCTGGGTCTGGGAAGGGGACCCGATAGCGTTAAAAACATTCGAGAAATACGGGACAAAGCCGATTCCTCTTTCCATAGCCGACGTTATGACATCCATTCAAACCGGGATGATAGACACGGTCTACGCCACCCCGGCGACAATAATACCTTTAGGGTGGTATAACAAGATGAACTACATTCTGGATATGCCGATAACCTACGCCTCGGGAGCGGTTTTGATTTCAAAAGAAACATTCGACAAACTCTCCGAAGAGGACAAAAAAATAATCATGGATTTAAGCGATAAATATTTTTCAAATCTTAACAAATTAGCCAGAGAGGACAACAAAAAAGGAATAGAATTATTAAAATCCAAACTCAAAGTTTCAAAACCGCAAAACCAAAACGAGTTTAAAGAGCTTTCCATCCAGGCGAGAAAGGAGCTTACCTCGGTCTACGGAGCGGAGATGCTTGAAAAAATAGAAAAAGAGCTTTCCAATTTTAGAAATGCTAAAACAAAAACTAATAAAAATTGACGAAAAAATAGCGATAGTCGAAAAACACTTCGTAATAATATGCGTATTGTCAATGCTTTTCCTTTCTTTTCTGCAAGTTCTATTGAGAGTTTTTTTTCACTCCGGGATAAGCTGGATGGACGTATTTTTAAGGCATATCGTTATGATATCCGCCCTTTTTTCCGCCTCGCTTGTAAGCCATTACTCTTCTCATTTTAAAATAGAAATATTTGAAAAGTTGGGGGTTGAAGGCAAACTTAAAAAATATTTAAGTTTTTTATCATCGGCACTTACCATATTTGCCGTTTCAATAATATTAATCGCATCGGTCAAATTCGTATATATGGAGTTCGATTTGGATGAAATAAAAAATCTAACGCCAAAGCCGGAGCAGTTAAATCTGTTTCTTCCTTTGATATTTATCAATATGTTTATACATACTCTGGCATCTTTATTTAAAGAAGAAAAAAAATGATAACCGCATTTATAATATCGGCATTAATACTTTTATTATCTGTCCCGGTTTTTTCTGTAATAACCATACTTACAGCATATCTTTATAATCTTGAGGGAATAAGCATAACATCTATGGTTGTGGAATTTTTAAGATTATCGAGCATGCCGTCATTAATAGCGATACCGCTTTTTTCTTTCGCCGGTTTTATCATAGCCTCCTCAAAAGCCCCCGATAGAATTTTAAATCTTTTCTCCGCGCTTTTCGGCTGGGGGAGAGGCGGAATAGTTTTGGGCTCTATATTGTCCGCTTCAATATTCACGGCTTTTAGCGGAGCCTCCGGCATAACCATAATAGCGTTGGGCGGGCTTTTATTCCCGATACTTTTAAAATACGGCTACCGCGAAAAATTTTCTTTGGGGATAATATCCACTACGGGAAGTTTGGGGCTTTTATTCCCCCCTTCGCTTCCGATAATTCTATACTCGATAGTCGCAAAAATAGACTTAAACCTTTTATTTAAAAAATCGCTCATATACGGGATAATAATAATAATATTTTTCTACATATATTCGTATATCGTTTCAAAGAAAAACGACATAAAACCGGAAAAATTCGATTTTAAAAAACTTAAAGAATCGGCATACCTGGCCCGATGGGAAATACCTCTTCCGTTTATAGTAATAGGAGGAATATACTCGGGAATGATCACCGCCTCGGAAGCGGCAAGCATAACCTGTTTCTACGCTTTTATAGCAGAATGCCTGATAAACAAAGAAATAAAATTCAATCAATTGGGCGATATAATAACAAAAACAATGCTTTTAGTAGGCGCTATATTCATAGTTCTGGCCACGGCATTGGCTTTTACAAACTACATAGTGGACGTCCAGTTACCCGAAAGGATTTTCGATTATCTTTCCGAATATGTAAAAAGCAAGTATTTGTTTCTTTTAATACTCAATATAGCCATACTTTTGATAAACATGATAGAAATTTTTTCGGCAATAATAATAGTGGTTCCGATTATGGTGCCTATAGCCGTAAGCTACGGCATAGACCCCATTCATCTGGCGATAATATTTTTAATAAACCTGGAATTGGGATATATGACTCCGCCTTTTGGAATAAACCTATTCCTTTCTTCTATGAGATTTGAAAAACCTTTAAAAGAAACCTATAAAGCCGTGGTTATCCCCTGGATAATACTTTTTATAGTCCTTTTAACCGCAACCTACTTCCCGATAGTATAAAACTACCATCTCAAATTGGGTTCTCTGGCCGCTTTTACTTCGTCCAATCTTTTAACCGGCATTGTATGGGGCGCGTTTTTTAAGGTTTCAGGGTTGTTTATCCCTTCTTCATATATCTTTATCATAGTTTCTATGAAAGCGTCTATTGTGTCTTTGTTCTCGGTTTCGGTGGGCTCTATCATTATCGCCTCGTGAACTATCAAAGGGAAATAGACGGTAGGCGCGTGAAACCCGTAATCCAAAAGCCTTTTCGCTATATCCAAAGTTTTTATCCCTTTTTCTTCCAATTCTTTTGAAGGAGTCAGGACGCATTCGTGCATACAAAACTCGTTTGCGTATGCCGGATAATACTTATTGAGTTTCGATTTAATATAATTTGCGTTTATTATGGCGTTTTCGCTTATCTCTTTAAATTCTTTTGGGCCGTGCATAATCATATAAGTATAAGCCCTTAACAATACGGCGGTATTCGTAAAAAAAGCTTTTATTCTGCCTATGGTATTGGGCCTGTTTTCTTCCACCGAAAAACCGCCTTCTTTTTTTACCACTATCGGAACCGGCAGATAATCGGAGAGATGTTTTTTTACAAGTATTGCTCCGCTTCCGGGTCCTCCGCCTCCGTGTGGAGTAGAGAATGTTTTATGAAGATTTAAATGCATTATATCCACTCCGAAATCGCCGGGCTTTACAAGGCCTATCAAAGCGTTCATATTCGCCCCGTCCATATAAACGAGCGTTCCGTTATCGTGGCATAGTTTTATTATATCTTCTATATGAGTTTCGAAAATTCCTAAGGTATTTGGAAGTGTTAGCATCAAAACAGCGGTTTTGGAGTTTAAGTTTTGTTTTAAAACATTTAAATCTATTCTTCCGTCGGCTCCGCTTTTTATATTTATAGTCTTAAAACCGGCCATCGTTACCGTAGCCGGGTTTGTGCCGTGAGCGGAGTCCGGGACTATTATCTCGTCCCTTAACTCCCCTTTTACTTCAAAATGCTTTTTAGCCACAAGCACCCCGGTAAACTCACCGTGAGCTCCGGCAACAGGCCATAAAGTAGCGTCGTCCATACCGCAGAGTTCGCATAATCTCGTTTTCATATCGTATATTATTTCGAGCGTCCCTTGAGCGCATTCCGTCAAAGCTAACGGATGAACCGAGGCAAAACCGGTCATAGAAGATGTTTCCTCGTTTATCTTCGGGTTATATTTCATGGTACAGGAGCCCAAAGGATAGAAATGGGTATCCACTGAAAAATTCATTTTGGATAGTTTTGTAAAATGCCTTACCGCGTCAAACTCGGACATCTGCGGAAGTTTCGGTTCGGTTTTTCTTAAATATTTTGAGTCTATTGAATGGTCGTCTATGGTCCTTTTAAAATGAACCCCTCTTTTCCCGTCTTTAGATTTTTCTACGCTTAATCTCGTATCGAATTTCTGTATATCGTTCATAAAATCTCCTTTTTATTTTTTCATTGCGGGCGATTTGGAGTATTCTTTTATTGCCGAAACATATAAATCTATCTCTTTTTCGTTTTTGGTTTCGGTAAAAGCGCTTATAACGGTATTCTTAAACTCCTCTCCAAGCTCCGACGCGGTTATTCCTATGTCTATCTTTTTAGAGCAGGCTATATTTTTCCTCAAAGATTCTGCGTTTTCGACGTCGAAAGCAAACTCGTTAAAAAACGGCTTATCGTACTTAGTTTTTATTCCCGCTTCGAAAAGTTTTTTCGAAGCGTAAACCGCCAAGTTATGGTTTAAAAGCGCAAGTTCTTTTAATCCTTCTTTACCTAAAAGCGTCAAATATATGGTAACCGAAAGCGCGCATAAGGCCTGATTGGAACATATGTTGGAAGGCGCTTTTTCTCTTCTTATATGCTGTTCTCTGGCCTGAAGCGTGAGAGTAAAACCTCTCTTCCCGTCTTTATCTACGGTCATGCCGCATATTCTTCCGGGCATCTGCCTTAGATGTTGTTTTTTGCAGGTAAATATTCCCAAATAAGGACCGCCGTAAGAAAGAGGAAGACCTAAAGATTGGCCTTCGCCGACCGCAAAATCAAAACCCGCTTCACCGGGAGTTTTTAAAATCGCAAGCGAAACGGGGTCCGCCATACAAACGGTCAAAACATTTTTCGATTTGGCTATTTTATTAAACTCTTCTATGTCTTCTATAAATCCTAAATAGTTTGGGTTCGATACGACCGCGCATGCGGTTTTATCGTCGAGAAGTTGGTTAAATTTATCTAAATCCACAGATCCGTTTTTATGAGGGACAGAGACAAACTCGTACTCTTTATTTCCCGCAAAATATGTCTTAACCACATCCATATACTTCGGATTTATAATCGAAGAATAAATTATCTTTGTTTTTCCGCTTATCCTAACGCAGGCCTTTACGGCTTCCGCCAAAGCGGTTGAGCCGTCGTACATGGAAGCGTTAGAATAATCCATACCGTAAAGCTCGGACATTAAACTTTGATACTCGTAAATTGTCTGAAGTATCCCCTGGCTTGCCTCCGCCTGATACGGGGTATATGCGGTTAAAAACTCAGTTCTTTGAGTTATATGCTTTACAACCGCCGGCGTATATCTTTCATAAACCCCGCCGCCTACAAAGCTTAAAAGAGCGTTGTTTTTTTCCGAAAGATCTTTCATTTTTTTATATGCCTCTATCTCGTTTAAACCGTCCGGCAAATTAAATTTCGGGTTTAAAAACTTCGAAGGGACCTGTTTTACAAGCTCCTCAAAACTTTTAACGCCTATCATTTTCAACATCTCTTTTTTTTCTTCTTCGGTATTGGATATAAACATAACCTCTCCCTTAATTTCAACCTAAAAAATAAAATACCCTACCAAGTCTATTCGGTTTTGTCGTTATAATTATTTAAAATTAGTGAGCCTGAGTTTTAACGAATTCTTCGTAAGTTTTAAAATCCATAAGCGAGTCTAACTGGGATTTGTCGGATATCTTCATCTTACATATCCAGCCGTTTCCGTAAGGCTCCTGGTTTATAAGAGCGGGGTTATCGGAAAGAGCCGAATTTACTTCTATAACCTCTCCGTTTACGGGCGAATAAATGTCGAAAGCGGATTTAACCGACTCTACGACGCATATCTGTTTTTCTTTCTCGGCTTTGGCTCCGACCTTCGGAAGGTCTACGAAAACTATGTCTCCCATCTGGCTCTGAGCGAAATCGCTTACTCCGATATAAGCGACATCCCCTTCGATTCCTATCCACTCGTGAGTTTTTGTATATTTAAGGTTTTCTTTATTCATAATCTTCTCCTTTATTATTAAATTTAACCCAACTTAAAATAGAAAACTCCGCCTTTAAAAAACGGGATTTCGGTTATTTTAGCCTTCATCTTCTTATCCCTTATCTCTACCTCAACCTCCTCCCCTATGTTTAAGCCTAAAGGCATATAACCCATTCCTATGGATTTTTTAAGCGAAGGCGAGTAGGTTGCGCTTGTTAAAACGCCAAGCTCTTTGCCGTCTTTAAAAACCTTATAACCGGCCCTCGGTATTCCCTGTTCCATGGATATGCCGGTAAGTTTTCTTTTTATCCCTTCTTTCTTTTGTTTTTCAAACAATTCTTTTCCTATGAAATTGGGTTTTGAAAGTTTTACGACCCAGCCGTAATTTGCCTCGTAGCTTGAATGCTCGTCGTCTATATCCGAGCCGTATAAAAGATAACCCGATTCCAATCTTAAACTATCTCTCGAACCAAGCCCGCAGGGCTTTACCCCTAAATCTTTGCCCAATTTCATAAACTCTTCCCAAACATCGGCTATTATTGAGTGAGGCGCGGTTATTTCAAACCCGTCCTCTCCCGTGTATCCCGTTCTGGACACATAACAATGTTGTCCCATAACCTCTTTTTCAACTATGCCAAAACGGGGATAGTTCAAAAGCTCCGGCACAAACTTTTTCATAATCTCCACCGACTTCGGCCCCTGAACGGCTATCATAGAATAATCGTCGGATTTATTGGATATTTTGACTTCAAATCCTTTGGAGTTTTCGACAAACCATTTATAATCCTTATCGCTTGTCGTCGCGTTGACTATCACCAAAAACCTTTCCTCGTCTAAGCAAAAATTTATCACATCGTCCACTATCCCGCCTTTGCCGTTTGGAAGATGAGAATAAACCCCCTCTCCTTTTTTTAACTTAGCTACATTATTAGTATTGACATAATCCAAAAACTTCCTTGCGTCTTTACCGTCCACAAAAATCTGGCCCATATGGCTTACGTCGAAAAGCCCTACCGCTTCTCTTACCGTCATATGCTCCTTTATAATACCCTCGAACTGAACCGGAAGCTCCCAGCCGTGGAAATCGACTAACTTACCGCCGTATTTTTTGTGTATATCGTTTAAATGAGTTTTTCTGACCGTGGTATGGTGAGACATATCTCCTCCTAAAACTATTATACAACTTTTTGAAAAAACGGGAACTTTTTCAAAAATCATTAAACTATAACCAAATTATCTTTTGGAATTTATTTGTACTATTATTCAAGATAAGTTATAAAAATGAAAAAATATTTAATAATAAAAAATCAATATTCAATCTTTTTTCTTCCAAAAACCATCACATGATTTTTTTAATATAAATTCTCCCCAATGTTCATTATAAATAATAATTATATTCCGATCTTTCCATCTTAATGACCAAAATTTTTCTGATCCATATTTGGTTATTTCAGATAATGTAACTTTTTTGACAGCAGATTGTTGGTACTCATCATAAGCCATAGGAATCAAAATAATATCAACAACATAATCGCCTATTTTATAATAAGTAATTGTTCCTATTCCTTTAATTATTTTCTTATCCTGTACAAAAATAATCCTTAGTTGAGTTTCATCTCTATATTTGCTATAGGTAACCCCACACCACTCTCCGAGAATAGTTAAGAGAAATTCCCTCATTTCCTTCTGTTGTTCATATCTAGATAAACTTATAGCTTTTTCTTCTGAATCTCTCATAAGTTTAGCATAGTCAGACTCAAGGCGACAATATCTAAAACCAAAGAAAGCTTGCCCAGTAATAGCTCTTTTTAGTTTATCAAGCTCCGCATCAACCCAATCCCCAGTCTGAAGAAAATTTTCAAGCATAATATTTTCTATTTCTTCTTTACTAAAACACACATGTCCTTCTTCTGAAGGGGTTTGGCATTCTTCTTCTGATAAGCTATGAATAAATAATAAACCAGAAAAATTTTCCTTAAGGGGAATACGTTTATTAATAGAATCAGGGAATTTTTCGCGAGACGAACATTCTTCAGGCAGTTTTAAATGTTGGGTGGCAAGCCATTCTGCTATTTTAACAGACACGTTAATTTCATATTCATAATCTTTACAAATTAATCCTGTTTGAATAGCCTTTTTTAATATCCTTACGATATCAGGAGATAACATTTTTGAGTTCCCATCTATTAAATTATATAAGTAGACATAATACATATCAGCAAGACATCCATTGTTTTCTTCTGTCGCTTTATAAATCATTTCAGTTAAAACAGGAAGCACTCGCATATCTTTTTGATATACTAAAATCCTTAACCATAAATCATCTGTTTTTTCTCTATTCAATATTTCCCATACTAAATTCTTGTTAGTTTCATTTAAAAAAAAGTTATTAAAAGAGGCCCAACTATAAAGTAGTGATCTCGCCGATTCTTTCCCTGGCCAATTATTATCTAAAGCTTTAGTAATAAGAATATTTATTAATTTATCAAAAGATTCTCCTTTTACTAAACTTAAAGAATATAGACAATGATAAGCATTTTCTCTTACAATTTGATTCTCCTCTCCTAAGAAATATATAAGATTTATAAAATGTTCAGTATTAGAAGTCTTACACAATTCAGATACTATTAAAAGTTTTTCAGCCGATTCTTTAGAAAGAATTTTTTGCTTATTTTCAAATTTTTCTATTAAATAAATTTTTCCATTTTTCCAAGAATATTTTTCAGTGATCTCTTTTATCCTCTCCGGCGGATTACTACCGATATCTTCACGCTTAATATTAACTATTACTTCTCTAAGTCCACCCTCAATCCACTCGCCTTCTTTAATTTCAGCCCTATCTATATAGTTTGTAGTACTATCGCATCCATCTCCTTGCACATGTTCAAACAAAGGAAAATCAAATATCTTATTAAACATCAATTGTTTTTCATCAAACTCAAAAAGCTCAGATTTCATCACCGAAAGACAATCATAATAATCATTACATGAACCTTCAAATAAGACATAATCTTTAATTTTACTAAGGACAAATCTTTTCAGTTTTATATCACCAATAGATTGCCCTCCAAAAATTTTTACAGTTTTAGAATAAGGGAAATACGCTCCGGCTATATTAATTATAAATTTATCCTCTTCTCCATATATTTTGGCTATAAACAATAAATATTTAGTTTTTCCAGAAAAAGAAGTATAAGCAGAATAGGAAGAAATATTAACTCGAAAATTATTCAAATCAATTTCACGAATTTTATTGGTATTAATCAAATAACCTATTATTTCCGAAGAATCAGCAATGTTCTTTTCTATTTCTTGAATTTTAGTAATTTGCTCTTTAGCTGACAAATAGGGACACACAAAGAAAAAACAAAAAACCAAGTTTATTTTTAAATTTATTAAAAAATGTCCCATTGATTTATTTTATATATTTTTTAAAACTAAAATAATTGCTGTTCTTTTAATTTAAAAACTGAAATCAACATATTTATTTTAAATCAAAAACACTCAGGAATTAATATTAACGCTAATTTATAAACCTGTAATTTTTTATTCGCAAAAACTAAAAACAATACTTTTTACTGCAGCTCCAATTTTCCTTTTTTCATATACCCTTCGGTCCATCCGCCGTTTGAAAAATCGGATTTTTTAACCTTATAATAATCGTCTTTATCGCCCGTTATAACGACTTTATCCCCTTTGTTAAGTTTGGTAACTTCGCCGGGGAAAAACCATGTCGCTTTTTTGAGTACCGGAGTATCGTCTTCCTTTACGATTCCGACTCTATTGGAATTTACTCTTAAATACACCTGCTCGAAATTGGAGAAAACCTTATCCTTTTCGGAAAAACTTACGAATAAAGTATCCGACCCGGGAGAAGCCACATCGTAAATTTTGCCTACATTGAGCTCTATAATGTTTTTATCTCTTCCTTCTACTGCGTTCGAACCAAGGTTTGGATTAAAAGATATTTCGCCTCTTGCGCTTTTTACAGACACCGATATATTATCGGATCTTTTAAATCCTAAGTTTCTTATCTCCGCCGAAAGTATTATGTTTTCGTTAGCTTCAAACTTCCCGTCGCCGTTTTCGTCTTTAAAAAATATGTTGTAGGCCTTAAGAACGGCGTTGTCCGCATAATATTTGTCGGCCGCGGCGATACCCGCCTGTCTTCCTTCCTCAAAAGCTACAGGATAAACCTCCGCCGCAACTTTGTCATATCCGGCTTTATACCCTTTTCTATACTGTTCTTGAGAGCCGAAAGCAAAACCGTCTTTATATCCTTTATCTCTTCCGTCGCTCATACCTCTGGCTCTATCTTCCGCGTAGTCTTTTCTTTTATATTCGTTATAATAAAAATCGTAAGCGGAGTTATAGGCTCTGTTGTAAGCGTCCTGATAACCTTTTTCCTTCCCCTGATTAAAACTTTCTCTGTAGCTTATGGAGTACTGAGAAGTATAAGACTGGCTGTAAGTTCTGTTATAACCTTCGTTGTAACCTTCTCGTTTGGCCTGATCGAAAGCTCTTCTATAAGCCTGCTGATAACCTTCTCTATAACCTCTGTCGTAAGCCGCTTTTTCTTCTGGCGTGGTAAAACCGCCTTTTATAACGTCTAACGAAACGCCTTTCATTTCTCCCGTCTCAAATAAATTTTTAACTAAAGCGGATTTTGCCGACTTAACGGAAGCAAAAGAGTTTTCAAGCTCGGCTTCCCTCTGAGCAAAACCGGACTGATACCCCGCTTTTCTCCCTTTATCCGATTCCAGAACTTTAGCGTCGGCTTCGCCTTTAGAATAGCCCGAATTATAAGAACTTACATCGGTAAGTCCCGCGGATTTTCCTTCGACATATGCGGCGTTATAACCGGAGTTATATCCTTCGTCGTAGCATCTTCTTTTACCCGCGTTAGTACCGTCGTTTATACCGGCATTCTGGCCGTCGATATTTCCTCTCTGAGTTCCCTGAGACTGATCCACATTATAACCGTCTCTATAACCCGCATCTTTACCCGCCCTTTCTCCGTCGCTTATTCCTCTCCATCTTCCGTCTCGCTCTCCGTCTCTAATACCGTCTGAATAGCCGTCTCTTCTTCCGTCGATCATTCCTCTGTTGGTACCGTCTCTAAAACCGGCGTTATAAGCGTTTGTGGTATCAACAGGAGGTTTCGGAGGTTCGGGAACCGGTTGAGGCGTCGGAACGGGTTGAGGATTAGGAGGAATGGGATTTGGAGTAGGCTGAGGCTGAGGTTGAGGATGAGGATTTGGCACAGGGTGGGGGTTGGGATTAGGCAAAGGGGGATGATTGGGGTTATTATGATCCGGCTTATCCTTGTCCTTTTTAGAATCTATCAACTCTTTTATTTGAGAAGTATTAAAATCTCTTAAAGACTCATCTCCCGCAAATAGAAAAACATAGTTTGAAACGAAAGAAAACAAAATAATAGAATAAAATAAACTCTTCATATTAACCCTCCGTATTTTCGGATTTTAAAATAAAACATAAAATTACTTGTTTATATTTTACACTACATCGCATAATTTGGAAAGTGCTAAAAGTCCTATATCGCAGATTAAGATTAAATAAAAAATTCAACCGTTAATTTTATCGATTTTAATAAAGCCGTATCTCTTTTTTTATATACTTATTAAATTCTTTCAATTTTTTTTCGTAAGATTTGATTATTTGTTTTGGGGAATATCCTTTTTTAATTTTATTAAAAAAATCTTTATCGCCGGTCATCTTAGCTATTTCTTCTTCCTTTATTATAAGATTATCCGGATGATATTTGTTTAAAAAATAAATAGCGTTTACGAAAATCTTGAAAGATTCCACTTTTCTCTTATCCCAAACCTCGACGCAAACCCCTTTTACGCTCTCACCTTTGTAAATATCCGCATCGGGGGTTTTCTCGCAGACTTTGAATTTTACTCCTTTTAATTTTGCTTTATTAAGTTCGTTTGAAATTTTTATATTATCCATCCAGGGAGAGCCGAAAAACTCAAAAGGCTTATCCGTCCCTCTTCCGACGGATATGTTTGTGGCTTCAAAACAGCCGAGCCCCGCATATAATATCGCGGCGTTTAAGCTTCTTATATTGGGAGAAGGATTTACCCAGCCAAGCCCGGTCTCGTCGTAAAACATTTCGTTTTTATATCCTTCCATTTTTATTACTTTGAGGCTTAAATTTAAATTAGATCTTTTTTTATGGAAAACCGCCATCTCACCCGGCGTTAGAGAATGTCTTGTCGGAACTTTAAAATATGCGGTGAAAGCGGTTATGCTTTCGTCGAGTATCGGGCCTTCTGTCATATCGCCTATGGGATTTGGCCTATCCAGAACGATAAACTCAATATTTTTTTTAGCCGCCTCTTCCATAGCATAGCCCATTGTGGTAAGATAGGTATAAAACCTCGCTCCAACATCCTGTATATCGAAAACAAGAACGTCTATTCCGTTAAGCATATCTTCGGTTGGCCTTTTAGTTTTTCCGTAAAGGCTGTATACGGGAATGGAATTATATGTGGAATTTTCTATCAGATACCCTCCTTCCACATTACCCATAAATCCGTGTTCTGGAGTAAATATCGCGACAAGATTGACTTTGTTTTCAACAAAAACATCCACCAGTTTATTCCCTTTTTTATTTAAAGAAGTATGGTTTACTATAACCCCCACTCTTTTGTTTCTTAAATCCGAAAAATTATTTTTCTCAATTACATCAAGCCCGGTTAATACTTCGCAATTAAGATCTGGGAAAAAGGATATGAGAGAAACGAAAATCAATAAAGTTTTTTTTAATTCCAAGTATCTCATTTCCCTTCCTTAATAACAATCAAATAAAGGTTTCCCTTTTCCCACACCGAATAAGCGAATTTTTTTGCTCTATCTCCGGTTCCGGCAAAATAATCCACTCTCGCACCTTTTATCGCGCCGCCGGTATCGTGAGCGAAAACAAATCTCTTATTTTCATTAAAACCTTTTATGTTTAGTTTATCGTCTACATCGGGCAGATTAACCTTTATAAAAGCCGGGGTTCCCATAGGTATCAAAGAGTTATCTATCGCTATGGACCTTCCTCCGACCAGATTAAACCCGTAAGTTCCTATCGGACCTTCGTCGAATGACTTCAAATCGTCTAAGCTAAAAAAAGCGTATCTTTTATTAGAACCTATGACCTCGCGCCAGAGATTCGGATTTTCGTTTATAAATTTTTTGGCTCTGTCGTAAAAGGTATTGTCTTTGCCTACGGCGCCGTCTCTTTTAATATAACCGCCTTCTATCAAAGCCGTCATCCACCCCTTAAATTTAAGCGAGTTGGTTGCCGCAAACTTTACCCTTTTATACCCTCCTTCTTTTAATTTCAATATGCCGGAGCCCTGAGTATGAAGGTCTAAAAGGTCGGTTATGTCTTTCATATAAGCTATCTCGTAGCCTTTACCGGATATTATCCCGTCGAAATCTATCTGGGAACGAGAGTAATAAGGTATAAATTTTTTGCCGTCTATTCTTCCCGTCAGTTTTTGGCCTTTGTATTTATCGGAATCGAATTCTTCCAGATTTATTTCATACATATCGTCCGGTTTCCTATATAAGGGGAATTTAAAAACTTCGTCCTTTTTTAAAGAACCGTCGAAAACCGGTTCGTAATACGAGCTGAATGTCACTATCTCGGTTCCTCTTTTAAGCTCGTAAATATCGAAGTTTTCTTTTATCAGCTTATTCAATTCCGGATCGCTTTTCGAGTTTTTTAGTATCTCTCTTAACTTAACGGTTGTTTTTAATAAAATCTCGGGAGTTATTTTCCTATTTTCAAAAGAATAGGAAACGTTTTTGGACAAAACGCCGTTCAAATATTTTTCGTTCAAATCGAAAACTCTTTCCATATCCCCGCCCCACTGGTAAGAAAAATCGGGATAATCATTCTCGTTTAATTTTACGATAGAAACTTCTTTTACTTCTATTTTTTTACATACGAGAACCTCATCCTTTGCGCAAACCGGGGCCATCGGTTGCGGGGGTTGGCAAACCGGGCAGGAAACCTCGGTTTGATAGACCTCCGTTTTTTTTATCTGATGATGACATGCCGATAAAACAAAAGCAAAAAGAGCCGCTTTGTATATATTTTTCATTATTCCTCCGATAATTTTATACCGTATAAGTAACCTTAGAAAGACCTTTGGGGTTATCGGGATTTAACCCTTTTAAAACCGCCAGCTTAACCGCTACGAGTTTTATAAAAACATCCATATCCAGAGCGTTAAAAGGATAATCGGTCGAAAAAGCCGGCAAAACGATATAGTTTATTTTCTTTTCGTTTAGTTTGTTTTTAACCAGAATAAGGTCTTCGGTAAGTTTTTTGTCTCTCGAAAGTATTATAACGAGATCTTTCGAAGTATAAGCCCCCACGGGACCGTGCAAGAACTCGGCCGCGGAATAACCTAAAGAATGTATCCGGGCCATTTCTCTGAATTTCAAAGCCGAATCCTCGGCTATGGCGTTAAAAGGGCCTCTTCCGACAAAACCGACAATCTGACTTTTTAAAACCGCATCCCAACCGAATTTCGAATAAATTTTTTCGAAATTTTCTATTACGCATTTTATGTTTTCTACGGTTTTGGAAAACTTTTTTTCGTTAAACTCCGCTCCCAACAAATTTGAGATTTTCATTACCGCCCAGAGCTGAAGTATAAAACTTTTGGTGGCGGCGACGGGAATTTCTTTGGAATTTGAAAGAAGAATATGCCAGTCGGATATTTTAGCCAGATCGTTTTTAACGATATCTTTCTCGTTCGTAACCGCGACGAGCTTTGCCCCCATATCTTTTATAATTTTAGAGCATTTTACTATGTCGAAGCTTCTTCCCGATTGGGAAAAAGAGAAAAGAATCTTGTTTTTAAAATCCATTTTCTTTTTTAAATTGAATATGGAAAACGGGTGAACTATATTGCTTATCACGCCGCAGTAAGTTTCCCATACGTATTTTGCAAACAGAGTGGCGTTCCCCGAACTGCCTCTTCCCAACAAAAAAACCTCTTTATATTTAGCCAATTCTTTTCCTTTTATATTTAATTCGAAATTTTTAAGCAATTGTGGTATTTCCGAGATATCTTTATATGTTAAAGTTTCTTTATAATTCATAAAAACTCCGTTTTATTTTTCTATTTTACATAAATTTTGACAAAATAAAAATACTATGATAAAATCTTGTTAGAGGGTTATAACTCCCTCTTTTAACGATAAAAACGGAGGATTTTATGAATTTAGCAAACAGAATGAATAGATTGGGAACCGAAACGGCTTTCGAGGTTTTAGCAAAAGCAAAAAAATTGGAAGCGGAAGGAAAAGAAATAGTTCATTTGGAAATAGGAGAACCGGATTTCGACACTCCAAAAAACATAAAAAAAGCGGCTATAGAAGCGATTAAAAACGGATATACTCACTACACCCCGTCCGCTGGCATTCCAAAAGCCAGAGAAGCGGTAAGCGAATATTTAAACAAAACAAGGCCGGGTATAAACGCAAGACCGGAAGACGTAGTAATAACCGTCGGCGGAAAACCGGTTATGTTATATACTATTTTAGCTCTTGTGGACGAGGGGGACGAGGTTATATGTCCAAACCCCACATACCCGATATACGAGTCGCTCGTTAACTTCGTAGGCGGGAAAACCGTTCCGATACAGATTAAAGAAGAAAAAGGGTTTAATTTCGATGTGGAAGACCTTGAGAAGCTGATAACTCCAAAAACCAAACTCATAGTAATAAACTCTCCCGCAAATCCGACCGGCGGAGTAATACCGGAAAAAGACATGGAAAAGATAGTAAAGATTTTAGAAAAACATCCTCAGATTTACATCCTTTCGGACGAAATATACAGCGAGATAATATATAGCGGAAAACACATATCCATAGCCACATACCCGGGGATGAGACAAAGAACCATAGTTTTAGACGGGCTTTCCAAAACCTACGCGATGACCGGATGGAGATTGGGTTACGGGCTTTGCCCTTCGGATTTGGCTCCTTATATAACCAAACTTATAACGAACTCCGTTTCATGCGCCCCGGCATTCGGTCAGATGGCTTTAATAGAATCTTTGACCGGCCCTCAGAACTCGGTAAAGAAAATGTTGAGAGAGTTTAAGAAAAGAAGAGACGCCATAGTCAAAGGATTGAACGAAATACCGGGATTTTCCTGCCAGACCCCAAAAGGCGCTTTTTATGTTTTCCCGAATATAACAAAAACCGGATACAAATCTCAAGAACTTGCCGATATGATATTATACGAAGCGGGAGTGGCATGCTTAAGCGGAACCTGCTTTGGAGCATACGGAGAAGGATATCTGAGATTTTCATACGCCAACTCGCTTGAAAACATAAATAAAGCGATAGAAAAAATAAAAAGCATATCCAATAAATGGGCCGATAAAGTCAAGTAATAAGCGAGCCGATTAAATTTAGGTTTTTAAAAACTCGCTTAAATGTTTTCTTTGATTTTCGGAAGCGCGAAATAAAACTTTGAACCTTTGCCTTTTTCGGATTCAAACCATATTTTTCCGTTGTGTTTTTCCACTATGGTTCTGGCTATGCTTAGCCCCAAACCGGAGCCTTCGACGTTTAACATCGTATCTTTGGCTCTGTAAAATTTTTCAAAAACGTATTTTTTATCCGCTTCGTCTATACCATATCCCTTATCTTCGACCGAAAAAACGGCCACGCTTCCCCTATCGTAAATCTTTATTTTTATTTCGCTGCCGTTAGGCGAATATTTTATCGCGTTATCCATAAGATTGTTTATCACCTGAACTATCCAGTGCCTATCGGCCATTACATAAATCTTATCGGCTTCTTTTTCAAATTTTACGGTTATGCCTTTGGAATAGGTTTTTATCTTCATCGCGGTTATCGCGGATTCCGCAAGCTCCACCATATCCGTTTTTTCCATCTCAAGTCCGGTTTCGGAATTCAATTTGGATATATCTAACAAATTGGTCACTATGTTTATAAGCCTGTTTGTTGCCTGATCCACCATTGTTAAGAAGGCGGATTGCTGGTCGTTTAAACTTCCGACCTCTCCGCTCAAAAGAACCGAGACAAATCCTTTTATCGTGGTAAGCGGAGTTTTTATTTCGTGATTTACGGTAGCCAAAAAATCGTCTTTTATTTTATTAAGGTTGGCTAAGTTTACCGCATCCTTTGAAACCTTATTGTAAAGCTCGAATATGTTTACCGTAACGGATATTTCTTTGGAGATAAGCTCCATAATAAACATATCGTCTTTTGTAAAATTTCTCCTGTCTTTCATTCCTATAAGCAAAACTCCGAATTTTGTCTTGGAGCTATATATCGGGAATAACACGGCAGTTTTTATATCGTTCTCTTTCAAAATGGGATCTTTTATCTCGTCCTCGTTATAAACATAAAGCGGGTTTTTATTGACGAAAGATTTTACAACCAGCCAATCATGTTCGTTTAAACCCGCCGAATAACGGGAAAGATCGATGTCCCCCGGCAAAAATATGTTCGGAGACAAAATGTTAGCGCCTTCTTCGTAAGAATAATATACGGCAAAATAAGGCTTTAGGGAGTTATATATTAACGAAAGCAAGTTTCTCAAAGGGTTATCGTTTTCCATGTCGAAACTCGATATTCCTTCGTATATGATTTTGGCTTCTTTGTGTTTTTTGATAAGCCTGGATCCTTGAGATTCGAGTTCTTTGACAAGGCTATCAAGCTCCATTCTTAACCTTTTGCTTTCTACGGAAACGGCGTCGAATGATTCGTAATAATTTCTCGCAAATCTCATGAAAGAGAGTAGAAATTTGGAATAATGTATCAGTATTTCTTTTTCGTCGCCTTCGCACAACATGATGGCGTAAATTTTTCTTTTCAGTATTCCAAGAGGTATTATGGCGAATTTTCTTATCTTCCCGTCCAATATATCGCCGTCCTCTATGAAAATTATCTCGTTTTTAATGCTCGATATTATGGGTTCGACCTTCGAAAAATTTATCTGAGATTCCGCGTTATTGACCCCGCCTATATAGCTCCACTGACCGTCGTTATTTTCAAAAACGTATATCGATGTATCGGGAAATACCGAGTTTAATTTTATAAAAACCATATTCAAAAGATTTATATAATCGTCTTTATGAAAATTGGTCGAAACCGATAAAACCGAATAAACGAATTCCTCAAACCTTACGTATATTTTTTCCAGATGTTCTATTCTTTGATATACCGGAAGCACATGTTTAAACTTTACATACCAGTAAATAAAAAACGAGATAAAAATTATAACCACAATTATTACGAGGTAAATCATATAAGATCTAAAATAGCGGTCAGATAAACCGACTCGGCTTTCAGTTTATTGGAATAAATCCATGCGGTTTTTATATTCATGCTTTCGAGTATTTTTTCGGTAAGATGAGAAAACTCCTGCTCTTTTGAACTTAAAGCGCTTGTGGGCGGAGGGCCCATCACTATCAAGCCGTTTATGTTTTTATCGAGAACGTAATTTCCTATTTTGAAAGGTATTCCGTAGATTTCATCCGGGTCGTATTCTTCGACAAAAACATTTTTCCACTCTATGTCCATTGAAAGTTTTTTAGAAGAAGTTTCCTTAAGTTTGGCTCCCATATAATTTATATATTCTTTCATTCCTTTGGGACAAAAGAAACCCCATTTATAAAAGCTATCTTCGGCTTGAGAAGAATAAACGTTGGCTCCTTTTATCTCGCCTTCCGATGGCATGGAGAAATCGTCTTTATCGCCCAAAAGCATGGAAATCATATCCTGATGCAAAAGAGACTGATTTAGAGGAGAAAGATATTTTTCCAATTTTTTCATCCTGAAAAGCGTTTTGTTTACGGTTTTAAAATCCATCGATTTGTTTATAAAGAAATTTTTAATTTGCTCCTCGCTGAGCTTTATGTCCATATTCCCCAAAATTTGATTAAGTATTAATCTATATGTTTGTGGGTTGGGCTGTTTTATGTCCACCATCCACCCCTGTGAAAATTGTATCCCCAACATGTTTTCCAAAGGTTCCAATTCTTGAGGAGAAAACAACGACGAAAAAACGACCTGTTTATTCGACTGCATCGAACCGCTTATGACCCTGGATATAAATTGTTTGTTTTCTTTGTTAATAAGCATAAGATGTATATCGTCTATGATAATAACCTTGCAATCGTTTATTATTTTTTCAAGGCTATCTATAAAACCCTCTTTTATGGCGAGATTGACGCCTATGGAAAATTTAACACCGTTTGTGACAAAAATGTTTTTTTGGCCTATCGTGGAAGAAAGCCCGTAAGACATGGAATGTATGAAGTGAGACTTCCCGTTTCCGACGGGACCGTATATCAGTATGGGGTTATACATAACCCCCGGGTTTTCAACCACGGCCATGGCCGCGGCGTGAGCGAATCTGTTGTGCGAACCGGTTATAAGAGTTTGAAAGCTCAACATCGGATTTAACGGAAGCTCTATCGACCATTTTAGCCTTATCTTTTCAAGACTCCTCTTGCTAATATCTTCTTTATTTTCTTCGACTTTTTTCGCTTCTTCGGCCTTTTCTTTTTCTTCTTTTTTAACTTCTTCACGAGCCATTCTCATCGACTGAGATTTGGGAACGACCGGGCCGAATGTTTTTTTTCTATCCGATATTTCTTTGTCGTTTTTGGACGGCTCTTTAACTTCCTCTTTTTTGTCTATTTTCGGAACCGGGATTTCTATTTTTTCCTCTTTTTTAATCTCCAAATCCGGGACCGGTATGCTTATCTCTTCCACGGCCGGAGATATGTTTTCGGGTTTTCTTTCAATAGTTGCGGTTTGAGTTATTTTTCCCGAAGATATTTCTTGAATGGCGGTTTTTAGTTTATTTTCTATATCCTCATTGTAATTAAAAAGATATATTATAAAATTATAATCTTTTGAAATTATTCTTTCGGGTCTCGAGCATACGGCGCCCAATTTTTTTACTATCTTTAAAATATCTTTTAACTCGCATTTTAAAAGAAGTTGATGTTTATTTGCGTTTTTAACATCTTGAGCTTTGGAAACTTCCCATTTGGTTATCATACTCATCTCGCTATCAATTCCATAACAAAGTCTATGGCTTTGCTTCTGGAAAAATTATCTTTTTTAAAGTTTACGAAATATATGTTGTTTTGAGAAAGAGCGTTTTCAAACTCGTAAGTTTTTTCTACCGGCAGCTCTCCGACTAAAACGACAGCCGAAACCTTCTCGTTTTTGGAATTTATAATCAAAGCGTCGGAGGTCAAAGAGTCGTCATAGGTTAACACGAAAGATCTTTTTACAAACATCGGTTTTTCTTTGGAAGAAAGGCAGATATCGTCTATTGTCTTTAATACCGACAAAAAAAGATCCTGATCCAAAGAAAAGACAAAACCGACGTTCTTTATCCTTTCGGCATCTACGGATTTGGGAGGTTCTAAAGCTATGAGCTTATTAAGCTCTATGGAAAACTCCACGTTTACGGGAGTTTTGGAATAATCTTCTTTGCCGGTTTCTGTTTCTAAACCAATTTTAAAATTCTCTATCTTAACATCGCCGTCCAATTTTATATCCAAAAAATTCTCTTCTTTTTCCGTTTCTTTCTCCGAATTTTCTTTCTCGGAAAAATCGTTTTTTATCCCCTCGGTCTCTAACTTGCCGGAAATATCAATCTCGACATTTTCTAAAACCGCATTTTCGCTTAAATCTATTTTTATTTCGGATTCGTTTTCTTTGGTTTCTTTTACAGGCATATCCTGTAAATTCTCTTTTTCTTCACCCTCAAAAAAAGCATTTTCTTTCAAATCCGTTTCGGAAAGAACATCTTTTTCCTCTACAATATTCTCTTTTTTCTTGTTCGATTCGTCCGAGGAAAGTATTTCGTTGGGGTCGAGTATTTCAATTTTTTCTTCTTCCGACTTAGTCAAATCTTCGGCTAAATTAATATTTATCGATTCGTCTTTTTTCTCAGGACCTTCTTCTAAGCGATTTGATACTACGCTATCTTCTTTAATCTCAAAAACGATCTCTTCGTTTTCTTTTTGTATTTCGTCGAGTTTGATCTCTTGAATAAGGTCTTCTCTACTTTCTTCTTTCTCTTTTAAGTTATCGGTTTTTACTTCGGGAATAACATTTTCGTTGTTTTTCTCTTCTTTTTTTTCATCTATCGGTTTTTTAATTTCGTCCACTATATTAGGCATTTTTTCAAGTATGGAATTCAAATCGTTTAAAATTTCTTCAAAAGACCTTTTTTTATCTTTATCGTTATCCTGCATAAACCCTCTGAAAATAAAACATATTCAAACTATAATAAATTATACAATTTTTAGGATAATAAAAGATTAAACAAATGTTACACAACTGTTAAATAAAAAAACCTTTTTGTTTTATATAATAATTTATATGATAAACATAAAAAAATTAAACCCCAATCTTATAAAAGCTCAGTATGCGGTAAGAGGCAAAATAGTTCAGAGGGCTTACGAACTTGAACAGGAAGGGAAAAAAATAATATACTGCAACATCGGAAACCCTCAGGCTTTAAAACAAAAACCTCTTACCTACGTAAGACAGCTTCTGGCCTTATGCGAATATCCCAAGCTAATCGAAGACCAAAAAACGAAAGCCCTTTTTCATAAAGACGTTATTGAAAAAGTTCAAAGAATACTTGCGGAAAATCCGAACGGGCTCGGCGCATATACTCAAAGCGAAGGGATGATATTCATAAGAAAAGCCGTTAGCCGATTTATATCCGAAAGAGACGGGATAGAATCCGACCCTACCAAAATAATACTTACGGACGGCGCTTCCAAAGGGATACAATCGGTTTTTACGCTTTTACTGAATAACCCGAACTCCGGATTTATGATTCCCATCCCTCAGTATCCTCTATACAGCGCCACAATAGAGCTATACGGGGCAAAACAAATAAATTATTATCTGGATGAGGAAAAACACTGGGAACTTAACAAAGAAGAGTTAGAGTCCAGCATAGATGAAGCAAAAAAAAAGGGAATAGAGCCGGTAGCGATAGTGGTAATAAACCCCGGAAACCCAACAGGTTCGGTATTATCCAAAGAAAACATAAAAATGATAATAAGCTTCGCTCAAAAACACAATCTTTCGATATTGGCCGACGAGGTATATCAAGAAAACATTTACAGCGACCATCATAAATTTCATTCCTTCGCAAAGGTTATGGACGAAATGAAAGTAACGGACGTTTCTCTTTTCAGCTTTCATTCCACTTCCAAAGGTTTTTTAGGAGAATGCGGGCATAGAGGCGGTTATTTTGAAACAAAAAACGTAGACAGCGAGGTCTATTCGCAACTGATAAAACTTCAATCCATAGGCCTTTGCTCCAACACCGCCGGACAGATAGTAACTTACGCCATGGTAAACCCGCCGCAAAAACACGAAGATAGCTACGAAACTTATATGAAAGAAAAAAACTCCATATTAGGCGAGCTTAAAAAAAAGGCGGAGATACTCGGCGAGGAGTTGAATAAAATAAAAGGCATGAGTTTAAAATTCCCATACGGCGCAATGTATGCGTTTGTAAAGATAGACTTGCCCCAAGAGAAAAATATCAGAAATATGAGCAAAAAAGAAATAGCGGAATACGAATCGAAAAGAGATTTTAATTATTGTTTAGAGTTACTTGAAGAGACCGGGATATGCGTCGTTCCCGGTTCCGGGTTTGGACAAAAACCTCATACATACCACTTTCGTACGACATTTTTGCCCCCCGCTGACGAAATAAAGGAACTTGTTAAAAAACTTAAAAAATTCCACGAAAATTATTTAAAAAATTTGAGTAAAAACTAATAAAAAGGTAAAATAGTATTTGTCGGGCTGGTGGCGGAATTGGTAGACGCGACGGACTTAAAATCCGTTGGCCGCTAAACGGCCGTGCGGGTTCGAGTCCCGCCCTGCCCAGATGCGCAACTAAGCAAAAGCGAAAAGCTTTTGCGTGGGACTCGAAAGTCCGCAGTCCCAAGATTTTCATTCGCTTGGGACGAGGAGCGGCTTGCGAAAAAATGAGCGGTGAACGAATTTTATTTGCAAGCGAGTCCCGCCCTGCCCACACTCCATAAAATTTCAATGTTCAATGTCTAAACTCATATTGAAGAGAATAGAGAGGAGAGAATAGGGGATAGAGAATAATTGAGTTTAATGTTTGAAGTTCAAAGTTTAAAGTCTAATGTCTAAAGTTTAATGTTAAAAATTTTATATTTGGTATAATTTAATTACGGAGATAATTATGAAAGTTGTAAAAGAAGCGTTAATAATATTGATTATAAGCGGAGCCGGTTTTTTATGCTCTTTATACGCCGCAAAATTTTCCAAACTGGCATATATACTTACTTTCTTATTTGCGGTAGTTTTTCTTTTTTCAATGTATTTTTTTAGAGACCCAGACAGAAAAAAGGTATTTAACGAAAACGAAATATCCTCGCCGGCGGATGGGACCGTATTATCAATTAAAAAAGAAGATTCGGAAAACATAATAGTAATAAGGATATTCCTTTCCATATTTAACGTTCACCTCCAGCGTTCTCCTATGGAAGGAAAAGTATCGGAAACAAAATTCACTTACGGCAAATTCCACATAGCATATAAGCCCGAAGCCAAAGACAACCAAAGAAATATTATTAAAATAGAAGGGACAGACGGCAGATGGGCATGGGTTGAGCAGATAACCGGGGCGATTGCAAGAAGAATAGCCTGTTACGTAAAACCGGGAGATAATGTAAAAACAAGCCAGAAAATAGGAATGATTTATTTCGGCTCTCAGGTAGCTTTGTATCTTCCTTCCGACAAAGTAGAGATAACGGTTAAGGAAGGAGATAAAGTGGAAGCCGGAAATACCGTAATAGGATTATGGAAAAAGAATTAACGAAAATAGAAACCATCAAAACAAAAACAAAAAACGCCATTCCGTCGGTCTTTACATTATCGAATATGGCCTGCGGACTTATGGCCCTTTTAAGCGTATCCAAAGAGCAGTATGTGGTTGCCTGTTATTTTATAATAGGTTCTTACATAATGGATATACTGGACGGAAGAGTGGCAAGGCTCATAGGAGCGGAAACCGAAATGGGAATAGAGTTAGACTCTTTCTCGGACTGGCTTTCCTTCGGCATAGCTCCGGCTTATATGATTTATGAATTCGCTTTGAAAGAGTACGGGATAGTCGCATACCCCGTGGTATTAATATATGTAATATGCGGGGCATTGAGGCTTGCGAGATTTAATTTAAAATCTTTATCGGGAGAAAGCTCCAAAACGTTTTTTCAGGGGCTTCCTATACCCGCGGCGGCCGGAGTAATAATATTTTTTGTTCTCTCTTATTCGCTTTTAGAAGACGACACCCCGACAAAGATGATTAAAATGCTTTCCAAACAGATGCCTTTCATATACGGAATATTTCCTTTTATAATGATAGGAATTTCGCTTCTTATGATATCCTCTGTTCCTTACGTCGCGATGAAATCTCAAAAAGCTTTTAGGGTAAAATCGCCGTTAGGCATAATAGTAACGATATCGATTATTTTCTTTATAGTATTTTACCCTCAAAACGCTCTATTTCTATTTTTTCTTCTATACGCGCTTTCCGGAATAATATATTTCTTGTACAGGCTTTTCTTTAAAGCCCAGGAAAACGGTTAATTTTTTTTGGGAAATAACGGAGCTAATTTTTGAGATTCGACCGTTTTGTCCGCAGTGTTTCCTATCGCCAAATACATATTCATTTTAGCCGATGTGTCCGGCATAAAAGGATAAATCCAGCGGGCTATGAGCCTTAAACACCAGACCATTTCGTTTAGAAATTTTTTCAAACCCTCAATGTCTTTTTTAGCCATTTCCCATGGTTTTTTATCGTCTATTTCTTTATTTAAAATGGAAACGGCTTTCCATATCAAATCCAAGGCTGAGCTAAATTGCATTTCTTCTATGTTTTTATAAATATCTTTCTGCATAAGAGTTATTTTAGAAAAGATTTCCGAATCTTTCGGCTTATCGGGCATTATATTGTCCATATATTTTCTAACCATATTTACGGTTCTTGAAAACAAATTCCCAAGGCCGTTGGCTAAGTCGCTGTTGTATTTGGTTTTAAGCATATCGGTAGAAAAATCGCCGTCCTGTCCGAAAGGAACTTCCCTAAATATAAAGTACCTGAAAGTATCAAGCCCGTATTCCCTTACAACATCCACCGGATTTATTATATTTCCTCTGGATTTGGACATCTTCTCGCCGTTAACGGTCCACCAACCGTGAGCGTAAACTTTCTTGGGAAGAGGCAAACCTAAAGCCATAAGCATGGCCGGCCATATTACCGCATGAAACCTGAATATCTCTTTGCCTATAAGATGAACATCGCAAGGCCATAACGATTTAAATTTTTCATTGTCGGGGTTATGGACATCGTACCCCGCTCCCGTTATGTAATTTAGCAAAGCGTCAAACCAGACATATACCGTATGATTGGGGTCCGAGAGCACGCTTATTCCCCATTTAACCCTGGTTCTGGACACCGATATGTCCTTAAGCCCCATCTCCACAAACCTTATTATTTCGTTGGCCCTGTAAGACGGAGACAAGAACTCGGGATTTTCTTTATAATGATTCAAAAGTCTGTCCTGATAGGCCGAAAGCTTAAAAAAATAAGTTTCTTCGTTAACTCTCTCAACCTCTTTTTTATGTATCGGACATTTCCCGTCGACAAGTTCCGATTCGTCATAAAAATTTTCGCATGAAGAGCAGTAAATTCCTTCGTAATTTCCCTTATATATATCCCCCGATTTAATCAGCTTTTCGAAAACAAGCTGAACCTGCTTTTCATGATATTCGTCGGTGGTCCTTATGAAATAATCGTAATCTATATGAAGGGTTTTCCACATATCCTTAAACTCCACGACTATCTCATCGGACCATTGTTTGGGAGTTTTAGAGTGTTCTCTGGCCGTTCTTTCTATGTTTATACCGTGCTCGTCGGTACCCGTTTGAAAAAAAACATCCCTGCCTTCGGCCTTTAAATGTCTTTTCAATATGTCCGCGGCCAAAGTCGTATATGCGTGGCCTATGTGCGGTTTATAATTAACGTAATAAAGCGGCGTAGTAATGTAATACTTTTTCATAACACGGCTCCTTGTTTAAAAAAATCAAACTCCGAAAAAAATTTATAAAGCGCGGCGGACAAAACCAGCCTCGTATTAACGTTATGTTTTAAATAATTCATATATTTAAAATTCTCTTTTATCGCTTTGGTTATTTTATCGGTATTATTATAATTTTTCATTTTAAAGTATAAAAAAGAATTGATAAAATTAAGAACGGTGACCGCGCCCTCTCTAAAATCTTCGGTTTTTGAAAGTTTCGAAGTTATTAAAAAAGGAGCGATATAAGGCTTTTGAGCGTTTTCTTCAAACATTTGAAGAACTTTTTCGTATTTAAAAGCCAATGAAACCGACCCTTCCGAAATTTCGGATAACAACTCCGCCCTTTTGATTTCATATCCTTTTTCCGCCAATATATCCATAACCGCGGACTGGCTTAGCCTGTTAAAAACCAGTTTATAACATCTTGAAAGTATGGTAGGAAGAAGCTTATTCGAAGAAGACGATACGAGTATTATGGTGGTCCCTTCAAAAGGTTCTTCCAGAGTTTTTAACAAAGAATTTTGAGCTTCGACGGTCATTTTTTCCGCATCGTTTATAACGATAAATTTTCTAAAACAAAAAGACGGTTTAAGGTTTGAAAATTTTACGGCTTCTCTTACGGTATCTATTCCTATGCTTTTTTGCTCCGAAACTTTTTCTCCCAAAAGACCCGCCTGATAATTAAAATCGACAAGCAAAAAATCGGGATGAACCCCAAGCTCGAACATCCTGCAGCTTTCGCATCCCGGGCAATCCAATCCGTCGTTGGAATCGAACGACAAAAAATCCTCGTTGTTTATCTTGGATTTACAAAGAGAAATCTTTGCAAATTCTTTGGCTATAGTCAATTTTCCGACGCCTTCTTTGCCGCAAAAGAGAAAAGACGAAGGGATCTCTTTCGAGTTAATTATATTTACGATACCGTTTATATTTTTCAAATGCCCTTTTATCTTTTCAAAAGCCATTTATCCTTTTTAAAACCTCTTTTTTTATTTTTTCGTGTATATCTTCTACGCTTTTTGACGCGTCGACTAAAAAAACATTTTTCATCTCTCTAAATATATGAGAATAAGCCGAATTAACTCTTTCTCTAAATTTATCGGATTCCATCTCTATTCTATCGACTTCGTTTCTTTTTCTTTTTTTATACTCCTCATCCGATATATCGAAACCTATTACCAGATCGGGCTTTAATCCCATCGTGGCTATATCGTTTAAAAGCCTTACCGTTTTCAAATCTATATTTCTACCGTATCCCTGATAGGCTTCGGTAGCTATGGTAAATCTATCGCATATTACTATATGCCCCTCGTCCAGAGCCGGTTTTATTTTTTCAAAAACGTGCTGGGCCCTGGAAGCCTCGTACAAAAAAAGCTCGCAGAGAGGCGATATTTTGTTTTTCGGATCCAAAAGCAAATCCCTTATCTTTTCGGAAACCTCCGTTCCTCCCGGTTCTCTGGTAACGATTACCTTAAAGCCATTCTCTTTTAAAAAACCGGAAAGCATGTTAACCTGAGTGGTTTTCCCGCTTCTATCCGGACCTTCGAAAAGTATAAAAAATCCTTTCTGGCTCATAGAATAATATTTTATAATATTTATGAAAAGCGAAATTGCTTTACAAAATTTTATAAAATTTAATTATATTATAACTTCAAAGGAGAAAAAATGGCGATTGAAAAAACCCTTCTTTTAATAAAACCCGACGCGGCCAAAAGAAAGCTTACCGGCCTTATAATAGATAGGCTTGAAAATTCGGGATTTGAGCTTGTCGGAGCGAAACTCGTTAGAGTAACGGAAGAATTGGCAAGAGAACATTACTCGGCGTTAAAAGACCAGCCTTTTTTTGAAAATCTGATAAAATACATAAGAGGAGAATTTCACGGAATAAAAAACAACAAAATACTCGCTCTTGTTTACAAAGGAGAGAATGTCATATCGGAAATGAGAAAGATAGTGGGTAAAACAAATCCGGAAGAAGCCGACCCGGATACCATAAGAGGAAGCTTCGGAAGAATTACGACAAAGGGGCAATTTGAAAATGTGATACACGCAAGCGGAAACAAGGAAGACGCCGAAAAAGAGGTAAAACTCTGGTTTAAAGAAGAAGAGATAATAGAGTAAAGATGTTTAAAATAATAATAACCTTTTTTCTATTCCAGTTTAATCTAAATTCGCAGGAAAGCGTTTTTCTGGAAACAAACGACGGCTGGAAAATACACGCAAAATATTTAAAACCCAAAAAAGAAAACCTTCCTGTCCTTTTATTGGTTCATTCTCAAAAATCCAATTATACGGAATGGAAAAAATGGTTTAGCGAGATAGAAAGATACGGCTACGGATGGATGGCTCTGGAACTGAGAGGCCACGGCATATCTACTTATAAAACCGACGGTTCCACTCAAACATTCTCCTCGTTTTCGGTATCCGGGTTTGATAACGATTACAATAAGATGATAAGAGATATAGACGCCGCGGTTATTTACCTTTCATCTACCGGAGTTAAAGAAAGCGACATCATAATAATAGGAGTTAATCTCGGCGCCAACCTGGCGATAAAATATTCGGCGATAAATAAAAACATATTCGCTTGCGTGGCGATAAATCCATCAACAAACATAAACGATATACTGACCGTAAATCCTTTAAGACTCTACGGACAAAGACCGATACTTTTTGTTACGGCTCAAAATTATAAAAAGAGAATGCAGGAAGTAATGCTTTTATACACGATAGCCAAAAAAACTACCGGACAGGAAAACGCTTTTATAATAATAGAATACTCTATAAAAAGCGCAGAAGACGTCTTAAAATCTACCATATATAAAATTTTAAACTGGGTTAAAAATCCTAAACTTCCTCCGGTGGTTGAACCGGAAAAAATATCCGTTTCCTCAGACACTTTTTCCATAACCTCCTCGTCTCCTTCTTACATAATACTTCCCGATAGCGAGGATTAGCGATGAACAAATTCAACTTTTACGCCAATCTACCTACGGAGCGAATAAACAAAAATACTTTTGACATAGATAGAATTCCTTTAAAAAAGATATTAAAAAAACTAAACGAAGAGGACAAAAAGGTTCCGATAGCCGTATCGAAAAGATTAAACGAAATATCGAAAGCGGCGAAAATAGTATCGGAAGCTTTTTTATCCGACAAAACCGTTTTTTTCGTAGGGGCGGGGACAAGCGGCAGATTGGGGATACTGGAAGCGGCGGAACTCGTTCCGACTTACGGAGTAAAACCCGAGAAATTTAGAGCGATAATAGCCGGCGGGAAATCCGCGGTTTTTAAAGCGAAAGAAGGAGCGGAAGACGATTACGATAAAGGGAAAGATACAATAAAGAAAATCATTAAAAAAGGCGACGTATTAATAGCCATAGCGGCAAGCGGAGTAACCCCTTATGTTAAAGGGGCGATGGAAGGCGCTAAAAATTCCAAAGCGAAAGTAATATTTATTACCTGTAATCCCAAAGAAAAGCCGAAAAACAGCGACATAAACATAGCGATAGACGTAGGCCCCGAACCGATAAACGGCTCCACCAGAATGAAAAGCGGAACCGCGACAAAACTCGTTTTAAATATGATTACCACCTCGGCTATGATACTCTCCGGCAAGGTTTATCATAACTGGATGGTGGACGTTAAACCTACAAATTATAAACTGGTAATGAGAGCCGAAAGAGTTTTTTCGGAAATAACGGGGATGGGAGTAAAATCCGCCAAAAAATTCTTAAAAGACTCAAACTACAACGTAAAGACCGCCGTCGTAATGGCTTTAAAAAACATAACCAAAGAAGAAGCGGAAAAACTTATCAAAAGACACAAAGGTTTTTTAAAAGACATTCTGAATAAATGAACTTTAAACTCGTATCTAAATTCAAACCCAAAGGCGACCAGCCGAAAGCCATTAAACAACTTGTCGAAAACGTAAAAAAAGGAGTTTCTAACCAAACCCTTTTGGGGGTGACCGGAAGCGGAAAAACTTTTACCATGGCCAATTTAATAGCCTCGGTTCAAAAGCCGACGCTTATAATTTCTCCAAACAAAGTTTTAGCCGCTCAGTTATACTCCGAGTTTAAAACATTTTTTCCTCATAACCATATTGAATATTTTATTTCCTATTACGATTATTATCAGCCCGAGGCATACATACCGCAAACGGACACCTATATAGAAAAAGACGCCTCGATAAACGAACACATAGACAAGTTAAGAATCAAAGCCACATCCTCCGTTTTAAATTTTAAAGACACCATAGTAATAGCCTCCGTTTCATGCATATACAATATAGGCTCTCCTCAAAACTTTGAAAAATTTTCTTTTTTAATCAAGAAAGACAGCGAGTTTGATAGGACCAAATTTACCGAAAGGCTTGTAAATATGGGTTACACCAGAAACGAAATGGAATTTAAAAGAGGAAATTTCAGATTGAGAGGCAACACCATAGACATACATCCCTCCGATTCGGATAATTTCATAAGAATTACGACTTCAGATAAAATAGAATCCATATCGGAAATGGACGCGATTAACATTAGCGAAATAAAGTCGCTAAAAGAATTCATACTTTCCCCCACTTCTCATTTCATAACCGACATATACGATATAGAAATAGCGATAGATTCGATTAAAAAAGAGTTGGAGGAAAGATACGAACAATTGAAAAAATCCGGGAAGGATTTGTATGCCGAAAGATTAAAGCAAAAAACCAACTACGACATAGAAATGCTAAAAAATACCGGATTTTGCCACGGAATAGAAAATTATTCCAGGCACTTAACTCAACGCCTCCCAGGATCCAGACCGATATGTTTATTGGATTACTTTCCGAAAGATTATCTTCTTTTAATAGACGAATCTCACATCTCCATACCGCAGATAAGAGGGATGTATGAAGGGGACCGGTCCAGAAAACAAACATTAATAGATTACGGATTCAGACTGCCTTCGGCTCTGGATAACAGGCCTTTAAAATTTGAAGAGTTTGAAGAGATAAGACCTCAAACCGTATTCGTATCCGCCACCCCAGGCCCTTACGAGTTAAGCATATCCCGACAAAACATAATAGAGCAGATAATAAGGCCGACCGGGCTTGTGGACCCCGAGGTGGAAGTGGTCGGTTATGAGAACCAGATATCCAGGCTTATAAAAGAGATAGAAGAAAGGGCTAAGAGAAAAGAAAGAACTCTGGTTCTTACGCTTACCAAAAAAATGAGCGAGGATTTGTCTAAATTTTTCGCAGAAAAAAAGATAAAAGCCAGATACATACATTCCTCAATGGATACTCTCGAAAGGCTTGAGATAATAGATTCGTTTAGAAAAGGGGATTTTGACGCGCTTGTAGGTATAAACCTTTTAAGAGAGGGCATAGATATACCTGAGGTTTCTCTTGTGGCGATATTAAACGCCGACGCAAGCGGATATTTAAGAAATAAAACCACATTGATTCAGATATCGGGAAGAGCCGCAAGAAATTCATGCGGCAAGGTTATACTTTTTGCGGATACCCTAACTCAGGCGATTAAAGAAGCCGTGGAAGAAATGGAAAGAAGAAGAAAGATTCAAATGGAATATAACAGAAAAAACAAAATAACGCCTAAAACGATAAAAAAGAATTTTGTAATTTATGAAGAGCTAAAAAAACAAAAAGACAGAAACACCACAAAAACCATAGAAAAAATATACTCGGAGATAAACGGAGAAAACATAAACGCGGTGATAACAGAGCTTGAAAGGCAGATGAAGGAAGCCGCCGAAAACTTAAATTTCGAGCTTGCGATAGAACTTAGAGACAGAATAAAAATCCTAAAGGAAATGAAAGTTAAATAATCTTATTTTCTATTTTTTATCTATAGAAATAAAAGGAACTCCGCCTCCCACATAACCCGGGAGAACTCCGTTCCATTTTTCTATCGCCTTAAGCTGAGCCTCCACTTTTCTTAATTCTATGAGCTGGGAGGTAACGGCTTCTCTCTGCATTCTTAAAGACTCCGCTTCCGCTTTAGCTTTGGCTATTTGTTGTTCCGCATCTTTTTTCGCTTTTTCGACGAGTTTTTCGGCCATTTTAGCCTGTTGTTCCGCTATTTGTTTATCCTCGACCGCTTTTAAAAACTGGTCGGTGAAATCCAAATCTACGACCGAAATATCGGTTACTATTATCTCCTTGGCCATAAGTCTTTGTTTAACCTCTTCATTTACCTCTTTGACAAGCTCGTTTCTCTCTCCTATTATTTTTTCGGCGGAATATTTTGCCGCTATGGACTTAAAAACTTCCTGAACAACGGGGTCCACCACGGTATTAACATAATAAAGCCCGAGATTCCTATATACGCTTACGACTGTTCCCTGCTGTATCCTATGATTTACCACCATATGCACATCCATAGTTTGAAGATCTTTTGAGAAAGCTTGAGTTTTTATATCCGCTCTTTGTATTTGTATGGAAAACTTTGTAACGCTTTCCAATATCGGAATTTTAAAATGTATTCCTTCGCCGTAAGATCCCACTATCTTCCCAAGCCTCGTTTTTACCGCCACTGTACCCGGAGAAACTATAAAGAAAGACATAAAAACGATAATAATGGAGAAAAAAATTAAAATGAAACCGAACATAGAATTAAAAAGCTTTTTTAAATCCAAATTTATATTCGCATCTTGCATAAAACCTCCATTACCGATAAAATATGTATAGGATTATTATAGCAATTATAAAAATTTTAAATTTATATTTTTTAAAAATAAAATTTAAAGATATTTTTAATATAATTTATTTATGAACGAAACCGAAAAAATAATAGAAAAAGCCTTAAAGGAAGACATAAAAACAGGGGATATAACCACCGAAATATTCGTAGATAAAAACGCAAAATTCAAAGGGATACTTATTTCAAAAGACAACGGGATTTTATGCGGAATAGATTTCGCCGAAATGTGTTTTAAAAAATTAAATTCAAAGGCAAGAATAAAAAAACTCAAAAAAGACGGGGAGTTCATAACAAAAAAAGAAATTATAGCCGAAATCTTATCCGATAGAACAATACTTTCCGCCGAAAGAACCGCCCTTAACATAATTCAAAGGCTTAGCGGAATAGCCACAAAAACATACGAGTTTGCAAGGTTATCCCGAAACTACGGAGTGGAAGTCTTCGATACGAGAAAAACGGGACCCAATTTTAGAATAATGGAGAAATACGCCGTATCCTGCGGAGGAGGAACAAACCATAGATTCGGCCTTTACGACGCCTTTATGATAAAAGACAATCATATATCTTCGTTTAAAAACATAAAAGAAATAGAAAAGAAGATATCTATAGCCAGAAGACTCCATCCTCAAAAAGAAATAGAGATAGAAGCCGAGTCTTTAAAGCAAGTTAGGGATTTTATAGATATGGACATAGATGTTATAATGTTAGACAATATGGACTTAAAAACGGCTAAAAAAGCCATAAATTTAATAAGAGCCAAAAGAAAAGACATAGAGATAGAATTATCCGGCGGCATAGACGAAAAAAATTTTATTAACTACCTTAAATTAAGACCGGATAGGATATCCATCGGAGCGCTTACTCACTCGTATAAATCCTTAGACATATCCCTTGAAATCGAAAGAATAAAATGATTTTTTCCATATCGGCAAAAGAATTGGACTCCACCCAGAATCTCGCGAAAGAACTTATAGAAAAAGGATTTGGCGAGCGATTTAAAAGCTTCGTAATAACCGCCGAAATTCAAACTAACGGAAGAGGACAGAGAGACAACAAATGGTCGAGCGAAAAAGGAGGGCTATACTTTTCTTACGTATATTATATAGACGAAGCCGAAATCCATAATATTAAAAATCTTTCGATTGAAATCGCGCAAACGATAAAAGAAGCTTTAGAAGAAACTTACGGAAAATACGGGATAAAACTTTTCATAAAACCTCCGAACGACATATACGCAAAAACCTCAAACGGAGATAGAAAAATATGCGGCATTTTAATAGAAACCACTCCTTGCAAAGGCAAAAGATTTATAATAATAGGAGCAGGCGTAAATTTTACCAATAAAATACCGAAAGAACTTCGAGAAAAGGCCTCATCTTTATATCTTTTGACCGGAAAAAGGTTTAACAAAAAAATCTTTTTAAAAAAACTTTTAAACCGACTAATCCTTAAAACGAGATGAAGTACTCCGAACTCAAAGAAATTTTAAAAGAAGAAGATATAACCGATTTCGCCGTTATAAATAAAAAAGATTTTCCTATTTTCGGCGAAATAACAAAGGAACTTCCGAAGGAGCTTAACTATATAAAAAGGCCAGAGAGGAAAAACCCCGCTATTATTTATCCTTTAGCGAAAAGCATACTGATATGCGTTTATCAGTATTGGGACAATGATAAAAATTACGAAGAAGAATTTAAAAAATTGAGCGATATAAAAGAATATATAAAAAACAGAACCCGGAATTGGGAAAATATAGAAAAAAAACTAAAAAACGGATTTAAAATATCGAGATACGCTTTAGTAGAAGAATATCACAAAAAAATAAAAAAACATTTGAGAAAAATAATCGCAAAATTAAAAGAAAAACAAAAAGAGATAGACGGGAAAATATTCGTAGACACATCGCCTATATTCGAGAAAAAAATGGCCGAAACAGCGGGACTTGGATTTATAGGCAAAAACACTCTTTTGATAAGCCCCGTTTACGGAAGCTATTTATTCATAGGCGGGATAATTTTAAACGAGGAATTTGAAAACATACCGGAAATAAAAGAGAAAAATGAAAAAATATGCGACAGTTGCCGCATATGCGAAGAATCATGCCCGACTAAAGCGTTATATAACGGATCGCTTGAGCCGGAAAAATGCATATCCTTCTGGACAACTCACACAAAAAGAGAAATACCGGAGTCAATATTATCCGCATCGAATTACATGCTGGGGTGCGACATATGCCAGGAGTTCTGCCCGTACAATAAAACGGCAAAAAAAGGAAAAAGCATATTTTAATAATCCCTTTCTTCGTCAAACTTACGCCACGGCTTAAAAAATTCATCCACCTCTCTGTCTATTTCGTTTTTCCTGTACGGGTCGTTCATTTTCATCGTTATGTAAAAAAACACTTCGTTTACTTTCTTTCTGTTTCTTAAAGCGAATTTCGCTCTAAAATCGTGAAATTCCTTATTTAAATTAAAGCCTTTCTCAAAAAACTTAACTCCCATATCTTTATTAAAATCGACGTAATAACGCAAAACGAACTCTCCGTACCATCCTCCTTTTCTGGACGGGTAATATCCAAGAGTATTTGAAATTAAAAATCTATCCTTATTAGACGAATAATTGGCAAACCCTATATTAAGATAATTTTTTTCGTAATTGGAGTTAAGTTGAGTTATAAAGCTTTTATGACCGTCGTTTATATCGTAAACCTCTTTGACGTAAACCTCGTAATTATAAAAACTTTTATAATAATCAAGGGATAACGGCCCCAGTCTCCTTTTAAAATTTCTGCCTTCGTCGTAAGGCTTTAAATCGTAATCTGCGTGAAACCTCATATATCTGTCTATTTGGGAAAACAAAGTAATATCCAAATTTAAAAGGCTTTTTTCTATTCCTTTATCCTGGCTGTTAAAATCTATTTCCGCCTTATTTTTTTTCGACCTGAAAAGCCCGAAATATCCTATTTCATAAGAATTGGAAAGAGTGGAGTATCTAAAACCGGAATTATATCTATATCTTGAGATCAAAACATCTTCGGAATTGGAAGCGTTTTGAAAAGTAATATTTCCGCTATAATTTATAGAGTTATAAAACGAAAAATCTCTCAATATATTTAAAGAATTGGAAAGAGTATAGCTCAAATTCATTTTTTTGCCAAAATACTCTGGAGCGGTCCTTGAGTTTTCCGCCGAAACATATAGCTCGTGATTTATCGGAAGATTTGAAATTCTTCTCGTAATCATCTGATACTCAGCTTTAGGAGAAATGTTTTGATATTCTTTAAAAGAATAATCGTCTAAGCTTTTATAAACGACCCTATTTAAAACTCTAAGATAAGAGCCGCTCATCCTGTATGTCAGAGAGGTTTCCCATTGTTTATCGGCCGAAATGGCGAAAGGATTGGACCTGAAATAATTGTTATTAAAACTGGGAGCCGACATCAATCTTATATAGTTTTGAACATACAATTCTTTTCCGTCTTTATCGTATATCTTAGCCCATAATCCGCCGTTTGCTCCCCATTCTATCGGCCCGGCTCCCCTTTCGTCTATCCTATAATAAGATAGGTTAAATTTTACGCTATCTTTTTTATATTTATAAAATTCTCCTCCGAATCCCCATCCTTTTCTTGAAAAATAATCGACAAAAAGTTTCATTTTGCTATAGCTTGAAAATTTATATGTATAGTTAGATTTTATATAAAAACCGTTTCTTGAATCGTACCCCGGATAAAATTGGCTTATTATCGGAGTTCCTCCGCCCAAAGGTTTATAAAAAACGGGAAAATAGAGTATCGGAACCTTGCCTATATAAAATATATTATTATATGAAAGAAAATATTTATGAGGAACGAAGCTGAGTCTTTGAGAAGAAACTCGATAATGAGGAGGATCCTCATCGCAAGTCGTTATTACCGCGTTTTTATAAATATATTTATCCTTATCAAAAACGACTTTTTTGCCTTTTATGACGAACCTGTCGTATCTGGATATGGCGTTATCGAATAATCCGTAGTTTTCCTCGAAATTAAAATCTCCGTTATCGGCTTTTATCGACATCGAAGAAGTATCCAGAGTAAAGCTTGAGTTTAAAACTATTACGGAAGAGGATGTATTAATTTCCGCTTTTTCGGTCTTTATTTTTAAATCCACTTTATTATTTTCATTTACGCTGTTTATTACCACATTGCTCGATAACAATATTAAAGACCCGGAACTGTCGTAGAGAGCGTAATCGGAAACAAACTCTATCCTGTTTATATCGTTATAATCGAACTTATTTTCGCAATATAAAAAGGAGTTTATTAAAAAAATTAAAACAAACGTCATTTATTATCCAGAGCGAAACTTGCGCAACCCAAAACGCCTATATCCTCATTATTGGATATAAGTATTTTCATTTTATTTATCGGAGTCTTTATTCCATACTCCGAAAGTCTCTTTTTTACAAAAGGCATAAAAAACTTATGGGCCCTTGAAACCCCTCCGGCAAGAACGGTAATTTCGGGATTCAATAAAACCGCGATATTCCCTATACCGCTACCCAGCCGATAGCCGTAATCCTTCCATATATCTAAGCAAATTCTATCGCCTTTTTCGGCCAAGTCGAAAATAATCTTCGGGGTTATATTTCCTTTTTCAAACCCGTATTTTTTTAAATAAGAATCCGTATTTTTAATTCTTCTTTGGACCTCTCTAATCAAAGCGTAAGTTCCGCAGTAAGCCTCAAGGCATCCGTAATTGCCGCAGTTGCATTTTTCTCCGCCTTCTTTTATTATCATATGGCCTATTTCCCCCGCCGTTGAGGTGGAGCCTCTATAAAGATTTCCGTTTGTTATTATCCCGCCTCCGACTCCGGTGCCGAGTGTAAAAACCGCCATATTTTTAACTTTTCTTTTAACCTCGAAAACATAAATCCCCCAGGATGCCATATTCGCGTCGTTTTCAACCAAACACTTAAAACCGGATACCCTTTCAAAATCTTTTTTTATATTTTTATTTTTCCATCCGCATAAATTGGGGGCGTATCTCAAAATTCCCCTATCGGAGTCCACATCGCCAGCTATCCCTATGCAAACCGATATCTTTTTTTTCTGATATTCCCGCGATATGGAAATCGCTATCTCGGTTAATTCTTTTATAAAAAAATCATAACCGTTAGACAAAGGGGTTGGAATCTTAATGTTCTTTAAAATTTTATATTTATCGTTTAAAACCGCTATCTTTGTATTTGTACCGCCCACATCCAGGCCTACGGATATCATATCTTCTCCTTTATTATTTTAAGAACATCGGAAACAAGATAAAAAGAACCGCAAACGCATATATTATCCGAAAGATTCGACGCGTATTTTAGCGCGATATCGTAATCGGATATAACCGTCAATTCGATGTCCGAAGAATATTTGCTAAACTCATCCGCGATAAAAGTCGCGCTTAATTTTTTAGGATTATTTATTTCGCATATTATTACTCTTTTAAATAATCCGCAAACGCATATTTTTTTTATTACATCGGCGTAATCCTTGGTCGATAAAATGGAAAAAACAAGAACCGGTTCTTTTATGTCGAAAAATCTGACGTTATCTATAAAAACGGAGAATGCCTCGGGATTATGAGCCCCGTCCAGAACCAAAAATTTTTCTTTTCCGTTTATCTTTTTAACGAATGTTTGGAATCTACAGTTAATTTTTATGTCGGATAAAGCTTTTTGAAGCGTTTTTTTATCCGGCCTAATCCCGATTTTTTCCAATCCCTTAACGACCATAGATAAATTTAAAGGCTGTTTTAAACCCAAAATACTCATACTAAATTCGTCTCCGGTTTCTTTGTTTACTATATTCATTAAGCCTTTAACTCTGTCGAAATTTTTTATTTCGAAAAAGTTATCACATTCCAGATGATAGGCGTTGTTCTCCACGCATTTTTTATAAACGATATCTTTTATTCCCTCTTCAAATCGAGGAGTAACGCATACGCTTTCCTTCTTAATTATTCCGGATTTCTGGAAAGCGATATCCGATTTCGTTTTTCCCAAAAGTTCGGTATGATCCAGGGATATGGAAGTTATGAAACAAAGAGCGGTATTATCGAATACGTTTGTGGTGTCGTATAATCCTCCTATTCCGACCTCCACAACCGAATAATCGACTTTATTTTCAAAATAAAGAAATGCGATTAAGGTCATCATTTCAAAAAAACTCAAATCTTTCGATAAAGAATAAACGCGCTCGAATAGTTTTATAAAATCTTCTTTACTTATCGGAGTTCGGTTTATCTGAATTCTTTCCGTAAGGTCGTCGATATGAGGAGAGGTATACAAAGCTGTTTTAAAGCCCATGCTTCTTATTATCGACTCGGCAATATAAGCGACCGAACCCTTCCCGTTGGTGCCGGTTATATGAATTATCTTCCCCATTTTTTTTTGCGGTTCGCCCAATTTCAAAAGTATTTTTTTTATATGTTCTATCCCGTTCTTTTTTATCTGAGAATGTCTGGAATACAAAATATTTTCTATCTCTTTGTATCTTTCTTCTATTTCATTCATTCTTCCGTCCTTTTGATATTTAAACCGACCGAAGCCAATTTTTGTTCTATCTTTTCATACCCCCTGTCTATGTGATAAACCCTTCTTATTTTGGTAGTGCCGTAAGCGTTAGCTCCGGCTATTATAAGACCGGCTCCCGCTCTCAGGTCGCTCGCCATAACCGTTGCGCCTATCAGTTTTTTTACTCCTTTTATATAAGCGGTATTGCGTTTAATTTCTATATCGGCTCCCATTCTTATAAGCTCGGCCACATGCATAAACCTGTTTTCGAAGATGTTTTCCTCTATCTGCGATTTGCCTTCGGCAAGGCTCATATAAGCCATCCATTGAGATTGCAAATCGGTGGGATATCCCGGATAAGGCTCGGTTTTTAAGTTTATCGGTTTTATATGTTTGTTCGAGCAAACTTTAATCTCGTCGTTATTTACTATAAGCTCCGCCCCCGTTTTTTTAAGTTTTTCTATCAAAGCCGTTAAATGTTGGGGGATTACATTTTTAACCGTAAGTTTTTGAGCGGACATCGCCCCCAAAATCAAAAAAGTCCCGGCCTCTATTCTATCCGGTATTACTTTATGCTCAAACCCTCTTAATTTTTTACTACCCTTAATTTTTATCTCTTCCGTTCCCGCTCCCGACACCACGGCTCCCATCTTATTTAAAACTTCCCCCAGATCTTCTATCTCCGGCTCGCATGCGGCGTTTTTTATTACGGTTTCCCCCTCTATCAAAGAAGCCGTCATCATAAGATTTTCGGTGGCTCCAACGCTTGGGAATTTAAGTTTTATAACCGCCGGTTTAAGTTTTTTGACTTTCAATATTACATACCCCCCGTCGAGTTTTACATCCGCGCCAAATTTCTTAAATCCTTCAAGATGAATATCTATGGGCCTTACTCCTATCGCGCATCCTCCCGGCATAGAAAACTTTACGCTTTTAAATCTGGCCAACATGGGCCCGGATATCAAAACCGAGGCTCTCATTTTCCTGACAAGGTCGTAAGGGGCTTCGGTTAATAATTTTGAGCTTTCAGAAATTTCAAATCTATTAAAACCGAAAAAACAGGATTTTCCGCAATAAGAAAGAAGCTCGTATGTCGTTTTTATGTCGCTAAGCTCGGGGACTCCGTTTAAAACGCATTTTTCATCGGTGAGAATGGAAGCGAAAAGTATCGCTAAAGCCGAATTTTTAGAACCGCTCACATTTATTTCACCGTTAATTTTGCCGGGACCTTCTATTATAAAACTATCCATACTCCTCCGTCAATCGCTATAAACCGCTTTTATAAACCTATCCTTTCCGTTAAAATCCTTTATTATCTCAAAATCTTTTATAAAAGGCAAATCGAATATATTTTTTAAATCTTTGGAATAATACTCTCCCGCTTCTATCAATATAAAACCGTTTTTTTTCATAACCTTAGGAATATTTTTCGCTATGTATCTTATCGTTTTAAGGCCGTCTTCCCCCGAAAAAAGCGCCGTTTTCGGCTCCGACTTAACATCATCGGGCAAGGCATCGTATTGATTTAACGGTATATAAGGCGGATTTGAAACAAGAATATCGAATTTAATATTAAAAAAATTTATATCCGAAGATAAAGCGCAAAGATAGTTTTTCAAATTCAAATTATTTTTGTTTCTAACCATTACGGAATAAGGCTTTTTCATTTTCTCTATAGCGAAAACTTTAGAAGCTTTGTTTTTAAAAGCTATAGCCAACCCTATGGCTCCGCTGCCGGCGCAAAAATCCAAAACCAGAGGATTATGGTAATCCATACTTTTTTTTAAAGCTATTTCGCAAAGCTCTTCCGTCTCGGGCCTTGGGACAAAAACGCCTTCTTTTATAAAAACATTTAACCCGCAAAAATTATGGCTTTTTAAAACCCAGCTCAAAGGTTTTTTGCAAGCCCTCATATCGGCGAGTCTCATAATTTTTCTTATCTCCAAACCGCTTAATGCTTTTTCCCGATACAAACAAAGCTCCAATCTGTTAATTTTTAGTATATGAGAAATTATATGTTCGGCGTTTAAAGAAGGATTTACGATACCGGATTTTTCGAGTTTTTTAGAAACGATATATTTTGTTTCCGCTATATTCATAATTCGGATATCGCAAGCTGTATATCCTCTATCATCTCTCTCATACCCCCCTCCATTATCTCGTCTATATTAAACCACGATAGATTTACTCTATGATCCGTTACTCTGTTTTGGGGGAAATTATATGTTCTTATTTTTTCGGACCTGTCCCCGCTTCCTACCTGTTTTTTTCTCTGCGATGTCATTTCGGATTCCGCGTTTATATCGGATATCTCTTTCAATTTGGCGTATAACAATTTCAAAGCTCTTTCTCGGTTTTGTCCTTGAGAACGCTCCTGCTGGCACTGAACAACTATTCCCGTCGGGATATGAGTTATTCTTACGGCGGTTTCCACTTTGTTTACGTTTTGCCCGCCCGCGCCCCCGGCTCTGTATGTGTCTATTTTAAGCTCCGAAGGATTTATCTTAACTTCTTTTTCCTCGGCTTCGCAAAGAACCGCCACGGTCACGGTGGATGTGTGAATTCGACCGCTTGCTTCGGTTTTCGGAACCCTTTGGACCCTATGAACTCCCGCCTCATACTTAAACCACCAGTAAGGCTTTGCTCCCTTTATGTAAACGACCGCGGTTTTTATACCTTTCAAGTCGCTTGCCGATATGTCTTCAATCTCGGCTCTCATACCCAAATCCTGAGCGAATTTCATATAGGCTCTCAAAAGTTCCGAAGCGAAAAGAGATGCCTCTTCACCTCCGACCCCCGCTCTTATTTCAAGATATATATTTTTCTCGTCGTTAGGGTCCTGCGGAATAAAGCTAAGTTTTAGATAATTATAAAGCTCCTTTTCTTTTTTGCTCAGTTCATCTATTTCTTTTAAAGCCAATTCCATCATCTCTTTATCGCCGCAGTTTTGCATCTCTTTAGCGTGCTTTATGTTTTCTTTGACCTTATTGTATTTCTCATAGCTTTCAAGGATTTCTTTTATATGGTGGTATCTTTTGGAAACAACCTGATAATCGGAAGGAGATAAAGAAGACGATAATTTAGACTCAAGCTCAGAAAATTCCTTTCTTAAATCCTTACATTTCGCTTCTATATCTATCATATAAATAAAAAAGGCCGGAGCATAAAAAATCCGGCCTTTAAGTCAGTTAATCTATTTTGTCTTTTTCTTATCGTCTTTTTCGAGTTTTTTGGGCAGCTTTTTGGTAACGCCCGTAGGAGTAGATTTTCTGTGAGCGGGAGTAACCTTCGGCATTTTCGCTTTTATTGTTTTTTTCTTCTCAACGGTGGCCGCCGCGGCGTATTTCTTTTTAAATTTTTCCACTCTTCCTTCGGTATCGAGTATCTTATGTTTCCCGGTATAAAAAGGATGGCAATTGGAACATATATCCACTTTAATGTTTCCCTTTACCGATCTCGTTTTAAATGTATTTCCGCAGGCGCAAACGACCTCGCAGACCTCATATTTTGGATGAATTCCTTCTTTCATATATACACCTCTTTAAAATAGGAAGCGAAACTTCCTTATATAATAACATTTTACCATAAATATAAAGCGATTTAATATAATTTATTTAAATGCGTATCAGATTGATGACTTACGGCATAAACTCCGTAATAATTCAAACCTTAGTTTTAAGGGAAATAATTTCCGATTTCCAATCAAACGAACTTTTTGTTTCTTTGACCATATTAGGATGGTTGATATTCGGCGCCCAAGGGGTTAGGTTTTCGGAGAAGCTCGTAACGGAAAAACATTACGAGAAAACGATAAAAGCTTATCACATAATAACTCCCCTCGTTTTAGCCTTATCGCTCTTATTTATCAAGAAAATTAAAATTTCGCTCTCTCCGCTTGGAGAGTCTTTGGATTTCGGATCCTCTATGTTGGTATCTTTTTTCTCCTCTTTCTTTTACGGCTTCATAAACGGGATATACTATTCGGTTTCCTCCAAAATGAAAGGCTCCGATTATGTAAAAACATATTATTGGGAGGCTTTGGGCTACGGTTTGGGAGGGTTTATTTTATATTTTTCTTTTAATTTTCCACAAGATTTGTTAATACTTTTTTTATTTATAGTCGCAATAAATGTTTTTCAAATTTACAGGACTAAAACGGCATTTCTTTTTTTCTTATCGATAAATATTTTTGCTATGATTAAAGCGGATAAAATTTATAGGTCTTATCAAACATCAAACAGAAACATAATTCAAACTTTAAATTCTCCATACTCCAAAATAGAAGTTTTGGAAATGGGAGAAGAAGTCGTAATTTATTCAAACTCATCCAGGATATCCACTACGATGAAAGATTTTTCGGTGGGAAAAAACGTTTTTATACCCATTTATCATAACCCCGAACCTCGCAAAATCGCGGTTTTCGACAAAAACATAGCGTTAATAAAAGAAATACGGTTATATAATCCGAAAGAATTATACATAATGGAAAAAGACAAAAAACTTTCGGATCTGATATCTAAATATTTGGAAAATTCCGGTTTAAACGTAAAATTTGCAAAAGAATCTCCCGCTTCTTTTTTCAAAAAAACCAAAAATTTAGACATAATATTCTTGCCGCCGGTTCTAACCCAAAACGGATACGGAGAGTATTATTACTCCAGATCTTTTTTAAAGTTAATAAAAAAATCCTTATCGGAAAACGGAATTGTCGCGGTTAAAATTCCATTCCCATCGTATTCCAATTATCCGATAAACAAGAAAATTTCCGAACTTATAAAATACAACATTAAATCGGAATTTCGATATGCTTATGAATACGAAGGAGATGAAACCGTAATAATAGCCGGCGAAAAAAAACCGATCTTTGAAAAGAAAGATTTAAAACATATCAAAAAAGAATACTTAGAATATTTTAAAGAAACCGCCAAAGAAATAGAGATTAACCCTAAAAAATCTTTTCTTATTACAAACCCGTCTTTATCTCTATACTCTTCTCTAAACGAAATAGCAAAGTACAAACCGAAAATGGCGTTAATAATCGCTTCAAAACCCGACATGATATTTTCGGTTATTTTTTTATCTGTAATCGTATTTTTTATAATTATTTTCTTAAAATCGAAAACAAAAGCAATTATGAGCTTTTCTTCCTTTTTATTTACTTTTTCCGAAATTCTCGCCATTTTTATAATAAATAACAGATATTCCTCGCTATATTCCGAAATACAATGGATTATAACTTCGGCGATGGCGGGGCTATCGTCGGGTGCGGCATACAAAATAAACCCTCCCATAAAATTACCGAATATTTTAATCGTTTCCTGTTTATCTCTTTTATTCTTCCCAAACAAATACGTATTATATACGTCCATATTCGCCATAGGTTTTGTAAACGGGAAAATATTCAGGGAATTGACCCAAAAAGAATCGAATAAAAAATATGAAATTTATATTTACGACATATACGGAGGGGCGGTCGGGATAGCGGTTTCGTCTTTTTTGATAGGCCTTGGAGGAATAACAATTTCGATTATTTCTTTAACGACACTCGGTTTATTGTTTTTACTTTATATAAGATTTTACCCTAAAATAGTCGATTAAAGATTCGGATTTGGGAAAAAACAGCGCGGAGGAATCCACTTCCGCCAAAAAAACGGCTTTATTCGCTATTTTTTTTAGCGCTTCTTTTTCTTTGCTAAAATTCATAACGCATCTCAAAATTTTCAACAAAGCTTCTTTTTTTCTTATCCCGATCTCGCGATTATCGGTATGTTTTTTAATAAAAAATATCTTTTTAAGTTTAGATTTTAAATTTTTCCCTTCGTTTTTCATCTCACCCCAGAAAGGCGTAGAAAAAGCGAAAAACTTTCCGCCAAGCATTCTCAATGCAACCAACTCGTCGCTTAAAATATTAAATTTTGAAAATATTTTGGCTACGGTAGTCTTACCCGCTCCGCTTTTCCCGATAAAAATAAAAGCTTTATCTTTATAATTAAAACCGGAAGAATGGATGAGAAACCCGTCTCCGCAGTTAAGAAGATAAGAAACATAAACCCTTAAAAAACTATCGAATGAATAGATGTCAGGTTTTATTAAAAGTTTTTTTGATTTTTTATCCGCTTTAAAAAGGAAATCTTTTCTAACGATAGTCAAAAAATTTTTTTCTTCCATATCCACTCCGTCTTTTAACTTAAAGACATCGTTAGAAAAACATACTTTTACAAAATTCCCTTCGGAAAATGAAGAAAAAAAAGGCTTATATCTTTCTTTAAACCTCTCGGCGAAATCCGAAGGAAAAGAATCGAACGAAAAACTAAACTTTAATTCGGCTATATTCAGCGTTATTTTTCTCATCGCCCGGCTATATTTAATACTATTATTTCAGAATTTGAAAAAAATCTAAGCGGCGGTCCCCATGTTCCGGCTCCTTTCGAAACATAAAAAAAGGAATTTTTATTTCTATGTTCGCCGCAAAAATAAGGATAAGCCATTTTGGTAAATATATGAAAAGGGAATATCTGTCCGCAATGGGTGTGTCCGCTCAACATTAAAAGGTCGAATTTATCGGAAATCTCTTTGAAATAAAGGGGTTGATGAGAAACCAATATGTTTAAAAAACCTTTTTTATATTCTTTTGAAACGATATTAACGACATCCTGTTCGGTTAAAGACTCGGTCTTAACGTCGGATATGCCTATTATGTTTAATCTATCGAAAACGAAAGACGAATCTTTAACCGAAATTAATCTCAATTTCTCCGCTATCGCTTTGCTTTTATCAAATCCGTAATAATACTCGTGATTTCCGAAAACGAATATTACGGGGAAAGAAAGCGCCTTTATTTTTTCCACATATTCGTTAATTTTAAACCCGGGATCTAAAAGATCTCCGCCTATTATAAGGATATCGGGTTTTATCTTTAAAATTTCATCGAGTATTTTCGAAAACGTTTTATATTTGAAAGAAAAATCCAGATGAATATCGGACATAAAAACCAATTTGTAATTTCTATTCAAGCCGTTTTCTTTATAATCCAGCGATTTAAAATTCGGAATTTTTAAAGCGTTATAAAAAGAAACAAAAAGCGAAACCGCAGACGAAAAAATAACGAATATGAAAATTTTTTTAAATTCGATATTTAAAAAAGAAAGAAGGTAACCCGCCGAAATGAAAAAAGAGAGCATCAAAACATAACCCATCCATATAAAAGAAATAACATACGCCGTCTCGTATAATGAGCCCTCCAATTTTCTTCTTAAAAAAAGAGTAAGGATTGAAAATAAAGCCAAGGATAGGAATAATTTATTTGAATAATTTTTAAAATAGCCGGCTTTGGAAAAGAAATTGGATATGTAAATATGGAGATAGACGTAAGCCGCGGATATTAACAAGAAAAAAAAAGCGAATTTTTTCATACGAATATTCTATCAAACGACTTTAGAATCCTATCTATCTCCGCCTCGGTAAGCGAAGGATATATGGGAACGGATACGAAATTATGGTACATATAATCGGAAACATCAAAAACATCGGAATTTTTATAATAGAAATTTACCGGCTTTCCGATATCCGAAGCTTCTATGCCAAAATCTCTAAATTTTTTAATTATCGTATTTTTATCGTAACCGGTTAATTCTATTAAATATCTGTAAAATATCGGAGACTTCTTTTTATCGTATTCAAAAAACACGCTAATCCCTCTTTTTTTACTAAGTTTCTCCGAATAAATTCGAGCTATATTTATTCTTTTTTCAATAAATTTTTCCATATAATCCAATTGTTTTAAACCGAAAAATGCCTGAGCCTCGGTCATTTTAAAAGAAAACCTTAATTTGAAATCTTTTTTCTTATCGTAATCCACTAAATCCTTAAAATAGCGGTACGATTTTTTATCGTTTACCGATATCATCCCCCCCTCGCCCAAAGTAGTTATCACCTTTGTGGCGTAAAAAGAACAAACGGCAAAATCTCCAAAAGAACCTAAAGGTTTCGAGTTTATTTCCGCTCCCAAAGACTGGGCTATATCTTCGATAAGAAAAACACCCATTTTTTTAAATTTAAAAACGACATCCGAGGGATAGCCGAACATATAAGGCAAAACGGCGATTTTTATTTTATACTTCGAAATAAGAGTTTTGGCCCTTTCAAAGTCGTATGAAAAATCTTTTTTATCCACATCGCATATAATCGGCTTAAACCCGGCCATTAAAACCGCGTTTAAAACCGCAACGCAGGTAAGCGAAGGGATCAAAACGAAATCTCCGAAAGTTCCTTTTTCTTTTAAATAATAAAGGGCGAGAAACAAAGCGTTAGTTCCCGAATTGACCGCCACCGAATATTTTTTGTTTATCAATTTGGAAAATTTTTCCTCAAATTTTTCAACTCCTTCGTAAGAAGAAAGCATGCGATTTGAGGACAAAGTTTTTACAAAATCGAAATCCTTTGGCGTTAAAAAAGGTTTTGAATGCCTTATCATAAACTTAAAAGCTCCCTTGTTTTTCGGGGTCCGAGGTTAAACAACATATCCAATATGGATAAATTTTCCACAAACTCTCCCCATAACTGGTCGTATTTTAAAGGTTTATAATTTAGATATGTCAGTTTTATTTTATTAAGTTTAAAAAGATTTTCATCCAGATAATCTTTTCCGCCGTCTCCGGATAGATATTCGTCGGCTTTAACCATTTCGCATATTTTAACAAGACGCTCGGTTTTAGACAAATTTATGTTCAACGACGACGAAACTTCCGTTCTTTTTTCTATATCCATATATTTTAAAATCATTTTAACGCACTCTATATTTAAATCGGACAAATATTCGTAATCTTTTCCAAAAAAATATTCAATATAACCGAAAAGATCTTCGAAATACGGAGATTTGGAATATGCCGACTTTATTGAATTGAGATGTTTCCTTTTCCACAAATTATCCGATATCTTAACTTCATTTATTTTATCCCCGAATTTAAAACTAACCGGAACCGTAAGCCATATAAGCCCGTTGGCGCCTTTTATCCTGTTTCTGTTTTGCCATTCGTTCTTTTTAAACTGAGCGTCGTCTAAAAAAACAAAAATATCGCTTTTAATAATTTTATAAATATACCCTATATAGGGCATATACTGAGGCTGATGGATAGAGGCTATCATAATAATAGTTTATAAATTTTAAATGTTTTATTAAATCTATGCGCCCATATAAAGCTTTTTATAAAGCAGGTATTCCCTTTCGAAACTATAATACTTAAATCCGTTTTCTTCCCTATTAACAAGCTCAAAAGACTTTTGGCCCATATTTTTTCTTAAATCTTCGTTTTTAAAAAGCTCGTAAATTTTCATCGCCAATTCAAGCGAATTTTTAGGCTCGACAAGATAACCGTTATAGGCGTCCGTTATCAAGTCTTTTAAACCGCATACGGAAGACGCTATTATCGGCTTTGAAAGTATTTCGGCCATAACGACTGTTCTTCCCATACCTTCGTTTAATGAAGGCTGGACGTAGATATCCATAACGTTTATTAAATCGTATACGTCTTCCCTATATCCGGCAAATATTATATGTTCTTTAACCTTATCCTCATCGGCTATTTTTTTTAAATAATCTTTTTGAGAACCGTCCCCTACTATTAAGAAAATCGGAAAATCTTTTATGTTTTTTATTTTTAAAATTTCGTTTAGATATTTTACGCTTCTTATAAGATAGTCTATTCCCTTTATCGGCTCCAATCTGGCTACGCTTCCGACAACGATTTTTTCTTTAGGTATTTTAAACTCCTCTCTTATATCTTTCCCGCTAAGTTTTTGAAAATAATCGACTCCGCTTGGTATTATATGCCATTTTTTTTCTTTTCCTATACCGTATTTTAAGGTTTCCATTTTTTCATTTTCGGTTAAAGCGACCAAAAAATCCGTTATAAAAGAAGTTAAAAACTCTAAGATTATAAAAAAATAAGTCTTTGGTTTAGAAAAATAACCGTAAAAAATATGGCCGTGAGGAACGTGTATAATTTTAGTATTTTTATTGGCTAAAAGTTTGTAAAAAAAACCCGCCCATCTTCCTATTATGCCGGCTTTCGAGGTATGAGTATTTATCACATCGGGTTTTTCTCTAAAGAGTATTTTGATTATTTTCAAAAAAGCCTTAATATCGTCCAATACTCCTATTTCCCTTTTTAATTCTTTTAAATAATAATATTTAAAATCAAATTGTTTAACCTTATCCCCGCCGTAAACCAGTATCACATCGAAACCGTCTTCTTTTAGCTTACGGCATAAATCGATTAAATTTTCGGAAGACCCTCCGAAATTAAGCCTTGTTATTATTTGAACTATTTTCATAATTTTTTTCAAATTCTCTCAAAACATTTTCGACATTTATGCCTCTCATGCAAACCATATTATTTTCTTTTCTATTCGGACAAGAGTAGTAATCGCAAGGCCAACATTCGACTTTATTATAAACAAATTTAAAAAAATCTCTGTTAAAAAACGGAACCGTTTTTCGAGGATCCGAAGGACCGCTTATTATAACCGAAGGAATTTTAAATATTGAAGCTATATGCATAGCGGCGGAGTCCACCGATATCAAAAAATCGCATTTTTTTAAAGCGGATATCCATTCCTCCTGTGAAAGATCTTCCAAAAAAATCAAATTATCTTTTTTGGCTTCTTCATATATTTCTTTTACGTAATAATAATTTTTTTTATCCGAAAAAACGAGAAACAGAAATTCATCTTTCAAACCGACAAGTCTTACGAGATCCATCCATTTTTCCTTATCCCATCTTTTAGTCAACGTATTCCCGGACGGAACCATCCCAATTATCTTTTTGTATTTAAATTTAGATAAAGTTTTTTTAATTTTATTCTCCGCCTCTACTTTAAACCATAAAATATTTTCGAAACTTTCCTTGAACACTCCTATTTTTCGAAACAAGTCTTCATATCTTTCGTAGTAGTTTTCCATCTTAAAATCCGCCGAAAAAACACAAGCCTCATTATTTTCATTTATAAATCTTATAGTTAAACCGTATAAAAACTTTGAAAAAAATCTCGAAGAGGGATATGTGTTAATTAAAAAATCGTATTTATTTCTCAGATTTAAAATTGTTTTCAAATTATGAAAAGAAAAAAGATTTATATGATTATTATTTGATTTCAGATAAAAAACATTATCGGCATAAGGACAGGTTTTGGCATACTCGTAGCTTCTATCGCTAACCAAAAGAGTTATCTCGCATTTTTTTTGTTTTTTTAATAAATAAATCCAGGGCACAAGCGCTATAAAATCTCCTATACCCGCGGTATTAAATATTAAAATTTTCATAAGCCGTTTAAAACATCCGAAACATCTTTTAAAAAATTCGATATTTGGTAATTCGAAATATCGAAAGTTTTCTTTTCCACCTCGGCCATTAAAACCTCTTCTATTTTCTTAGAAAGCTTTAATATATCCGCAGGATCGAAATAATCGGCGTTATCTCCTAATACTTCCCTAAAAACCGGGATATCCGAAACCAAAACTTTCAAACCGCATTTTAGGGCTTCCAAAGGAGGATACCCAAACCCCTCATAAAGAGAAGGGAAAACAAAAAGAGAAGAATTCGAGTACAAACAAGAAAGCTCGGTATCGTCGGCTTGGGGGATTACGAAAGCATTCGGATAATCTTTAAAAGAATCTTTAAATCCTACAAGAACAAGTTTATATTCGCTTCTCAATTTAAAAGGAAGATTTAGATAAGCATCATAAAGAGTTTTTATGTTTTTATGAGGATTGTTATTCCCGACATAAAGTATATATTTAAAATTTATATTCATTTTTTTTAAAATCTCGTAAGATTCGGTTTTATCCATCTTTCTTATACTCTCGTCTATAGAAAGCCTTATAACTTTAATCTTTTTTTCATCCATATTAAAAAAAGAAACCATATCTTTTTTTGTCGAGTATGAGGATGTTATTATCGCATCGGCTTTAGCCGTAAAAAATCTTATAAAATTTTTTAAATAAATTTTATTTTTTAAATTTTTTTTATACGGTTCGAGTTTTAAATAAATAATATCGAAAATAGAAGTTATAACCGGAATATCGCAAAATACCGGATACTTATAATAAGGAGAAAAATAAATATCGGCTTTTGTTTCTTTGATTATCTTCCTTACATAAAACTGCTCGGAAATTATTGGAAGAGAATCTTTTATTAAATATTTTTTAAAATCTTTTAATGTGGGATTGTCCAGATCCGTTTTAGAATCGCATATCAAAACGAAATCAAAGCCATTAAAATAATTTTTATTTTTTAAAATATTTAAAACAAACCTTCCTATTCCGGTATATTTATTTTTTTCGAGCTCCCTGGCGTCAAAGATTATTTTTTTCATATATCTCCAGAAATTTTAAATAAGAAAACATAACGGTTAAAGCGCTCGATAAACTTATAAAAAAACCCCGCCATCCGTCCTTAAACCCTTTAAGCCAAAAGTATTTCAAAAGGAAAAAATATAAAGGCCTGGCCGAAAGTTCTTTAACCGATAAGATTAATGAAGGTTTTAAACCTTTTTTATAATACTCTAAAGCGTATCTGTCCGTATATCTTTTAAACTTTTTCACCCACTCGTTTATGTCGTCGTAAGAATAATGCAACAAATCGTTTTTCAGATAACCTATCTTATCCGTTTTAAATATGCCGTTGGTATGTATATCATCTTCGAAAATAATGCTGCCTTTTCTAAACAAACGAGGAATATACCCCGGGTACCAACCGCAAGTTTTAATCCATCTGCCGGAAAAAAAGGTTTTTACAGGCAGATAAAAAATATCCGCTTTATTTTGCGAAAGAACTTCGGATATTTCCTTTCTTAAATCCTCGCAAACGACCTCATCCGCCTCTATTATTAAAATCCAATCGTTTTCGGCCTTGGATATGCCGAAGTTCCTATCCGGATTGCAAATGCCCTTCGGTTCGGTTATAAAAATTTTATCGGTATATCTCTTCGCTATATCTACGGTTTTGTCTTGAGAAGACTGGTCTATAAAGATTATCTCATCGCACCATTTTATTCCTTCCAAACATTTTTCTATTTTCTTCTCTTCGTTCCTCGCTATCAAAACGGCGGAAATTTTAATCATAAAAGCTCCCTATAAATTTTGTAAAGATTATTCATATAAGGATTTATATCGAACCCCTTAGCTTTAGCTAAGGCTTGTTTTGATATCTTTAAATAAAGGTCTTTTTCTTCCAAAAATTTTTCTATGGCATTTTTCAAATCTTTTTCGTTAGGTTCGACCAAAAAACCGTCCTCGGCGTTATTAATTATTTCTTTTGCGCCTCCCATATCTGTGGCTATAACCGGCTTTCCCAAAGCCATCGCCTCTATTATCGTCCTACCGAAAGGCTCCGGCTCAGCCGATGGATTTACTACGATATCCGAAATATCCATATAATCGTAAACATTATTAACATGTCCCGCAAAAAAAACTCTTTCGGATATATTTAAATCCGACGATAATTTTTTCAAATTGTCCATCTCCGCCCCAAATCCGCAAACAAGCAGCGCGGTTTGAGTATTTTTTAATTCGGCAAAAGCCTTGAAAAGGCTATCGTGTCCTTTCCATTTTTCAAGTCGAGAAAAAACTCCGATAACTTTAAACCCTTCGCGTATTCCTATTTTTTGTTTTAACAAACTACCGTCCGACTTCGATCGGATATCGTTAAAATCTATAGGGTTATGCATTATTACCGTTTTTTTATCGGCGTAGCCAAATTTATTTTTTACCGCCTGGCTTACGGCTATTATTCTATCCGAAAACAAAGATATTATCCTTTCTTTCGTCGGGGAAGAGTCCAAAACTCTATTATGCCACACCGTTTTTTTTCTTAAAAATTTAGACCAAAAAGCCGAGAAAAAGGAGTATCTGGTGCATGCGGAATTAATATGAACTATGTCGGGGTCATACTCTTTTATTTTTATAAAAAGAGACGAGATTTTTACTATATCCGCTTTAACCCCGATACCCGAAAGCATATTTCTAAAAACTCCGTCGTTTTTTAAAAAAACTTTAAATTCGTATTCTTTTCTATCTAAATTTTTTAAAACGGTAAAAAGACTTATCTGACCTCCCCCGGGCGGGTTTAACGGCTCGTCTATATACAATATCCTTTTCATTTTTTATTCTTTAAAAAATAATAAGTTTGAATGACTCTCCCGATATCCAAAAACAAATCGGCTAAAAATTTTAATAACGGGAATAAAATTAATATAAAAAATCTATAAAAAACATTAAATTTATAAAACCCAAAATATTTAACCATAAAAAAATATTTATAAATTTGATAAAAATACCAAAATGCCGAAACAAATAAAAACAATTTAAAACCTGCGAATATCCATATTAAAACAAAAATTAAAAATTTAATTGAAACGGAAGTTTTTAAAACATAGTCAAGGTGAAGTTTGTCTATAAAAACAAGATCTATATCCGCTTTTCCTCTTCTTATGTACCACTTTAAAGCTTTATAAATATTTTTATGAGTGTCGTGCCATACCAACGCTTTTGGCAAAAACAAAAATCTGTTTCTGCCGTATTTGCTTATTATTTTCAAACACAAGTCGCTATCCTCGGCGCCGAATTTATTTTCTAAATTAAACATTCCGACATCTTTTATAATATCTTTTCTAAATACGGTATTACAGGTGGCGACCTGAGACAAACTCATATCTTCTCCTTTGGAATCGTTATGCAACCTAAATCCGCCTCCCGGATGTCCGAGGACTCCCAATGAAAAACTTATCAAATTAGCGTCCTCTTTGGGGAAAACCGCTCCCATAGCGCCAAACTTATCTTGGGGCAATTTTTTCGTAATTTCAAAAAACCATTTATCGGTTATCTCCACATCGTCGTCTATAAATATGACCCACTCCCCAAGAGCGGTATTTACTCCGATATTTCTTTGATTTGAAAAACCCGCATCTTTTAAAGATAATTTAATATGTTTTACGGGATATGGCAAATCCGCCAAATTTTCTCCAGCCTCAACTACTATTATTTCATAGTTTTTAAAAGTCTTTAAATTTTTATTAAGAGACTCAACGGCTCTTAAAAGTTTTTCCCTGTTATCCTTTGTTATTATTATTATCGAGTATTTAATCATAAGCCTAAAACCCATCTAATTAATTTTATCTTAACGGAGACCTTTTTGGAAATATCGTTTTTTCTCCCGGTAATATATTTAACAAAATACGCGAAAAGGTATATCAAAGAAGATAGAATTATGGAAATCCTTATAATCATTTCCGACAAAACTCCGCCGTATTTTCTATGATAATAACACATACTTTGATAATACTCCAATTTTCTCGATCCTTTTTTATCCGCACTTGCCCCTCTATAATGAATAACTTCCATATACGGAAAGAAAAAAACTTTTCCCCCCTCTTTTCTCGCTCTTCTGCACAAATCGTTTTCTTCGAAGTACATAAAAAACTTTTCATCAAATCCGCCTATATTCTTAAAAAAATCTTTCCCAATCATAAAAGCGGCGCCGACTACCCAATCAACCTCTGCGATTTTATCGAACACTTTAAAATCGTAATTTACATATCTGTTAAAAGGATTTTTGCCGAAATAATAATGAAACTCGAACAATTCGAGAACCGAATGAAATACCGAGAAAAATCGGGCGTAAGAGTCTTGGAATTTTCCGTTTTCCCATAGAAGCTTAAATCCCAAAACGCTTTTTTCGTTCGAGGATACAAAATCTACGGCTTTGGAAAGTTCGTCGGAAAGAATCTTGGTATCCGGATTTAAAAAAAACAAGATATCTCCTTTGGAAATTTCCGCTCCTCTATTGCAAGCGAAACCAAAGCCCGGATTATGAGGAAAGGTCAGTATTTTAACTTCGGGAAAATTTTCTTTTATCACCGATAGAGTCTTATCCGACGAGCCGTTATCCGCGATTATTATCTCTTTCAAAGGATAAGACAAGGATTTTACGGAAGCCAAACAATCTTTGATATGGTTTTCCGAATTCCATGTTACTATTACAAAAGATACCGTTTTCATTTTATTTTTTGCCTCTAATAATTCCGATATAAAAAAAACTATCGCTAAATTTTGAAAACGCATACGGCCAATACAAAAATCTTTCAATAATTAAAGTTATTAAAAGAAACAATCCGGCCTTTAAATAGAGATATAAAATTTTAAACAAGTTAACATCCATATTTTTATTTTTTCCCGTGGCGATATCGAATAAAACTCTGGATCTGCCCGAAAAATATATTCTTTTGGCGTATTTTAAAGCTTTTATCGGATGATAATGATATCCTAAAGCTTTTTGAGAATACATAAGCCTAAATCCCTTTTTCATAAGCCTATAACCGAATTCGATATCTTCAAAAAAATAATCCGGGGATTTGAATCTTTCATCGAAAAGCAAATCGTTTTCGGTCAAAAACTTCTTTTTAACGGATACGTTCGAGCCGTAAAAATGCCAAAAATCGGTATAATTCTCGTCTTTAAGAGAATTATAATCGAACTGAGGCCCCCCGTTTTCAAGCCAATGCATAAAAGGAGTAACTTTAATCTCCTTATGCCATGTAATGCGACCGAGCAATCCGAATTCGGCGCAAGGGTTTAAGCGATGATATTTCGCGTGTGTTTCTATGGCAAATTTGTCTACCATTATGTCGTCGCCCAAAAAAAGCAAAATCTCCCCTCCGGAATTTTTTATACCGACATTTCTCGCGGCGGCGGGCCCGGAGTTATGGATTTCATAATATCCAAAAGCGAAAAATTTATTTTTGGTCATATCCGAAATCTTTTCTCTATAGCCATCGTCCTTCCCTCCGTCGTTAATTATGATTAACTCGATAAGATTAAGCGGATATGAGGATAAAAGAATAGAATCGATACATTTAAAGATAGCGTCGGGCCTATTATAAGTCGGAATTATTAAGCTGATTATATACTCACCTTTCATAATTTATTATCTCCGTAATTTGTTTAATTACATAATCCGGCTTTAAGTTATTCATACACTTATGATGATTTAACGGACAACCGTATTTTAAATCTTTTTCCTCGAAAAGACCTTTGGTATAACAACCGTAACATTCATAATCGTTTATCGCGACGGCATTATTATATTTTCTTAATTCGGCTTCGGCGGGCCCGTAAATTATAAAAGAAACGGCCCCGACGCTCAAAGCGACATGAGCCAGCCCGCTATCGTTACCGAAAAAGAACCCGCATTTGGATATGAGCCATGCGGTTTGTCGCAAATTCAGTTTATCGACAAAAGAAAAATCCGAGTTTTTAAGCCTTTCCTTTCCTTTTACGGAGCTATGCCAGTTATTTTTGCCTACCTCTATAATTTTAATTCCGTATTTTTCTCTTAAAAACTTACAAACATATTCGAAGCGATCGTGAGGCCATTTTCGAGAAACCCACCCGGCTCTGGTATCGACCGCAATATACTTAACTCCTTTTTCAAATTTAAAATCAAAGACGTCTTTTTCGTCTATAAAAACCCCGGGAGATATTTTTAAAACATCGCCAATCGCTTCGGACAATCCCGCTTGCCAAGCGAAATTGGATATAAGATGTTTCCCGACCCATTCTTTATCGGGAACATGAAATTCGACTATATTTATATCCTTATCTTGAACCGGAAAATTATCGAATACTCTATCGGAACCGATCAGTTCATAAAAAGACGAATCCTTATCGAGAGATATCGTTATCTCCGGGAATTTGCTTTTTATATAATACAAAGACGGCAAAACGCATAAACTATCGCCAAGCCCCATCTTAATTCTAATTAAATTATTTTTGTTTCCATCCCAAATTTCATTAAATCGATCGGTTTTTTTAAAATATATGAAAGGCTCCACGAGATTCAATTTGGAAGACGGAAGATATGCCGGATAAAAGCCGTATTTAACAAAAATATCGTCCCACCATTTTCTCCTTTCAAATATGATATTGTTCTTATGATCATAAAACTCGGCGAGATAAGAAGGATAGGTTTGAATGCTTGCGACAATCCACCTGGAACTTATCCGGCAAAGATTTTTTACATAATAATCTATACGTTCGTAAGGAATATGCTCCAAAAAATTAAAGACGCAAACCGTATCGTAAGATTCTTTTTCAATAGATTCAAAGGATGTTTTTTTAATATTATCAAAAACTTTATTTTTAATATAATAATCGGAGTTTTCTATTCCGAATATATTTTTATATCCGCTATCGTATAACCTTTTTAAAAAATACCCCTTCCCGCAACCGTAATGCAATACCTTACAATCTTTGGAAGGATACAAATATTCGAATAGATTAAAACAAGAATTCAGATAAACGGAAAAATTTTCATTTTCATCGCCACTTTCGTAATTTATATTTTCATCCGAATAGGAATATCTTTTAATTCCGGACAAACGACGAATCCGATTAAACGAAACGATCTTTTTTATAATCATCATAATAATTATCGTTTTTTTAAATCTATCGGTTTTATCCCTAAAAGCAAGTTTTATCAATATTTTATCGTAAAAATCGGAAATTTTTTTAAAAATATTCATTTTTTCCTGCCGGCTATATAATAGCTCCAATAAAGATCCGCATCGGAAGCATATTCTATTATTTCCATTTGATTATCGGATAAAAAACCGAGTATTTTTGACGGATAAAGAATATGTTTATGATTTTTACCGACCCAGGGAGAAAGGGGTCTCCATAAAAGCATAGAAGGATGAGGGAGATAAAGAAACAGTATACCGTGTTTTTTTATTTTTTTTATCCATAACAAGAGCGCTTTTTGCCAATCATCGAGATGTTCGAGACAATGAGAACTAAAAACATAATCCAAAGACTCGTCTTTAAACGCATTTAAATTAAATGCGTTTAGATCCTTATCGTTGTCTATCGGTATCGCTCCTTTTAAAGCCCAATTCCCCGCTCCCACATCTATTCCGTATCCCTCGCAATATTTTAGCGCTCTGTCTTCTATAAACGATTTGGCATTTCCTTTGTTCAAATAATCAGGGTAATATCTGCCGAAATAATTCCAATAAACATTCCCGTTTATTATTACTTTTTTTAAGAAAATTTTCTTTAATCTTATTATAGCTCTTTCATACAAATCAACGATATTCATAAGCCGATAAATCTCCTAAACAAAATCTCAAATTTTTGTTTGTCGTAATTATCTATGCCTTTAAAAAGCCGCATAAAACCGACATAGACAATTATGAACGCAAAAAGAGTTACAATTAAATATAAAATCTGGAGACTAAAATGTTTAACGAGAGATAATTTTAAAATATAAATCGAAAACAAAGAAAAGAATATTCCGTAAAAAACGCTTAAAAAACCGTTCCAAAAATCCGAATTGGAGACTTTTATAACTTTGTTTATCGCAAAAACATAATATACCGCCGCCACTATCAGCGAAATGCTCGTACCGTAGGCGACGCCTTTAAAACCGAATTTGATTATAAAAAAATAACTCAAGGACATATTTAATATTCCGTTAAGTATGGCTCCCTTCATCTGTATATCCGTTCTGTCTATCGATTGTCCGACCAGAGAACTAACAGAACCCAAAAAAGTATTTATAAAATATCCTATTATAATAATTTTTAAAATATAAGATATTTCCAAAAAATTCTTCCCTAACCATAAACTTACTATATCTTCGGAAAAAACGAAAAGATAACCGAAAATGAAACCGCTTATTATAATCATATATTTGGTGGCTTTTAAATAAAGGCGTTTCAAATTTTCCAACAAACCTATAGACTCCAATTCCGAAAAGCCGGGCATTAGGGCGCTTGAAAAAACGACTATAATATTCCTTACATTAATCGCCAAACTGCTCGCTATATGGTAAAAAGTAACGTAATTGAGAGAAAGAAATTTCGTCAGTATTATTTTTTCAAAATGAGAAGCTATCAATGATGAAATTAAAGTTACGTTAAGTTTGCCGCCGTAAGATACGGCGTTTTTTAAAATATCCATATCGAATTTGAAATGTCGCACAGAAAAAATCGGAACATGCTTGTACGAAAAATAAAAATTAACCGCGAAGTTTATAACGCCGGCCAATAGAGTATTTAATATTAATCCTTTCAATCCGAACCCCGATTCTATGAAGAAAACCATACCGGAAACTTCGGCTATGGATACGAAAAAAGCGATCTTATTGGAATAGTCCATGCGCTGGATAGATGAAAATATGGAATTAACCACCCCGAATATTCTTAAAAAACCGCTGACAAAACAATAAAAAACCGATAAAGAGATAAACTGCGAAAAATCATTATTAGATATGTCCAAAAAAACCGCTATCTTTCCCCTGATTAGAAGCAAAATTAACATTGAAATCAATAAAATTACCGAATAAAATATCATACAAGTAAAAATATAAGAATTGAATTTAGCTTTATCGTTCAAAGAATAGAATCTTGACAAATACCTTACAAAAGAAGTCGAAACCCCCAAATCCAAAAGATTCATATAATCTACAACTACTTTTATGACGATATATATCCCGTAATCATTCGGACCTATTTTTGAAAGCAAATAGAAAGGAACGAACAACATAACGCAAAAATACCAGATCTTTCCGAAAATATTCCATAAAGTATTTTTAAAGACTTTATAATGAAACTCTTCCAAATCAAATCCCATTTTTTTCTATCCTCAAATAACTTACGCTAACAAGAGCCACGCAAAACCAAAAGGGCTCCATTATTCTGACTATTATGAAAGTATTGACTCCTAAACCCTGAACTAAAAAAGCGAATATCGAACAAAAAACTCCAAAAGCCAAGCTTTTTTCATATAAATTATCGCTTTTATTATATACTTTAAAAGACATATTTAGAACGGAATATATAAGCCAAACAAATAACACAAATCCGATAATACCGGTTTCTCCCAAAATAAGAGAATATTGATTATCGCCAAGTCCAACGCCTGTAACCCCGGCCCCTAAAAACGGATGGTTAGGCAATACGTTTAATACGACTCTTTCTATCGATTGATACCTTTGATAAGCGGAGTCTTCAAGAGTAATTTTACCAAAAGGTGTAACGACAATATTTTTAGCTTCCAAACCTTTATAGGTGTATTCTATTCTCGCTCTTACTTTTTCTCCAAGCCCGGGCAAAAAAAACGTTATTAAAAACACAAAGAAAGCGCCCATTAAAAAGAAAAATTTTCTTTTCTTAACAAAAATTACAAATACCAAAAAAAGCGTTATAAAACCCATATAACTTGCTCTTGAAAAGGTCAAAAGAAAAGAAGGATACAAAAATATAAAACTCAAAAGAACTATTAAAAACTTGCCACCCTTTATTTCAGATAACAAGGCAAGCATTACTCCCATAGCCAAAAGATAATAACCCCCAAGCGATGCGGGTTCGGATTCTTTCGGATTTCCTAAAGGCGCTTCAAAAGGAGCCGTGGTTCTAACAAGGTCTCCGGTAGCGTTAGCGTAGTAATAATAAGAATAAGCGATAACTATCAACAAAACATAAAACATATATTTAATATATCTATAATAATCCTTCTCTTCTTTTAACATATTAACTATCATAAAATACATCATATAATACTCGATATATTTTAATACGTAAAAAAAAGCCTTTTCCCAATTAAGCCTTCCACCAATTATTCCCAATAATGTCGAAATCACATAAACCGAAGTATAAAGAAGAAGAGGAAGTTGTATCGGCGTTTTTATTAAGAAAGGCTCTCTTTTAATCAACGCGGTTCTTATAAGCCAAACGAGGAATATGAGAATGAGCAAAACATCGTCGTATCTTACAACTACCGCTTTTCCTGATACCGCTCCAACTCCTATTTCGGGAGACAAAAGCATTGAAAAAATCAAAAAAACAACCGATTTTAAAGGATAATTAAAAGTTATGAAAAGTATAAGAAAACCCAAAAAAATCATTAAAAGTTTGTAAGGAGAATAATTTAAAGCGTATTTGACTATTAAAATAGAAATGAAAACGAATATCAAACCGAGGGTTAACTGCATTTATCTTCCGGAATAATCAGAATAGTCATAATAATAACTATATCTCGGTCCCAATTCGCTCGTTTTAACCCCGTTTAAAACTATACCTATCATTTTGGCCCCGACTCCGGTAATCTGTTCTTTCGCTCTTTTTAACGCCCCTCTGGCTATCTTACCGGATTTATAAACCATAACAACGCCGTCAAGCCTTTTACCTATGACAATACTGTCTACAAACAACAAAACCGGAGGTCCGTCGAATATTATAAAATCAAAGTTAGACTTTAACTCGTCCATTATCTCGGTCCAGTTCGCATTGTCTAACAAATCCACCACATTATAAGGAGTGGTGCCGCTCGTAATCACGGTTAAATTTTCTATGCCGGGGAATTTAATCATGGCGTCCGGCGAAAAACCGCCTCCTATAAAATCGTTCATTCCTCTTTCCACCTCTGCTAAGTTCGCTTTACCGGCTATAAAATCGGTAAGACCGGGTTGTTTTGGAATTGAGAATATCTGATGTAATACCGGCCTTCTTAAATCTGCTTCAACAAATAATGTTTTAAGCCCGGAGCCCGCCGAAGCCAAAGCTAAGTTTAAAGCGGTTAAAGTTTTTCCCTCGGCGGCTCCGCTTGAGCTTATCATTATGGCAAGCGGACCTTTGTTTTCAATGTTGGATATTATATTCGCTCTTAAAGTATGATAGGATTCTATTATGTTGGTGGTTATTCTTCTATTAAATATCAAAACGGTTTTAAATCCGTCTATTGAAAATCTTTTCCTTTTAAATATGTTTGTAAACCAATTATCCGAAATCTTAGCCGAAGAAATATGAGGTATTATCCCGAGAACCGGAGCGTTAAGAAAAGTTTCTATCTCTTCTATTGTGCTTATCGAAACGTCAAGGTTTTCAAGTATGAAAACAAAAACTATACCCAAGAATATTCCGGTTAAAATGCCTATTGCGAGATTCAATCTTTTGTTGGGAAGAACCGGGGTGGTATTTAAAACAGGCGGATTTATAACGGTTACGAAAGAAACTATAGAAGAAAGCCCTAATTTGGCTTCTTCGTACTGTTTATTTATGGTCGAATACAAATCTTCCTGAAGCTTTATTTCTCTATTAATTCTAAGTAGTTCCAACTCCTGAGAAGGCATCTGTTTTAATCTGGATTGCAAAGTCTCTATTTTTTTATCAAGGCTTATCACATCCGGATGATTGGAAGTATATTTTTCGAGCAATTCTTTTCTTTTTATTTCCAAATCGGCTATCTGGTCGCTTATAATCGTAGCCATGCCGGTATTAGGGTTTTTTTGAATATAATCTTTTTTCTGTCTTTCCAAGCTTCTCAATTTATCTTCTATTTCCACTTTTCTTTGCATTATATCGTTAAAAGTTTTTTTGGCTTGAGAGCTTTTTTGCTCGAGGTCGTACTCCTTATAAGAATCTATAACCGCGCTTACTATATCGTAGGCTTTATAAGGATTGGATGCGTATGCTGTAATCGAAATCAAATTGGTATCTGGAACTCTATCCGCTTTATAAGAGGATTGTATTTCGGAAGCCACTCTATTTAAATTCAATTCGTCTAAAGAACTGGCAAGATTAAGTTTAACCGCAACTTTTTTTGCTATTTCAAGAGAAGATATTACTCTTATCTCTGTATTAACCGCCCCCCAGGGGTCTATATCCATTATATCGGAACCGGGGAGTTGAGAGTATATCTTTGGAGGCTGTATTTTAATTACCGCGGAAGTCGAATAGAGAAGCGGAGAAAGCTTTGTATAAAAAATGGCGGCGATTATCGTTATAAAAAAAATAGACAAAAAAGACCATTTCCTTTTATTAAGTATCCTCCAGTAATCGTATAGGGTCAAGCCTTCGTTATTCATATCTTATTTGCTCAAAATAATGGAAACGCTTATGGCGAAAGTGGCAAGCATTGTCCATGGAATAATATTATCCGAAACCCATTTTGTTTTTGCGGTGAATTTTTGTTTCGGAACGTATACTATGTCCCCCGGCATAAGTTCTATATTTTTTTCAAGGCTGCCTTGAAAAAAACTATCCATGGAAATGCTAAATATCTCCTCTTTTAAAGCTCCGTCTTTGGTTTTAGTTTTTCTATAAACCTTTATATTTTTGCTATCCGCATAATCCCCGGGGCCTCCCGCTTCCGCTATTAAATCCAACAGCGTCATGCCTTCCGAGTAATCGAAATAACCGGTTCTTAAAACCTGTCCTATTACCGCGACTCTGTAAGAAGAAAACTTTTTTATCGAAACCGTTATTTTGGGGTTTGAAACGTATCTTGAAAACCTTTCGGTCAAAATCTTTTCGAGATTTGAAGGCGTCATAGATGTAACCTTGATATTTCCTATAAGAGGAAGTTCTATGGTCCCGTCGGGGGAAACCGAAACCTCTCTGGAAAATTCCTCTGCGGGAGATACCGCTATGCTAATTACATCTCCGCTGGTTATGTAATAGTTGGATTCATAACCTTTAGGAAGGTCTATCGCAAAAGCGAAAGAATCCAGAAAGAAAACAAAAGCAAAAAACAAAGACGATATTTTTTTAATCATAATTAAATTTTACTATATATAAAAGATGTTCCATCATTTTTTAAAAGAACTTAAAACCGTCTTTAAAACGCTTTTAATCTCCCTGATTTCGTTTTCCAAGTCTTTTGTACGCCCGGAAGACAAACCCGTCTCTTTTTGAGAAACATATTCCATCTTTTTTTCAAGCACGGAAATCCTATTTATTATATCCTCGGGGATTTTGGATTTTTGATAAGCCGTCAAAACATATCTAAAAAATGTTATAAAAACCAATACCGAAAACAGCATAAAAGAAACCGAGCCTATTACCGTTATATACTCATATGATGATATCAGTCCTATGACTATTAATATTATGGAAGCCAAAAGGGAGAAAAGAAGCGTTTCTTTGTTTTCGCTCCATACGACGTTAAACTTGGAAGAGCCGACATTCTCGGTTTTCATATTAAAATCGAACTTAGCGGGAGAAGGCTTAATGTAAGAAAGATTTTCCTCGGTTTTATTTTCGCTTTCTCTCAAATCGAAATCTTCGCTTAAAGATTCCTTTTTCAAATCGTTTAGAAGGTTTTCAAGCTTATTATCTTTCATCTTTATCCTCTGTTTTTTTATCCAGCTCCTCGCTGATACCCAATTTTTTTATCGTTTCATCTATCTTTTTTTCTCTTTCCTCCAATATTTTTTCTTTCATATCAAGTTCTTCTTTCAACTTTTCAAAAGCTTTTATAAGCTCCCTTTTTTTTCTCGAAAAATCCTCTTCCAACCTTTTTTCTTTTATTTTTATCTCCATCAATTTCTTATTGTAATCAGACTCCAATTTTATTCTGAAGTTATCGATTTCTTTGTTTTTTTCTTCCCATCTTTTAAACATCTCCTCTTCTTTCATCCTAAAAGAATCGTAAAGCTCCTGAGTTTTCTTGGAGTATTCCGCGGTAAGCTTCGTTCTTTCGTTTCCTATCTCCATCAACTTTAGCTCCAGCTGTTTGTTTTGCTCTTCCATATATTTTTTAAGCTCCAAATTCTCTTTTAAAATTTTTTTCTTTTCTTCGTTTAACTTTTCTAAGGTTAAATTTAATTCGGCTATTTGAGAATTTAACTCTTCAATTTTTAATTCGTATTTTTTAACGTTATTTTTATATTTCTCCTCCGCTTCTCTTTCCCTTCTTTTTATTATTTCGTCGGTCGAATAAGTTTCCAAAGAAAACTCTTCCATTATCGCGGTCATCTCTACCGCGGCCGGATTTTTTTCGCTCCATAGTTTTTCTCCGAATTTAACCAGCCTTTCGTAAAGCTCTTTTGGAACGCATTTGATTTCTTTCATAATATCCATAATATTACCTACTTTTTATACTGATTTATCGCTTTTATCAGCTCAAGCCTTAATTTTTCTATTTCCGCTTCCTTTCTCGCGTATTCTTTTTCCAAATTTACTCTTTCCTCGTTTATTTTCCTTTCTTTTTCGCCAAGCTCTTTTCTTTTTTTGGAAAACTCTTCCTCATATAATTTTAACTTACTATTTATCTCTTTTTCCAATTCCGCTATGCTTTGCTTTTGAGCAGTTATTATTTCGTCTTTTTCTTTTAATGCTTTTTCAAAAGAAGAAACGACGGCGGAAATATCTTTTATTCTGGCTTCATACTCTTTCTTTAACTCTTCGGTTTTATCGAAAATCTTTTTTTCCGCCTCTTTTTTCTCTTTGAGAAAATATTCTTCCATTTCTTTCAATTTAGCGGAGTACCCTTCCCTTTCTCCGGCGATGGCTTTGGCGTACTCAAGGCTAATCTTTGCTAACTCATCTTCCATTTGAGCTATCCTGTCTTTCATTGCGGCTATCGCTGAATCTTTTTCGTTTAACTGCTTTTCGTACCTGTTTTTTTCTTTATCGAAGTTTTCCATTAATTTGCCGAAGTATTCTTCTCTTTCTTTTTCCATTTTGGCAATCTTTCCTTCGTATTCTTTTATTTTTGCTTGATAATCCTCGGTCGCTTTAGATATCTCTTCCGAAACCTTTTCGTTCAATTTATTTAAGTAATTGGACCTGATATCGTTTAATATCTTTTTATACTCTTCTTCTTTTTTATTCATCATATCGGACAATTCTCTGTTTTTATTCTCCATATCCGATATCTTTGAGCGAGTTAAAGCGAGAACGCTTTCAAACTCTTTTTTCTCCGATTCCAAAATTTTAATCTTTTCTTCGTAGGATTTTTTCAATGTGTTTAACTCTATTTCTCCGATAGCTTTAGCGTTCTCTTCCGTTTCCTTAACAACTTTCTCGCAATAAGATTTCATCTCTTCCATGGATTTTTTTATTTTTGAAACCTCTTCTTCTTTTTCCTTTATTTTAGCCTGCATATCCAGCTTTAACGATTCCGTCTCTCTAACATGTTCTTCTTTCGCTTTTTTTAATTCTTCCAAGATTCTTGCCTTATTTTCTTCGATTAATTTGGCTATTTGAGACGAAAGCTCTTCTCTTAAAACCTTTATCTCTTCCTCTTTTTTCTTCTCAAGATCCGCTCTTTTTTCTTCCTCCGCTTTAATTCGGCTTTCAAATTCTTTAACTTTTTTATCAATCATAGATTTATACTCGTTTTCCAGTTTGTTTTGCTTTTCGGAAAACTCCTTCTCTTTTTCTATCAATTTATTGCGCAAAGATTCGTTTTCTCCCAAATATCGAGCCCTAATGTTTTCAATTGTTGTTTTTAAAGCTTTTAATTCCTCTTCTTTTTTATCCGAAATTTCCGCTAAAGCTTTTTCAAACTCTAAGTTTTTAGACTCGGCTTTTTCCATTATCTCTCTCATTTTCTTTTCTTTTTCTTCCATTTTAGAGACAAATTCTTCTTGCAACTTGTTTTTTTCCGATTCCGCTTTTTCCAAAAGCTCTTTAATCTTCAAAGACAATTTTTCTTCAATTTCTTTTATTTTTTTATCTTTCGCTTCCAATTGTTCGCGATAACCGCCGATCAAACCATCCTTTTCCATCTCGAATTTGCTTTCTAACTCGGAAATTTTTAAGAAATACTCTTTTTCTTTTTCGTTCAATTTCTCTTCCCAATGCTTTCTAATCTTTTCCGTTTCGCTCTCTTTTTCCTTTTCAAGCTCCGAAATCTTGGCCTCAAGAACCCTTATCTTATTTTCGTAACGTTTTCCCGTCTCTTCAACCGCTTTTTCTTTCTCGGCAATCTTTTCCAAAAGAGCGTCTTTTTCTTTTTTATTTAATTCTTTTATTGCGGCTATCTCTTTTTCAAGCCTTTCGAAATATTCGGCCTCCGTTCTTCTTCTAAACTCTTCCAACTCCCCGGCATATCTTTGGCTAATCTCTTGCGCTTTTAAATTAAGCTCTTCAATCTTCGATCGATACTCGTTTTCTTTTTCTTTAAATTCGCCATTCATTTTTAATATTTTCTCTTCATATTCCTTTATAACGGATTCAAGTTCCGTTTGTTTTTTATTCCTTTCTTCCAAAATCTTTCTCTTTAGCTCGGCCTTTTCTTCTTCGATTTTTTTCAACTCTTCGCTAAACCTTATTTCATACTCCGCTTTTACTTCTTCAAGCCTTTTTATTCTTTCGGAAAACTCTTTTTCCTTTAAAGCCAAAAGCTCGGTTATCTTTTGCTCTCCCAAAGACTTTATCGTTTTAATTTCTTCTTTCAAAGCCTCTATCTCTTTTTCTTTACTCGCCGCATATTCGTTATATTTATTTTTTATAGAATCGATCTTTTCTCTATATTCGTTTTCCAATCGGCTTATCTCTTCCCGGTGTTTTTCTTCGATAGATTGGAACTTCTGTTTTTCCGCCTCCGAAATGGAATTTATTTTATTTTCGTAACCAATCGCGATATCTTTTATTCTGGACTCGTAAAGCTCTATCAGGCTACTCTTTTCTTTTTGATATTCCTCCGCTTTTTGCGAAAGCTTATTTTGCAATTCTAAAATCCTCACCTCCAATCTTTCGCCGGCCTGGGAAATCGCTTTTTCATAATTTGTTTTTATTTTTTCCAACTCCAAATTGTGATTTCCTTTAAGCGTTTCCATCTCGGCCTTAAGCTTTCTTATCTCGGATTCGTATATCGCGAGTTTGGCCGATTTTTCATTTTCCAAATCTCTAAGTTTTAAATCGTAGTTTTTCTCTTTTTCTTTGAAATCCAAGACCATCGCCTCCATTTTCCCTTCGTATTCTTTTCTTATATTATCTGCCAGAATGATCTTTTCGTTTTCTTTTTCTTTAAAAAGTTCTTTTTGGGCGTTTTTATAGAACTCTTCGGTTTCTTTGATTTTTTCTTTCAAAGATTCGTTTTCGTTTTTAACTATGGCGATATTTTTGTCAAATTCTTCCTTAACGGCCTTAACTTTTAATCCCACTTCGCTGTGTATCTTCGCCAGATATTCTCTTTCTAACTCTTCTTTCTCTTCATTATGTTTTCTCTCCATTTCTATTAATTTAATATTCAGTTCGGAATTTTTCAAATTTAATTCTTCTATTTTGGCATACAATGCCGAATTTTCCGATTTAAGATTTTCTTTTTCCTTTTCTATTACCGAAAACTTTGCGTCGAAAGAAGACTTCAATTCCTCGTACTTTCTCTGATAATCTTCCATCAACTCTATTTTAAGATTGGTGTATTTTTCTTCTATTTTAGCCTGTTCTTCGGCTATTTTATTTCTATACTCTTCTTCCTTTTCGGCGGATAATTTTATTTCAAAATCTTTTAATTTTTTCTCCCAGGATAAATTAATTTCGCCGATCTCCAAATTAAATCTGGCTATCTGTTCATCTTTATATTTTAACTGCTCGGTTAACTGACTTATTTTATTTAAAGATTCTTTATGTTTATTGGATATATTTTCGGTTTCGATTTTAACAAGTTCGTCAAGTTTTTTATTAAACTCATTTTCAAGCTTAACTCTAAACTCCGCCAGTTTCCTGTTAGATTCGAGCTCTATTTCGCTTATTTTATCCGAAAGTTCGTTGTTTTGGGAAATAAGAGCTATTACGGTCTGCTGAGATTTTTGATATATCTCCCTTAACTCTTCCACAAGATTCTCATAATCTTTCTTTTCTTGAGCCCACACTCCTTTTTCTCTTTCTAAGATTTTAGAATATTCTTCATCCAGCTCTTTTTCCTTTAAAAGATAATCGTTTCTAATAATTTTAATCTTTTCTTTATATTCTTCTTCAATTTCTTTCTTAATAGACAACACTTTCCCCTCATATTCCCTTTTTGTCGCCTCAAGTTCCTTTTGACGCATCTCCAATTCTAAATCAAACTTTTTCTTCATCTCTTTTTTTTCTTCTTCGAGTCTGGCTCTTTCTTCGCTTAATTTATTCTGATATGAAATTTTTATCTCTTCTATTTTTTTGATATGGCTTTCAAGTTCTTTCTCCTTTACGGCCACCACCTCCAACAACTTCTCATTGGACTCGGACTTTATTTTCCTTATCTCTTCGTTTAGTCTTTCTATATCGGAGTCTCTTTTTAAGATTTCGTCTTTATATCTTAAGACTATTTCTTCCTCTCTTCTGTTATATTCTTCTTTGAGTTCTTTTAACGCCTGATCGTATTCGTTTTCTTTTTTAATAAGCGCTTCTTCAAAATCTTTTTTAATCGCATCGACCTTTTCTTTTTCTTCCAGGGAAATGTGGTTTATTCTATCTTCGAAAGCCTTTTCTATTTCCCTTATCTTAGAGTTATAAAAATCTATGAGATTGGATTTTTCTCTTTCGTATTCTTCGTTTTTGCCGGAAAGCTCGTTTTTCAAAGATTCTATCTTTAAAAGATAGCTCTCTCTCATCTTATCGAACATTGCAGATCTTTCCGCAAATTCTTTTTCTTTTTCTTCTATCAATCCGCTTATTCTGCCGGCATAGTCTTTCTCCATGCCATTTATTTTGTCAGTAAGCTCGGATATTTTATTTCTATATTCGTTTATTTTACTCTCATAATCGGCCGATATCTTTTTTTCTCTGACGGCCGCCGCTTCTTCATATCTCTTTTTTTCTTCTTCAAGTTTTAGCTTCAGTTCGTTTACTTTGTTCAAATACTCGTCTCTGGATCTGGAAAGCTCTTCCAGATGCTTTTTAAAACCTTCCTCCTTTTCTCTTATCGCTAAAGATATTTTATTTTCAAACTCTTCGTGTTTTTTACTAAGCTCGGCTAAAAGCTCGTTTATTTTATTTTCTTTTTTACCGAGCTCTTTGGAAAAAATTTCCGAAATATTTCTTTTTTCTTCCTCAAAATCGGCGTAAAGCTCTTGTTTTTGAGAGTCGTAATACAACTCAAGCTCTCTAACCTGATTTTTGTATCTACTCTCCATATCTTTTACGGTATTCTCTATCTCAAGATTTTTCTCTTCTATGATCTTAAGATATCTTTTTTCCATCTCCTTCATTTTATTGTCGTAATCGGCTTCTATGTTCGAAATTTTATCTCTCAAAGCTCTGATTTCTTCCACATTTTTAAACCTTATGGACTCAAGTCTGTTTATCTCGTCCTTCAACTCTTTTTCTCTGGTTTCTATGAAAGACAAAAGTTTCGATTCGAATTCCTTTTCTTTTTCCAGTATTTTATCGTTTAAATTATTTATAATTTGAGAATATTCGTTTATTTTATTTTCAAGTTTTTCCTTTTCGATTTTGCCTTCGCTTTTAATTTTTTCGACTTTGCTTTCAAAATCGCTTTTCGCTTCTTCAATCTCTTTATCCTTAGCTCTCTTAAAATCGGCTTTAATCTCAAAAACTTTGCTTTCGAAACTTTTTTCCATTAAAGAAATTTTATTCTGAAGGTTCGATATCTCGGTTTTATAATTTTCTTTTAAGTTATTCAAATTATTTATCTCGGAAATAAGTTCTTTTTCTTTATCGGTTACCATCTGGATTATTTTCTGGTCGTATCCGTTTTGGATCTCGATCAGTTTGGACTCGACCGATTTAAGATTGGATTCTTTTTCGGCTATTTTATTTTCGTATTCTTTCCTCAAAGATTCCATTCTTTTTTCGAAATCCGCCTGATACCGAGCAAATTTTGCCTCATATTCGGCGGCGACTTTGTTTTTTTCTTCCAGTATTTTGCTTTCAAGTTCTTTTATCTTATTAATTAATTCGTCGTTTACAGCCTTAACTTTTTCTCTTTCTTCTTCAAATTTTTTTAGATTATCAGAATATTCTTGCTCTCTTAAAGATATTTGCTTTAATAATTCTTGTCTGAAATTTTCCTTCAACGAGCTTATTTCGTTTTCAAGCTTTGAAATGGTGGTTTGACTTTCTTTATATTTTTCCTCCATTTCTTTCGCTCTTAAAACTACTCGCTCTCTTTCCGCCTCAAAAGCTTTATGAATTTCGGAAATCTCTCTTTTCCTCTCCTCCTCTATATTTTCAAGTTTTTTGTTAAAATTATGAGTTAAAAATTCATATTCTTTTCTGCCTCTCTCCTCAAGCTCTTTTTTCTTCTCTTCATACTCTCTTCTAATCTTTTCTTTTTCTTCTTCAAGGGCCCTTTCCTTTCCGGCGAGGTTTTCCTCAAGATTTTTAACTCTGGACAAAAGTTCGGTCTCTCTAAGTCTAAACGAATCTTCTATTTCGTTTATTCTATTTTTAAAAACTTCCTCGGTTTCTTTTTTAAGCTGGTCGTATTTTTTTTGAGCTTCCGAAAGTTTTTCGGAATATAAGCTTTCCGTGTCCAGCAACCTTTTTTGCCACAAACCGACCAGATTTCTCTGCTTTATATCGAGCTCCTCAAATCTTTTCTGATACTCCTCCTCAAGTTCCTTTCTTAAAATTTCTATCCTCGCTTCTTTTTTTATCAAATCGTCTATGCTTATCTTCCCCTCTCCCAAAAGAGAAATGGTTGCTTCCAATTTTTTATAGAAATCCTCTTTTTCTTCCACGGTCTTAAGCCTTGAGTTTAAATTAAATTCTATTTGAGAAAGTCTTTCGGAAAGCTTTTTCTTCTCATCGTCTAAAATTTCTACGTTTTTTTTCAAATCCAACTTTTCTTTTTCCAGAGAAGATATTTTCTCAAGCGCCCATCTCAAACTCATTCTTGCGGTATCTATATTGGATATATCTCCGACTATCTTTTCTATTTCGTTTTCCATAAAATTCTCCGTTAAGATATTTTACATAAAAGGGTATGAAATGTTTATTAAATGAATGTTAAATAATTGTTTCATATTAAAATATTGATAAATATCATTTTAAAAAACCTATTTTTTTTAAATAATTTTTTAAAAGGGGGCTAATCTATGGATAAAATACTCATAGTGGAAGATGAGGTTATTATAGCGAACATATTAAAAAAATTCTTTGAAGATAAAGGGTATCTGGCTACCTATACCGAAACCGCCGATGCCGCTCTAAAATGGATAGACAACTTCAGACCCGACCTCCTGATAGTCGATGTCGGCCTTCCGGACATAAACGGAATAGAACTTTGCAAGGAAGTAAGGAAGAACATTAGAACAAAAAAAATACCCATAATAATAATGACCGGAATAAACGAAATCGACACCAAAATAAAAGGTTCGGTCGAAGCTTGCGCCAATCTTTATTTGCAAAAACCTGTGGAGCCTCAAAAAATTCTCGAAGCGGCCGGCAAGTTAATAGACAACTACAAAACGGAAAAATACAGATTTAATCTCAATTACTAAACCCGTTTCTAAGTTAAAGTTTATGATAAAATATAGTTATGAAGAGGTTTTTTTTTGTTTTTTTATTTATTTTGTTTGCATATTTTGGATATAAAAATAGATACGATATTTACGCCTTCTCCGCCAATTTAACCGGCAAAATCGAAATTTCCGAGGATTTATCAAAACACATAAAGCCCAATTCGATGTTATATATAACTTTAAAAAACGACAAAAATATAATATTCGCGGTAAAAGAAATAATAAATCCGATCTTTCCTTTGGATTTTAAAATTACAAGAAAAAACGTTTTATATCCGGATATATCCTCTTTTAAAATAAAATTGGAAGCGGTAATAAACACTCACGGCGAAATAGGAAAGATAAAACCGGGAGACATATACTCTTCTTCAATCGAAGCCAACATTATATCGAGAAATTTAGATATAAAATTAGATAAAATCAAATGATCATTTATTATACTTGCTCATCGCAAAGTCTATTCCTTTAGAAACGATATCCTCTACTATAAAAGGAGCTACTTTAAAAACTTTATTTATTTTTTCAAACTCCTCTTTCGAAAAATCGGATAACACGTAATCGCTTAAATCCGTTCCCTCTCTCTTTGGCCCTATGCCGACCCTTATCCTTTTTATATCTTCGGTTTTAAAATTTTCTATTATAGAACCCATACCGTTATGTCCGCCTTTGCTTCCTTTTTTTCTTATCTTTAATTTCCCCGTTTCTATGTCTATGTCGTCGTATATTATTATTAAATTTTCAACCGGAATATTATTATAATCCATGAATTTTTTTAAAGGAATGCCGGAATTATTCATATAACTCATCGGTTTTAAAAGATAAACCGAGGTCCCCAATAATTCGTTATAGGAATAATCCATCTCCGATTTAAAACTTCTAAAATCCGGGAATTTAAAATAATTTGAAAGATAATCTATACAGATAAAGCCGACATTATGCCTGGTGTTTTTATATTTATCGCCGGGATTACCCAAACCGGCAAAACATATTTTGGTCATAAATAAAAGGGATAGAGAAAAAACCGTATATTATCTTATTTCTTCTCTTCCTTTTTGCCGGCTTCCTTTCCAGCCTCCGCGCCTTCCCCTTCAGCCTTCTTTCCTTTCTCTATCACTTCGGGCTGTTCCGGCGCGGCCGCAGCTTGAGGCGCTACCTCTTCTTCTTTTGCGGATATTATGCTTATGATAAGATTTTCCGGGTTTTCTCTTATTTCGAATTTATCGAACTTCAAATCTTTTATTCTTATGGAATCGCCTATTTTGAGAGCGGATATATCTATCGGAATTTCATGCGGTATATCGGCGGGCAAACATCTTATCTCAAGTTCCCTCATATCGTACTCAGCAACGCCGCCCTGCGTTTTAACCCCGTAAGGCTCGCCCAAAAATTTAATCGGAACTTTAATGTCTATCTTCTTATCCATGGAAACTCTCGCAAAATCTATATGTATTATTTTATCCGTAACCACATGTTTTGAAACGTCTTTAATAATAACCTTTTCCTCTCCTTTATCGGTTTTTAAAGTTATTATTGAGTTTTTGGAATCTTTTAAAACCTTTAATATTTCGTTCATATTTACGCTTACGGCCAGAGGTTCTTTCCCGCTACCGTATATAACCGCCGGGATCATATTGGATTCTCTTATGCTTCTAAGTTTGCCTCTTACTCCTACGCCTTCTCTTAAAACGGCATTAAGTATTATGTTGTTCATAAATCTCTCCTTTAATAAAATAAATAAAAATAGAGAAAATATCAAACATCTCTACTATACTATTATATTTTAGCAAATTTTATCTCCGATTTTATCAATCGAAAAGTTCGCTTACAGATTCCCTCAAATGATTTCTCTTAATAGCCTCGGCCAATATTTTTGAAACGCTAACCACTTTAAACTTATCGCATTTGGAAAGATCTATCGGTATGGTATCGGTAAAAACGACGCTATCTATCGGAGAATCGTTTATCTTTGAAACCGCGTCTTTCGACAAAACGCTGTGAGTGGCAAAAGCCATTATGCTTTTAGCTCCCGCTTTTTTTATTGCGTTAGCCACGGAAGTAAGCGTACCTCCGGTATCTATCATATCGTCGAATATTAAACAGTTTAGCCCGTTTACGCTTCCTATAATGTTATAAACCTCGGCCATATTGGGTTTGGGCCTTCTTTTATCCACTATAACAAGCCCCAAATCCAATTTTTTGGCAAAAGACCGAGCTCTATCGACGCTTCCTATGTCGGGAGAAACCACTATGGTATTGGAAAGATCCATTCCTTTTATGTAATCTAAAAATACCGGCCTTGCGTAAAGGTTATCCACGGGGATATCGAAAAAGCCCTGTATCTGAGGAGCGTGCAAATCTATGGTTATAACCCTATCCGCTCCCGAAACGGTAAGCAAATCCGCGACCAATTTGGCGCTTATTGGAACTCTGGGCTCGGCTTTTCTATCGGCTCTTGCGTATCCGAAATAAGGGATAACAGCTATTATCCTTCCGGCACTTGCCCTTTTAAAAGCGTCTATCATTATCAAAAGCTCCATTAAGTTTTCGTTTACCGGATTACAGGTAGACTGAACCACATAACAATCAGCTCCTCTTACGTTTTCAAGTATTTTAACGTCTATTTCGCCGTCGGCAAATCTCGCGACTTTTATGTTACCTAAAGGCATGCCCAGTATTTCCGATATCTTCAAAGCTAAAGATTTATTGGAATTACCGGAGAAAATTTTTAATTCTCCTTGTTCCCAGTATCTTCTCATAACCACCTCTTTTTAATTTTTTTTATTTTTTACCACCTGTCTGGCTCTCGCTATAGCGAGGCTGTTATCGGGAACATCCTCGGTTATGGTCGAGCCCGCTCCTATAAGAGAGTTTTTGCCTATTTTAACAGGAGCCACAAGATTGGTATTTGAGCCGATAAAAGCCCCGTCGGATATTATGGTTTTATGTTTATTTTTACCGTCATAATTGCAGGTTATGGTTCCGGCCCCTATATTTACGCCCTCTCCCATATCGGTGTCTCCCACATAGCTCAAATGAGGGACTTTGGAACCCTTTCTTATTCTGGATTTTTTTATTTCCGAGAAATTCCCTATTTTAGCCGAAGGCCCTATATCGCTATCCGGCCTTATATGAGAAAAAGGGCCGACCGAAGTTGAATTTCTTATTTTGCTTTTGGATATGTAAGTAAAAGGTTTTATAACGCAATTATCTTCTATTACGCTATCCTCTATTATAACATAAGGGCCTATAATTACGTTTTTGCCTATTTTAGATCTGCCGTATATATGCGAATCGTTATATATTACGGAGTCTTTTCCTATAACCGCTTCTTCGGATATATAAACCGTATTATAATCTTTGATTACCGCGCCCCTTTTAATATTTTTTTTAATGTTTTCAAAATAATATTTTTTTTCAAGTTCAAAAAGCTCCGTTTTGGAGTTCGGCCCGGATATTTCGGTCTCGTCGTAAATCTTTAAAGCGTCTATGAATCCCCTTTCTTTATATATATTTTCAACTGCATCGGTAAGATAAAACTCCTTTTTTTTGCCTTTTGGTTTTAAATTAGATACGGCTTTTATTAACTTTTCCGTCTTAAATATGTATATTCCGGAATTTATTTCATTTATGCCTTTTTGTTCCTCTTTTAATTCGTCGGCTTCGGTTATCGCCATTACTCTATTTTTTTCATCTCTGATAATTCGCCCGTAACTTTTAACGTCTCCCACTACGCAACTTAAAACCGCCGCATCGAGTTTTTGGGATATGTATTTTTTATACAAAGCCTTTATTGTTTTTTCTTTTACAAGAGGGACATCCCCGGATATTATTAAAACCGAAGATGAGTTTTTTATATCTTTTATCGACTCATAAACCGCTCTTCCGCTGCCTTTTAAAAGTTTTTGGGTTACGAACCTAAATTTAACATCGCATTCTCCGAAGTTTTTTTCTATATAAGATTTTACCGTCTCTCCTTTGTGACCGATCACGACCACTATTTCCCTAATGCCGAGTCCGATAAGTTTTTCCACTATACGAGATATTAACGGTTTTTTATCGAAAAGATGCAAAACTTTGGGAATATCGGAGTTCATCCTCGTACCTAATCCCGCGGCAAGTATTAAACCGATATGGTTATCCATAAATAAATTTTACAAAATAAAAATATAACCCAAAAATATTATTTATATTTTACGGTTAATTCTATCTTATGAGAATATCCTAAATCCCCGTAAGAATTTAAAGAATAGCCGAAGCTGAAATCGTTATAATCAAAACCGAATCCCGAAGAAAATCCGGACCAAAATCCCAATTCGTTGCCGTAAATTCTATATCTGTATCCCAATCTAATATAAAGATCTTTGGCTATATTGTTTTCAAAACCAAGTATAAGATATGGATAATTATCCGAATACTTTAACATATCGAAGCTTAAAAGAGATTTATTAAATTTAGTCGAAACTCCGATTTTAAAAGCTAACGGTAGGGAATAACCTTCGGAAATCATTTTGATTTTTGTCCCGATGTTCAGAATCGAAAGCCCGAAATAAAAATCTCTGTTTTTGATATTTGCTTTTTTTATCCCGCCGATATCCGCGGAAAACACCCGGCCGTTTTCGTTTTCTATTGACTCGCTTATAAACTTGATATTTCCGCCCAACATCGTATCCTTCGAATGAAAAAACGAGTAATTCATTAAAATTTCCATATCTTTCGCTTTAAAACTTCCCTCTACGGAAGAAGGGGAAAAAGGGTCGGTTTCGTATAGACCACTTCTTTTTTCCATACTTCCGTAATTTATATAATTCAAAGAAAAAGATAGATAATCTTTTTTGTCTTTTATAAAATAAGGATTAAAACCGTAAACCAGAACATACTGCGATATGTCGTTAAAATAAATGTTATGAGAAAAACTAAAAACCTTTCTTTCTATCGAGGCGGCGGAAGAAGGATTATAAAAAAAGGAGTATATATATCCCGGAAAAGCCGAAAAACCTCCTCCCATAGCGGATGCCTTGGCACCGACAGGTATTTTTAAAAAAGATGCGGATGTAGTACCAGCATCAGGATGTATTTTAGCAGAGTAAGCGTTATTTAAAAAAAATAAAAATATAACTACCAATACTTCTATGGCTTTAATAAGATATTTTTCAAAGATATTTTTCACATTAACTCCTTGGATTAATGTATTATAGCAAGTTTTTTATTAACACTTTTCTTCCCTCCGCTTCCATCTGCCTTAAAAACATAAACATATACTCCACTAGCGATGTTTTTTATATCCCATACGATTTCATTTATCAATCCAGGCATCACGTCTTTCTTATTAATTTTTTTTATTATTTCTCCCGCTACGTTATAAATTTCTATATCTACATCGGATTTATAATTTACTACAAACTTAAAAGTTAGAAAATCTCCTTTTGCCGGATTTGGATAAGTATATATCCAATCGGAATCAAAAGCCTCTCCCTGAGGTTTATATCCAAAAAGCGCATAATATCCAAATTTATCATATTCAGCTATAACCGAATCCTCATCGGTATTTATTTTAGAATTTCTAAGCATTTTCCAAATTCCGTTATCATAATAATACATTCTCAAATCATTTTTTTCTACTCCGGCAGTTTCGGTAGATAAATAATTTATCTTTATCGTAGCGTTTGAGTTTAATTTAGTCGCGGGGTTTGAACTTTCAAATTTATATATTATATCTGTTGGAATAAAAGAATTGGAACTTTGGATTTTAAGACTATATGATAAATTTTCAATTTCTTGTTTTTTGATTCTATAAAATATAAGATAGTCGTCTTGACTTAGCGAATTTTCTTTTATGAATACGGCAGAACCTTTTTCATCACCTAAGCCACCTCCGTTTTTTACGCTTACGTATCTAAAATTATCTGCAGACACCGTGGTTTTAACATCCGAACAGGATATATTAGATGAATCATATGAGCAAACTCTATAACTATATCTTAATCCTACTACCGCGCCCAAATCCACAAAACCATAAACGCCCGGAGAAACAGTAGCATAATAAACTGAATAATCGAATGTTTTTGTAGTTCTTAGTATTTTATATCCGTATATCTTTTGATCGCAATCAGAAAAATCTTCACTTTCGGATTTTTTCCACTCAAGAGTTATCCTTCCCCCTCTATCTCCAGGAGTGTCGTAAGCCACAAAATTAACAGGCGGAGCGGGAGGTAGGCTATCGAATAAAGTACTAGCCGATATTATATTAGACAAATCGCTTGAATTTCCTGCATAATCGTAAATTTTTAATCCAATATAATAAGTTACTCCATAAATCAAATTCTCTATCGCACCGCTTTCCATATCGCCAGATATTGCAAGAACGGAATTTTTTATCTTTACAGCGCTATCCCAAGAAAAAGGATAAAAAGTGGAATATCCTATCTCATAATAATAAGCTTTACCGTAAAAACCATCATCTCCAGTTTGAGTGAATTTATAATTTATGACTCCTGGACACAAAGGAGATTGAATACTTAAATCCGAAACATTTCCCGGAGGGATTGTATCATTTAATGGGTTATCGTTTATAGAATAAGCAAAAGCCGTATTTGAATACTCGCTTTCAAACCATTCGTCATAGGCGGTTACTTTATATGAAAAAGTAGCATTACATAAAGCTGTTTTGTCCATATAAACCGTAGACGATGATAAATCCAGAAGATTCCAGTTGTTTGTATTATAAGAGCTTCTATATATTTTATAACCGGCTGCTCCGATAACCGAATCAAAGGTTAATTTTATTTTATTGCAATTATCGTTTGGATTGTCCATCGCTGTAAGATTTTGAGGTGGAGCAAGTTTTTTGTTTATTTTTATTTTAGTGGTTGCATAAGAAATTTGATTTTCAGAATTAAAAAATCTTATCCTTAAAATATAATCTCCATTTGACAAATTTGAAATATCCCAATCGGAAAGTTTGTAAGAATCTTGCTCGCCTGTCGAAATGTTTCCGCTTGAAATCAAAATAAAATTATCCATACCATAAACAGAATAATCTAAAATATAGCTTTCGGGATTATCCTTAAAATTTATTTTAACAGCCAAAGTAGAATTTAATACAGCATCGTACTCCGGAGAGTCAAAGAAAAGATATTTCTCCGCTTTATAACCGCTTACTTTTCCGCTAATATCTGCTATAATAACCCACCCGTCTGATATAGCTGGAGAGGAGTATGAAGGAGAGTTTAAATCAAAAATTTGCAAAACTCCGCCTGTAGAAGACACAACGTAAAATTTTGAACGAGTAGTTGTAAAAAAAATCTTATTCTGAGCAGTTGACGGAGAAGGAGAAATTTTATAATTAGATATATCTCCGACCAGTGGAATTATAAATTTCAAAGAATAATCATTTTTATTTAAAGCGATAAAATTAGTTGTGCTCGTTCCGGCTGAAAAATACAGAGTATCAGACGATATGGAAATAGAAGAGACATCTTGCCAGTTCCATTGCCCTCCCAGATTTCCACTAAGATCAACTGAATTATACAAAAGTGAAGTATCCGAGGATCTATTAACATAAAGCCTTCTTTCGTCATATCCCGGTAAAGAAAAAAGTTTATCGTTGTCACATGCTATTGATTTCATATTAAACGAACCTCCGGCTGTCTGATAACTTATTAAAACCCCTTCCAAACTCATAGAATAAATTTTACCGTCGTTTCCGCCGAATATTATTTTATCCTGGCAAACTCCAATTACGGAATTAATCGGTTTTTCAAAACTTTTTTTCGAAATAAGTTTTCCTGTCAAAAAATCTATTATAAAAATTGAGTTCTCGGGAGCTCCGGCTCCCACATATACCTTGTTTTTATAAACAAGAGGAGACGATATAGAAGGCGCTTTTAAATCAAAAATCCATTTTATTTTGGCATTTGAAGTGGTATCAGTATCCACATCGATATCAAAGGCATAAATTTTTGAATCCATTGATGAAATAATTAAAGTATTTGTACTGACATAAGGAGTAGAGTCATTAAATCCAGATGTTGAATAATCCCAAAGCCAAGAGCCGGTTTTTAAATCTAAAGCCACAATATAACCAAATCTTGTAGTTATAAAAACTTTGTTTTTATATATTACCGGTGAAGATAATATTTCTCCCGGGATTTCAGCCTCCCATACCTTGGCAATAGGAGTTTGAATAAACGAATCAGTATATCCGCTTCTTGAGTTGTTGCTGGCAAATGTAGGCCAATCAGAATAAAGAAAAGCTTGAAATAAAATAAGTAATGTTAAAAAATTAAAAAATCGAAATAATTTCACATCTCCTCCTACCACAGGTCTATAGTATAGCTACCTCCAGCATTAGTAGAGAAAAACAAATAGCCTTCATAACTATCCAATATCAAATTACCTTTTACCTCACTGCCAACATAAATTGGATAACCGGGTTTTAAACTAAAATCATTTTCATCTAAAGCGTAGATATATTTTCCGCTTGCAAAATATATCCATCCGTTAAACTCTATCGGCATTGTTCTAATGGGATAAGAAGCGAAAAAGGTTTTTAAAACGCTTCCGTTAACCGAATCTATCTTATAAATTCTACCCGACTCATCGCCAACTAAAATATAATTTTTATAAGGCGGTTTATAAGGAGAAGAATATACCGCGGAATTTAAAACTGTATCGGCCCATCCTGAAGGAATAACATTAAGATTCGACGCAACCCTACAATATAATTTACCATCAGTTGAAGCTATAAACAAATTGTTTGAAGCCATAGAATAAGCAGAGTCTATAAAAGGTGCCGATTTTACAGCCCCACCGGTTTGGAATTGATTCAAAACAACTCCATCTGATAATCTGAAAGACAAAACTTTTCCGTTTAATAATCCCACCCAGCCCATGTTGACATCAGGTCTAAAATCTATTGAAAAATCTGTATTTATAGAGGAATCAATAGAGTTGTCAAAAGCCCATCCATCACAAACATTACCATCCGATTTATTCAAACATAATATTTTATTGTTTTGAGTTCCTAAATATATTGCGGTATCTGAATCGTATAAATCGCTATTTACAGTGTCGTTTATGTTTGTCTTCCAGATTTGAGAATAAGAAGTATCATCATCTTTAAGTTTATAGACATCACCATTTGCCGCAACAACATATATATATGTCTCTCCACCTTCACCTATGCTTACAAGAGGGGATGTTATTATTGGAGACAGCGGAGAGGTTATAAAAGCCCATTTTTCGTTTCCGGTATAATAATCTAAAGTTCTTAAAACACCGTCGTTTGCTGATATATAGACGTTATTCCAGTAATTAACATTTGTTTCGATGTTGGAAACTATATTTGTATTTAAAGACCATATAGCATCTGCTCCGGGAGAAATTACCGATAAACTCGATGTTTCTATATAAGACTGATTAGTTGAGATTTTTTGAGACACTAAATTTAAAGAATCGGAAAAACTAAAACTTGAGACGCTTAATTTGGCGATAAATTTGTTCGGAGAATAATCGTATGATTGGTCCGAAGAAACAAAAACTACAAAATAAGTACCTGTTGATTTTGAATCAATAAAAGACAAATTATCCGTAGATATATTTACAAAAATTTCTCCGTTATTCAAAACAAAATCGGAATTGGATAGACTTGAAATTTCATCCATATCTATCCCCTCTTCAAATACACCAACATTGCCAAACTCAGAATCTTTTATTAATTTAATGGTTTTTATAATATTTTTTAACTGCTCAGTAGTTAAATTTTGATAATCGGTAGTTTTAAAACTTAAAGCAATGGATGTTATATATATATCATAAGAGGAAGGATTGTAAGCCGTTATCTTAAAAATATCAATCTGTTTATTGGGATTAAGCCACAAATTATTGGTATCATAGCCGTTTACCAAAATATTAGAATTATCCGCTGTTACACTGGTTATCCAGATTGCCAAGGATGTGGCGGTTGAAGAGTCTGTTATGAAAAGAATTTTATAAACCGCATCAGAAACAAGTTTATTTCCGTCCATATCGTAAAAATTATCGAAATCAAAAATCTTTTTTTGATCTAAAGTATTTGAAAGATCAAATCCTAAATCTAAAAGCCTATAAATATGAGGAGATTTTTTATCTTTTCCATCTGTATTTATAAAAGCTATTATGTCGTTATATCCGGAAGAATAATCGCGGTTAAACTTTATATTTATTGGGAAACGAGAAGATATATATCCGTTATTAACGGGATAGTAAATATCATTGTTAGCTAATAGACCATAATTTGAATTTCTATATAAAGGAGTTATTATAGATGAAACGGAAAAGTCCAGTCCATCGTCATCTGTATCGTAACCATCATTTCTTATTATTGAGGAATTAACCCCGGATGGCGCATAACTACCGTTGACAAAAAGTTGAGCTTTGTAATTATAAAGCGGAACAAGACTTGCTTTCCAGCTTACTCTATCTACGCTCTGACCAGATTCGTTTTCTAAAACCAAAAAACCGCCATTTTCATTTAGGTTTGGAAAGATATCTTCAAAAGAGTAATTCTCATCGCTAAATGATGATTGATCTATCATAGAATAACTGAAAGCTGAAAAATTTCTACTAAACTTAAACAATAAATTGTCTATTCCTCTAAAAGAATAATTATTTATATAAATATTTGAGTTAGTGGAGTTATAAATCTCTATAAACTTCCAGTTTTTATACGAAACCTCGTTTATTTTTAAAGATGAGGTGGATATAGAATTTTTATAACCTGGCGTAGGGGTTGGGTCTATTTCAAAATAACTTGAACCGTCGTATATTCTTGCAAAAGATTGATCGTTAGAAATAATTGGCCACTGAACGATATCTATTATTTTTCCTTGATTATTTTTTAATATTACAGAATAGCTTTGAGCTGAGTTTAGATTAAAAGGTATATTTATTAGTTTGATACCACCAGAATTTACTGTATCGGTCGATGCTCCTATCCAAATATCTAAATCACTTCCCGGACCGTCCACTGGACCTTGATGATAAACTAATTTCCATCCATTAAGATTAAAATCCTGAGGTGTATTATTATATAATTCAATCCAATCCTGTCCGGATGTGCCGGAAGGATAAACCTCGTTTATAAAAACATTAAACTTCTGGGCTAATGAGGAAGCGGAGTTACTTATAAGAGAAACGTTTCCGGCTTTATCGTAAGATTTTATGGCAAGATAATAGGTAGTATCGATGTTAAGTCCATATAAAATTATGTTTTCGGTTTCATCTTTGTTTAATGGAATAAATGTTTCATTATAAGAAGTAGCCAGATTGAACAAAACGTCATTTATAATATTAAAAGTTGCATATTTAATTATATAACCACCCTGTGTGTTATTACCAACTATACCATCATCCGCCGGAGCCGAGAATGTTAAAAGAACGGTACCGGCAAAAGGTCCAGGCTGAGCGGAAAGATTAGTTATCTGAGAAGGTCCAATAGTATCTTTTAAAACTTTGAAAGCATCTATTATAGTTATAGACGAGCCTGCATTATCCCAGACAGTTATGCTTATATAATTTGTTCCGTTAGAAAGAATAGAAAAATTTAAATTCCAATCGGTATTATATACGCTTTGATTTATTCCCGTAGATATTAAAACATTACTGGCTATATTTGTCCCACTCATATCTGTGCTTGTCCATACCGAATAAGATGCTGTGGAAATATTTGAACCGCCGGTATCAGAAAAATCAATATCTATCAAACCAACTCCTGTAGAGGTCCAGAAATTAAACGAGGATGTAGAAACATGAGACAGGATAGTTGGTGGAACAGTATCTTTCTTGACATAAAAAGCGTCAGATATTTCATTTGAAATATTTCCCGCGTTATCCAGTACCCTAACCCAAACATAATTTGTAACTCCGTTATGTAGTAGGTTAAATGTATTATCTGTAAATTCCCATGGTAAAGAATAAGAAGAAGAGTTTATGTTCTGAACCTGAGGAGTCCAGTTTTGAACCAAAACTCCGCTTCCATTAACACCGGTATAAATTTTTGTTTGTATTTCTTTTAATAAAGAACCGCCGGTATCGTTCGCAAAAACCGAATAATTCTGATAATTTGAATTTCTCCAAATATTATCCCCAGTTTGATTATTTATAATCGTCGGAGGTATATTATCTTTTCTTTTAAACTCTATTGCAAAAGACTCATAATTATAATCTTGAACCACTGCGTGATAAAAGTTTGAACCTACGCCCGATGCAGCCCATAAAGAACCGCTCCAAACAGTAGATCTTAAGTTTTTTGAAGTATCAACGGCCAATGCCATCACATTATCGGTATCAGGATCTGGAAGTAGAGAAGTCCATTTTATATCCGAAGAAAAAGTTGTGTTAGTATTTGCCGTAGTAACAGAAGGAGATGCCGGAGACCATGTTCCATTATTCCATGTAATCCAGTCAAACTGAGTGTCATAAGTACCAAGATTATCTACCGCAACAGATATAAACTGCTCGGTTTTAGACTGCCATGCACAGTCGGTAATTCTTTTATCGTTTGCGCTCATAGCTGTATCTGCAGTCGGTAAGGCCGACCAACCTTCAGTTCCATTAGGTCTCCATATAGAAACATTCCATCTGGTAGCTCCATATATACTTGTAAATCCTATTTTATTAGAATTGGGACTTGAACATAACCTTACCCAGTAAGGTGTTACTCCTAAAGCCGGACCGGTTCTATTCCCTCCCCAAGTCCCGGTCGAATACCATTTATTAAAATTAGTTGTAGTTCCCGTTCCCCATAAAGCCAATAAATCTCCTGTTTGAGATTCCCATGCTATATCAAAAACTTCATAAGCGGATGCTGAGGCCGCCGTAGTTAAATTCCTTGCATCAATCCAAGCAGAACCGTTCCATATATTAGCCGATATGCCGGAGTTGGAATCCAAAACCGTTACTGCTATTCTATTTGAATTGAAATCGGATTTTAATTTTACCCAGTATATCTGGCCAGTCAAAGACGCCATAGAAAGCTGCGTGGGAGATATAACCCAGGAGTTAGCCGTAGAAGAATAAACCGCATAATTTATACCGCCCGCTGTTCCATTATAATAAGCAACCATAACCCTCGCCGAGTTTTGCTCAACAGCTAAATCGAAGTTTCTATATAGAGAATTACCAGGAGTCGGATTTGGAGTCGGAGTTATATCAGACCAAATATCCAAAACTCCGTCGTATTTAATAACTTTTAAAACATTATTTGAATCCAAAACTCCCGCTATCATTTCGTCTTTTACAACAGGAATGGACTTCAAAACAATCCATCTTACCGTACCCGAAAAAGATATTCCCGTATCTAACTCGCTTGACCATTGGGCGTTTGAATATTTTCTATATTTCAAAGTGGAAGATCCCGATTTGGAATAAAGAATTACCGCGTCTCTTGCGCCTTTCGGAGCGGCATAAGTAAAGGTAGTGTTTGAAATATCGCTGATGTTATTTACTTCATCGAAAGATTTCAACGCCACATAATATGTAGTTTCAGGATTAAGCCCTTCGATTACAAATTCTTCCACTTCTCCAGGGTTTTTGGGAATAAGATTATTAAAATATGCTAAAGCAGAATCGAAATTCGAAGAGTTTATGGAATAAGTAGCATATTTAATTATATATCCGCTTACTGCCTGATTGCCTTCCAAACCTTTTGTTCCTTCGCCCCGAGCGGTCCAGTTAATTTTAATCTGACCGGTAAAATCTCCTGGCACCGCGTTTAGATCGGTTATTGAATACGGCGGAGTCAAATCGGGAACGGCATATGCGGATGATGTATTTGATATCAACGATTTGTTGCCCCCTTTATCCACAGATTTTAACGCAAAGTAATATGTAGTTCCGGGATTTAAGTTTTCAATTTTTAGAAGCTCGGAGTTACCGTAAGATTTAGGAATAAGTGTTGAAACATAAACCGAAGCCGAATCGAAGTTGGAAGAATTTATATTATATGTAGCATATCTAATCTCATAATATTTTGCGGCTCCTATAGAACCGTCATCCCCGCCGGCGGTCCAGGACAAATATAAACTTCCTTCGTCTAAGGCTACAAGATTGTTATAAGCGTTAAGGTTTGTTATTTGAGAAGGCGAAGTGGTATCTTTTTGTATATAAAAAACATCTGTGGATACGGTTAGTTGATTTAAACCGTCATATACATAAACGCTTAGATAGTTTGTGCCTTGTTTTAAAAGCGACCAGTTATAATCGGTTAAGCCCCATTTATCCGTAATGGAGTTTAAAGGCGTAGCCGAGTATATGGTAGATCCGTTTATTAAAACATCGCCTGTTTGATTTGGTCCTGTCGTTACTTTAATCGCAACCGTCGTTATTCCTATTCCGTAATCGTAAAATCTTACATTAAAAATATCTCCCGGATTTATGTTGTACCAGTTTGTATCTCCGCTCTGCAAATCTTCCACTATGGGAGGAGTGGTATCTTTTTTAATATAAAAAGCGTCTATATATTCGGTAGTATTTTCGGAAATATCTCCCGCAAATATAGTTATATGGTTATATCCTTCTTTTAATTTTGAAAAGTCTACTCCCCAGTTATCAGTAAAAGTCGATTGATTGTAGTTCGGTCCGAATATTATACCAGAGGACACCAGAATACCGGTTTTATAAAGACCTGAGTAAGCGGAATAAGAAGCGGAAGATAGTTTGGAAGAGTAATCGTTAAAATCTATATTAAATATATTGCCCGGATTTGAAGAATACCAGTTATCGTCCCCGGATTGGCTATCTATAATAGAAGGAGCGGTGGTATCTTTTAAAACATAAAAAGCATCGGTAGATATTTTAATATTTCCGGCGTTATCAAAAACCCTTACGCTTATGTAATTGGTCCCCTCCCGCAGTAAATCGAACATAGCCTGGCTAATCTGCCAATCGGTCGTGTAAGAATTAGAATTTATATTAGCAGTTAAATCCGTCCAGTCAAACAACACCGTTCCGCTTTGATTAGACCCCGTTGTAGCCTTAACCTGAAATTTATTTAATAACGAGCCGCCAAAATCGTAGAAATCGACGTTATAAAAACCGTTATTACTTTTCCTCCATATATTATCTCCGATCTGGTTATTGGTTATCTGAGGTTCGGTTGTATCTACGACTACGCTAAAACTTGAGGAGTAAGCCGAATAGTTTTCTGCTTTATCGTAAGCTCTTACCTTCCAATACCATTTATTTTCGGCTGGCAAATCTATATTCTTAGATTCGGAAAAAGAAAATGTGGAAAGATAAATATAATCGAAGTTTTCGTATGTAGAAATTATTATCTGATAATAGCTTGTTCCGCTTAAAACATCCTGCGACTGAGCCCAGCCAAAGCCTATGGAAAGATTATTTTTATAAGAATTGTTTGCGGGCAGATTTAATATAGGAACGGATGGAGGGGTGGTGTCTTTTTTAACCGTGAAGGCATAGCCCGTTTGAGATTTAAAATTACCCGCATTATCATAAGATCCGACATATATATAATTTGTTCCTTCGTTTATCAAAGACCATATATTTGAAGGTATCTGCCAATCTGATGCGTAAAAAGATGCAGATATACTATCAACCGCAACGCTCCAGTTTATGTAATAAGGGCCTCCAGAAACGCTTGTAGAAACCCTTATCGTTATATTTTTTAATAAAGAACCGCCTGTATCGTTAAAATCAACATTATAATAACCGCTTTCAAAACCGCGCCACTCGTTATCCCCCGTCTCGTTATCGTAAATCGAAGGCGGGGTGGTATCTTTAAAAACTTTAAACAAATCGTATAAAGTTGAAGTGTTTTTTGCAACATCGTAAACCTTAACCGATATATAATTGGTTGTATTTTCCACTAAAGATTCAAAAACGCTTTCAGGTAAAGGCCAGTTTTGAGCAAAATTTTTTTCATTTATATCTGAAAAAACATTACTCCACGTTATTAGAGGATCTATACCTGAAGAATTTGTAGAAGCAAGAACATCAAAACCATACACCCCACTTTGATTATCAATAAAATCAATATCATAGAGTGTAGAGGAGGAATTACTCCAAGAATATTCATCTGAAATATTTTTTTGATAAACTGGATTTATAGTATCTTTCAAAACATAAAAAGCGTCTGAAAGAGTGGTTTTGTTACCCGCTTGGTTATATGCTCTAACAGAAACATAGTTTGTCGTAAAAGATATCATAGAATCAAATAAAGTATCAGGGATTTTCCAATCAGTCGTATAAGAGTTTAAGTTTATAGATGCCACCGCAGTTGTCCAGTCAATCAAATAAGGCTGAATATTATATCCATAAGTTGAAATTGCCACCTCTAATCTATCTATCAAAGACACTCCGCTACCTATAACATCTATATCGTAAATAAGCGAATTTGTATTAAGCCAAACAGCATAATGAGAAGGAGTTTCATTGTTTATAATACTAACAGGCATTGTATCTTTTTGTATATAGAATACATCGGTAGACACTTTTATATTTCCAGCATTATCATAGGTTCTAACGCTTATATAATTTACTCCAACGGGAAGTATATTAAAAACACTATCTGGAATTTTCCAATCATCAGTATATATATTTTGATTGATTGCTGTCATAATTGGTGTCCAATCTAAAATAAGAGCTCCTGTCTGCTCTAATCCAGTTGTTATTTTTATTTCAAAACGATTTATCAAACTTGTTGCGTCATAAAAATCAACATTATATAATCCTGTGTTTTCGCTGCGCCATAAATAATCTCCCGATTGATTATCATATATAACTGGTGATGTTATATCTTTTCTAATATAAAAGACATCGGTTGAAACCGAAACATTGCCGGCCGTATCGTATACTCTTACGCTTATATAATTGGTTCCTTCCTGCAATAAATCAAACAAGGTCTGAGCAATCTGCCAATTACTGGTGTAAGAGTTAGAGTTTATATTTCCAACTAAATCGGTCCAGTCAAATAATACGGTTCCGGTTTGATTAGGCCCGGTCGTAGCCTTAATCTGAAATTTATTTAATAAAGAACCGCCCGAATCGTAGAAATCGATATTATAAAAACCGTTATTAGTTTTCCTCCATATGTTATCTCCGCTCTGGTTATTTGTTATCTGAGGCGAGACGGTATCTATAAAAACGCTAAAAGTGGAGGACCATAATGAGTAATTGCCCGCCATATCTTTTGCCCTAACCTTCCAGTAATATCTACCTCCCGATAATAAAGCCGAAGCGTTTGTTATGATTGAGTTTTTAGAACTGTAAATAACCGAAAAGTTTTCATCGCTAGATATATACAAATCATAAGAACTAATCCCCGAAACATCGTCGGTCGAGCCGACCCAGGCAAAGTTTATATTATAAACCGAAGATTGAGAATTATCGGAAGGGGATAAAAGCAAAGGAGCGGTCGGCGGAGTAGTATCTTTTAAAACATAAAAAGAATCGGTCGATATGGATATGTTATCTGCGTTATCATAAACCCTGAAACTTATATAATTTCTGGTGCTTGATAACTGATTCCATATTCCTATCGGAAGCTGGAAATTATCTAAGTAAGCGGAAGAATCTATCGCTATAATAAAATCCGTCCAATCGAAGTTAGTCTCGCCGGTAAAATTAGGCCCTTTTGTCGATTTAATCTGTATCTTATTTAAAAGCGAGCCGCCAAAGTCTAAGAAATCTAAGTCATAATAAGCATTATTGGTATTTCTCCAAAAATCGTCCCCCGTTTGATTGTTTATTACCTGAGGATTTAAAACATCTTTTCTAATATAAAAAACATCGGTGGATACAAAAACATTTCCGGCATTATCGATAACCCTTACGCTTATGTAATTTGTTCCGTTTTGCAAAAGATTAAACATAGAAGATGTTAAACTCCAGGTATTATTATAAGAAGAAGAGTTTATGTTTGAAACCATATCGGTCCAGTTAAACAAAACTGTTCCTGTTTGATTTGGTCCGGTAGCCGCTTTAACCTGAAACTTATTTAATAAAGAACCGCCGTTATCGTTAAAGAATACCGAATAAAACCTTGAATTAGAGCTTACCCATACATCATCACCCGACTGATTATTGGAAACAGATGGGACGGTGGTGTCTATCAAAAACGTATAAGTAGAAGAATAATCGGAGTAATTATATGCGTTATCCATAGCTCTTAGCTTCCAATAATATCTATTTTCGCCGGGCATATTGATAACAATGGATAAAGACGCGGTATTAGACGAAAATAAAATTTTAGAAAAATCGGAAAGCGTTGAAACCGAAATTTCGTATCTATTTATACCGCTTGCGTTATCTATAGAATTATTCCATGAAAAAACGACCGAAAGGATATTTGAGGACGAGTTATTAATCGGAGAAACGACAACGGGAATACTCGGCGCAACGGTATCTTTTTTAATATAAAAAGCATCTATAACTTCGGAAGTGTTTCCGCTTCCGTCTAACGCTCTTACAGTGAGATAATTAAATCCGTTTACAAGTTTATTAAAAGTATTGTCCGAAATTTTCCAATCGTCGTAATAATAATTAACCCCGAAAGTGGAAATCTGAGCGGTCCAGTCTTCCACCAATGTTCCCGATTTGTTTGGACCGGTATAAATAATAGTCTCTATTCTGTTAAGATAAGAACCGCCGTCGTCCGTAGCGTCTATGTTATAATATGCGGTATTCGAGCTTCTCCAGATACTATCGCCGGTTTGATTATCCGTAATAATCGGCGGTATTACATCGTGCATGGTAGTAGCAAAAAAATAAGGTTGATAAGTATTGGCCGTAACATTCGTAGATAAAGGATTTGGGGTTATAAACTGCCAGGATGAGCCCAAAAACAAAGCGGCTCTTAAATCGTTTGAGGAAGAATTTGCGTAAAGATAAACATAATTTAATTCTTTATCTCTTTCCAATTTTACTCCGTTTACAAGATTAGACCAACCGGTAAAAGTAGGAGCGGATAAAAGAGATATTCCCCATCCGTTAGAAACAGTCCAAGTAGACCATAAAATAGCCGAATTTGTCGCATGTGCCGCGGCGATTATAAACTTGGAAGAGTTATCCCATACGGCGTCTATCGGCCTATTCTGGTTTGCGGTATTTCTTATGTTTGTGTTTTCGGTCGCCTGTGATATGAAAGAATTTGTTTCAGAGTCAAATATATTTGCGTTCCAGTCGGCTCCGGTATCAAAGCTTGTTACTCCTATATATTTTGATTTGGGATCTCCTTTTGCGACTATATATCTTATAGTACCGTTATTCCCTTGTAGCGTAAAATTTGGTCCAGTAGTCCATACGCCGTTAGAATAAATTCTTGTCTGAGCATAACCGGCGTTCCCCGCCCCGAAAACCGCAAGAAGTTTTGAGCCGGTATTGTTCCATGCTAAATCGAAATCCTGCATTGTGGTTACGCCCACCGCGTTTCTTAACTGAAATCCGTCGGTCCAGCTGTTACCGTTCCATTTTGTGGCATATAACTCAAGCGATGTTAATTTTGAAAAAATAGCCATTATTTCGTTTGTTTTTGGATTCGGCTCCAATCTAACCCAGGCGACGGATTGAGCGGTACCTGTGGTTAATGTTATACCGCCCGACCAGTTATTACCGTCGTATATGTTATATAAAAGATTTCCCGCAACCGAACCGTTATATAAGACCATACATCTTCCGCTTAAACTTTCATAAGCTATATCGAAACCTCTATATGCCGAGTTTGTAGCCGTAATAGTAGTAGTAGACCATTCTTTTGACCATTGTTTAGAAGATATATCGTATCTCATTATTTGTAATACTCCGTCTGAAGACAAAATCCCCGCCATCATTTCTTTTCTTAAAGGAGAAGCTCTAACTATTATGTGTCTTACGGTAGCTCCTGTTCCTCCGTTTGTAGGCGGAACTCCCAACGCCGTTTGGAAACTTCCGGCTGTAGCTAAATAAACGGAATATAAAGGGACATTGCCTGTTCCGTTCTGGTATAAAATCATACCGTCTCGAGCCGGAAAATAAGAAGCGTAAGTAAAAGTGGAATTTGAAAGCAAAGAAATATTTAAAACTTCGTCCAGAACTCTAACGGCAAGATAATAAGTGGTTCCCTGATCAAAACCGCTTAATATAAAATTTTCTGTATTTCCAGAAGGCTGAGGTATCCAGGCCTGGGCATACTCGGTGGCCGAGTTCCATAAAGAAACGTTTGTTATGGGAGTGTCGGTTCTCCATCTGACTTTATAATAAGAAGCCGTTCCTTCATATCCGTTATCTCCGACCGATGTAAATTCTAAAACGATGCTTCCCTTATACGGTCCCGGGTATGCGTTTAAGTCGGTTATAGCGGCCGGCGGGGTATTATCCTGTCCGGAAACAGCCTGTATAACATTAGATATGGCAGAAACATTGCCGGCTTTATCGACCGATTTAATAGCAAAATAATAATTAGTATTAGGTTCTAATCCGGATAAGAATTTTGTTTCCAAACTTCCTCCGGGGCTTGGTACCCAGCTTTGAGAATAAGTTATTGCTGTATCGAAATTTGATGAGTTAATTGCAAAAGTAGTGTATTTTACTATATACGAAACGACATTTGAGTCGTCCGAGTCAAAAGGAGATGAAAAGGTTAAATTAACGCTTCCTTCATCTCCGGTATTTCCGTTAAGATTTGTTATGGCGTTTGGAGGAACCGTGTCTTTTCTTATATAAAAGACATCAGTGGATACAAAAACATTCCCGGCGTTATCTAAAACTTTTACGCTTATGTAATTTGTACCGTTTGACAAAAGATTCCATATATTATCGCCGATACCCCAGGGCGAGTCATACAAAGGCGAGTTTATATCCGAAACCAAATCTGTCCAGTTAACTAAAACTAAACCGGTTTGATTTGGGCCTGTCGTAGCTTTAATTTGAAATTTATTTAAAAGCGAAAAATTATCCTCAAAAAATACGGAATAAACTCTTGAGTTGGAACTTATCCATACATCGTCTCCTAACTGATTATTCATAACCGAAGGCGGAACCGTATCCTTTAAAACATAAAAAACATCGGTGGATACAAAAATATTTCCAGCATTATCAAAAACCCTTACGCTAACATAATTAGTCCCGTTTTGCATTAAATCATATACGGCGTTTGGTATCTGCCAGTTCGCAATGTAATTAGGCTGGTTTATGTTTGTTATTACATCCGTCCAGTCCGCTATCACCGTCCCACTTTGATTTAAACCAGTCGTTACCTTTATCTGAAACTTATTTAATCCCGAAGGACCGTTATCGTTAAAATCCACAT